>JAFSTA010000186.1 GCA_017450695.1 Kiritimatiellia bacterium | reverse complement strand
GGCGTCGAGCGGGGCACCGTCTATCAGGTAGGACACGGCGGCGGCGGGCGCGTCCCCGTCCCACGCCGCGCACTCCAGCGGCGACGGGAGCCCGGCGCGGGCGAACCCCGCGCCCGTGCGCATGAGCATCTTCGCGGACGGGCGGGCGGGACCCCCGGAGGGGTCGTGAGAGAGCGAGGACGCGGGAACCGCCTCCTCCCCGAAGCCCGGGCCGGACCAGGACAGCTCCAGCCCCGCCGCCCCGCCGTTCTCGAAGTAGAGCAGGAGGATGTCGTGGGCGCCCGCCGCCAGCCAGACCTGCGCGGCCCTGCGGGAGAAGGAGTGCGCCCCGCCGTGGTCCACGGCGAGCACCCCGTCGATCCAGAGCCGCGAGCCGTCGTCGGACGAGAGGGCGAAGGTGTACGTCCCGTCCGCCGGGACGTCGAGGAAGCCGCTGTACCGGGCGGCGAAGCGGTCGGTGAACCGCGCCGCCTCCAGCCCGTCCCACGCGCCGGAGGTCGAGGGATGCCACACCCGCGGCTCGACCAGCACGGCGTCGGGCACCAGCCCGGAAAGGTCGGGGAAGTCGGTCAGCGGCGTGTCGATGAAGTCGAAGTACTCGGCAAGGAGACCGGGCGCGGCTGTCGCGTGGCAGGGCGGTGTGGACAACAGCGCGCCCGCGAGGGAAAGAAACGCGAACAGGCGGTAAAGAAGACTTCGGCTCATACGTTCACCTCCTTTGGCTATAACTAAAAGCCGACTTTTATTTAAACAGGGTGATATGCATTCTGTCAAGGAAATTCGCCGGATTTTTGGACTAGGGGCACATCCGCATGAATGCGTATCTGCTAGGAAGCGGTACTCTTGTCATTTTTCGGCAAGGGAAATGAAACGGCAGGGCGGGAGAGAAACAAGGCGAAAGGAGGCGCAGTCCCATCTCCGGGAAGTGATGACCGAACATCCCCACGTGCGGACGCGATCCATCCTTCGCAAGGCTACGGCTGGCAAGCAAGTGCGACTCTCCCAGTTCCAAGCGGGAGGGGCGCGCGCCGTCGCGACCGCGTGAGCTAACAAGAACCAATTGCCAAACCTCCCGGTTATCGGTTGTTCAACCACGGAACACACGGAATATACGGAAAAAACACGAGTTTCGTAACCCTGCGATTCCGTGTATTCCGTGGTTTTGAAATTACCTCAGTTATCCTAGATTCCTCGTTTGGGTTCTCACGCAGAGCCGCTGAGGGCGCAGGGAACAGCCTGAAAACAGGGGGGGCAGGATCGAGCGAATTTTAGGAAGAGAAAGGAAGGGATCGATTCTTCACCAAACGGGTGAAGCGAAAACCGCACGCCAAACCGCCACAAACTTGCCGGATCTCGTGCGCCTCCGCGTTGAAAAGGACTCCGGCGGGACGCGCGGAAACGCGTCCCGCCCTCCGTGGCACCGCGTGAGATGCAAATGCGCAGCTCGCTTGGAAATCCCAATCCTGTGAATCCTGTCAAAAATGAGACTCTGCGGCTTTGCGCCTCTGCGTTTAAAAAACTTCGGCGGACGCGCGGAAGCGCATCCCTCCCGGTCTCTCGTCTAACAGCTCGTCTAAAACTTCTACCTCCAGCGTGTAGTATGGCAAGTTATCTGAATCGAATCACTCGCGCATGGCGTGAGCGGGGGGGGCTAACGGCTACTCCCCTCCAGCGGGAGCGAGTTCCATTTCGATGGCTTTTGCGGTCAATAGCTCTTTCGTCGTCAACCAATGACGGTCGATCTTCTGTCCGTCCACGAACACGCTTTTTACGATTTCGTTACGAGCATCTTCCGCCCCCTTTGCGACCACACGCAGTTCGTGTCCCCACAACTTCAATACTGTTTCGGGAAAGATCGGCGCGGTAATCGTCCACCTGCCACTCCCCGGGCACATCGGATTGACCCCCAGTGCCGCAAGAACATACCACGCGCTCATCTGACCGACATCATCGTTCCCGCAGAGTCCTTTCACCCCGTCTCCGTAGGCTCGATCCAGAATCCGTCGTGTCCAGCGCTGCGTCAAGTCCGGTCTTCCCGCTTCGGCAAAGAGAAAGACAATGTGATGGGATGGTTCGTTGGGATGGTTGTAGTAATCCCCCCACAGGAAGTCTTCCGGAGCCTTTTGGAAGAAGGACTCAAGACGGGAGAGGAAACGCTGGCGGCCGCCTATGAGCGTAATCAGCCCCTGCGGATCGTGCGGCACAAACCATCCCTGCTGAAGAGGATTCGATTCCACGGTACCTTGTCCGTGAACCGTCTCGCCTTTCCACGGTTCGAGCCAGCCATTCCCCTGCCCCGACCGCGAACGCATGGAATCTACCGCCGCGTCCCAACAGTTCGTGTACCAACCCGCGCGAGCGAAGAATCGGTCCGCCACGTCCTTGCGTCCGACACGTTCAGCGACCTTGCCGACGCACCAGTCGTCGAAACAGTATTCCAATGTACAGGAGAGCGAACCGGGAGTGTACCCGCACGGCGAGTTGCCGCGTCTTTCCGATGTAGCGACCGCCAAATCAAGCATCCGTCCGTAATCCACTCCCGGAACCCCCGCTTCCTGCGCGGTGGCGATAACGGGAATCAGCGGATTGCCGATCATGCAGCCGGACTTGCAACCGAAAAGATCCCACACCGGAAGCGTGTCTCGTTTCCCGCTTTGCATCACGCCCGCCATCGCGTTGATCGTATCCGCGACAACCTCTGGATAGAGCAGTGTAAGCAGCGGTATCTCGCTGCGAAAAACATCCCAGCCTGAGAAAACGGTTCGCGACTGTCCGGGCAGATCGATCTTGCGGGGATCGATGAAGGCGTGGTACAACGCCGTCGCGAAAATACGTCGCTGTTTCGCCGTGCCACCCTTTACCTTCACGCGTTCGAACGCATCGCGCCAAGGGGTTGACGACACGTATTCCTCGCGCCAACGCGATGCCAGTTCCTTCGCGCGGGCGACGGATTCGTATGAGATCCACACGTCCAACGTCACACGCTCGCCTTCCGTTGTCGGAAATTCCGTCCAGAATACGGTGTTGGATGGCGAACCTTCTGTCCCGAATGAAGAGAGCGGCTTCGAGAACCGGGCGTAGTAGTAGAGCGTATAATCGACAAGACCGTGTCCATGCCCCCATCCTCCGTCCCGGTGGTCGCAATGGATTTCTCCGGAAATCGAACAGTCATCCTCCAGCGCGAGCGACTGGCGCGAATGTTTTTTCCAACGGTTCGTTTCACCGATCCGGCGGGCAAGGTCGATCTGGATACGCGAAACAGGATTCGCCGGATAGGTGAAGACGTAACGCCCGTGCTGGTCGGGGAAGGCGCGCAACTCCACGTCGATGCCGTACCGGTCGAGCCGCACGGAATAGAATCCGGCGCGGACGATCTCGTTCGTATGCGAGAACGGCGAGGCGGCCTTTTCTCGTTCGAGAACACGCGGCCCGTTTGCCGGCATCACCAGGAAATTTCCTAAATCACCGTACCAGCCGATACCGCTCATGTGCGTCATCGAGAACCCTTCGATGGTCGTATGGTGGTAGGAGTAGCCGGGACCGTTGTCGCCGCCGGTAATGGTGTCGGGCGAGATCTGGACCATGCCGAACGGCGTACAGGCTCCGGGAAAGGTTTTTCCGAGACCGTGACCTCCATAACCGGAAAGCGTAATCGCCCCGATCATCGGGTCGATTTCATCGACGAGATTGTCCCCTTCGATAGACCAGGCCGTCGCCGCGCCTAAAACCGATAAAAAGAGAACGTTTCCTATCAATTCCCGAATCAGGCGAGAACGGAAACCACGCCATGTGCGGAACGTAACACGTCTCATGTTTCTACACAAGGTAAAATAACGTTACTGGAGGTAGTCCGCAAGCTTCTGTCCACGATGCGTACGGGCATCCGGATAGTGCTTCAGAATTTCATCGCGCAAGGCGTCCGCCTCGGCCTTTCTCCCCGCGCGGTACAAGTAACGCGCCAGATAAAAACGCGCATACGCCCCGACCTGAACCCCGTTCCCGTACAGGCAGTCGCCGTACTTCTCGATGGCGAGCCGGAACCATTTCCCGTCATCCGAACCACGCGCCCTCTGCCCAGCGTACATGACGGCGCATCCCGTACGGTTCGCCTTCGGATATTTCGTGATGAGCGTCTGCAACTGCTCGTTGTCCACATCCTTGCTCTGAGAGTAAGCACGGTAGGCCTGTTCGATCGCCCGCAGTCCGTCCTTGCCGTAAAGCTCCAGATCCGCCTGCATACGGTCGCACATCTTCTTACGCGACGCGGCCCGCTCAGAATCCGCCGATATCTGACGCATCTCAGGAACAGCGCCACCATCCACGGTCTGCCGCGACGTATCCACCGCCATCACCGTCCCGCACATTCCGAAGACCATTAGGCACACTTGGCGCACCATACAATACTCCTTTTATTCCGGCAATCAATCAGGTTGGTTGTCACTTGAGAGACGGTCGTCCTCTACCGCCGAAAATACGGCACATGCGGACACGAACCCTTCCATTGGAATCAATCCCATCATCTGCCGGAACATGAGGTGTTGAAAAGCAGTATAGTGTCGCAAAGCGACAATAGCAAGAAGAAATCAGATCTTTGTCAGATCTTCGCAGAATTTTGTGAAAAACGCGATACTTGAAAAACGTCCGCCGCGACGGAACGAGTACGCCCGATTCGGGCAAGCGGGACGTTGTCCCTCCCCTTCTCTACGTGAGGCGCCTTTTCCTTGCCTATTCCCCTACCAAGCCTGGTACGCTTGTCCGGGTGAATTATCGGGCGCGGTCACGCAGGGAGGGTGGCGACGCTCCCCCCCCCGCGCTCCCTGCTACCGGTAGAGCGGCCCGTAAGCTTGGCACGCCCGGTAATCGGCGCCGATCGGGTCATCCACGCCGAATAGCCCCCAAGTGTGCGGACGGCACTCGGCCGTATCCGGTACATTCGACATGGCGACCGGAATGCGCAGAAGCGATGCGAGGGTCAGAATATCCTTTCCGATGTGTCCAAAGGAGATCGCGCCGTGGTTCGCGCTCCAGCCGTTCATGATGCTATATACATCGCGGAACACGCCTGTCCCCGTAAGTCGCGGTGCGAACCAGGTACAGGGCCATGTCGGATCCGTGCGCAGCATCAGCTTCTCGTGAACAGACTTCGGCAGCGCCACACTCCATCCCTCGGCAATCTGCAGAATCGGTCCGAGACCCTTGACAAGTGAAAGGCGGATCATCGTCATCGGCATTCCGCCCTCGGTGGTGAAAGAGGAGGAATAACCGCCCCCCCGGAAGTATTCGAGTGCGGCAGGACACCATTTCGTGGCCTGCAACGCCGCCTTCCTATCCTTCTCGGAAAGTGTCCACCACTCCTTCATTGCGGGCTTTCCCTTGGCCCGCATCGCCCCCGTCGCATCAAGCGTGGCCGCACCGGAGTTGATGAGATGGATGAATCCGTTCTTCGCTCCTCCCGTCGGTTTCCAGCCCGTCACGCGTTTCACGGACTCCGGACTCCAGAACGTGCGCACGTCGGCAAAAAGCTGCGCGCGATTCGTGAGAAGATGCATCAGCAGCATCGAAACGCCGTTGAGCGTATCGTTCTCGGTGGCGAAAATGAACGGTTCGCGCGGACCGTTCCAGTCGAACGACGTGTTGAGCCAGGCCTCGGCGAAATCCCCGTTCGGCCAGTGGTCTGTCCACTGGCGCTGCCCCTGGAAACCGGCGGCGAGCGCGTTGCGCCCCACGGCCTCCTCGCCGTATCCCATCTCGGCGAGGACGGGGTTCCCTACCATCATGTCGCGCAGGATGATCGCCATCTTCACCACATACTCCCAGTCCGCGTCTTTCGCGGCGCGGCTCTTGACGAGACGCTTCGGATTGAAGTCCTTTCCCTCCGGGCAATTCTTCTTGACCCATGCGAGCGCGCGTCCGTACTCCGCCTTGTCGTAGATACCCTCGGTGATCCGGCGTTCCACCTCACACATATCCATGTTTTCCGGACGCATGCCCAGATAGTCCTGGAAGAAATCCACATTCAGGAATCCCCCCGCGATACCCATCGAAGAAGAGCCGACGGAGAGGTAGCTCTTGCCTTTCATAAGGGCGACGGCCAGTCCCGCGCGCACGAAGCGAAGCAGCTTTTCCTGCACATCGGCAGGAATGGTCATGTCCGTCGCGTCCTGCACATCCCGTCCGTAGATACCGAAACATGGCATCCCGCGCTGGGCGTAGCCGGCAAGCATACAAGCGAGATACACGGCACCCGGACGCTCCGTGCCGTTGAATCCCCACACGGCCTTGGGAATCTGCGGATCGGCGTCCATCGTCTCGGTGCCGTAG
Organism: Kiritimatiellia bacterium; assembly: GCA_017450695.1. Lineage (GTDB taxonomy): Bacteria > Verrucomicrobiota > Kiritimatiellia > RFP12 > UBA1067 > RGIG8368. The sequence continues at coordinate 10,645 of JAFSTA010000186.1, read as the reverse complement.
CACCAGCAGCGCGTGACGGAAAGCGACACGCCCACATTCTCGGCGTGAAACTTGTTCGCGCAGGCCGCGGCCTCGGCGACGCCTCCAATCGCCGTGTCGGCGATCACGCACCGCACGGGCGTGCCGTCCGGGTAGCGCAAATTTTCGGAAATGAACTTCGCGGCGTTGCGCGCCATTTCCATCGTCGGCGCCTCCAACGACTCGCGGATGCCGCGTCGGCGGCCATCGATGATCGGGCGTATGCCGACAGTCGGAAACGGGTTGTTTGTCCAAACAGTATTCATGGTTCGTTCTCCTTTGATTGATGTATGGTTTCCAAAAAATCCGCAAGCGGCAATGTGCCGCCGGCAGTGAGGTGGCTGCGGTATGCCGCGAGAAGGGCGATGCCCCACGCGCCGCCCTCGCCCGCCTCCGCAGAACACGAAACGGGAGTCTGGAGCGCCTCCGCCAACACTTGCTGTGCGACGCCTGGGGTCTTGAAGAGTCCGCCATGTCCCGTGAACCGGGCCATGCGCACGCCTTGCGCCTTCAGAATTCCCATTCCCTTCGCAAGCGTAGCGAACACGGCCTGAAGCTGCGCCCGGATGATGTTCGCTCTCGTCAGGTGCGCATCCGGCGTATGCGCCAGGTAGGGGTTGGGTGCCTCGACGCCCGCCAGCGGTTCGGCGGCAATCCAGTTGGTCGCGCGTACCCCGCCGCAATCGGGTTCGCCCTCCGCCATCGCCTCTTTCAACAGCGCGTCGTAGTCCCCGCCGAAAAGAGCCACCCACTTGTCGAGTTCCCCGCACCCGTTGTTGCAGTGGACCATCGCCACATCATCGCCGGACGGTGTGGAGACGAAATCGATATGCGGATTCGTTTTCTCGATCGGGCGTTCGAGGACTACCATCGCGAAGACGCTCGTGCCGACGGAGACGTTGCCCGTGCCCGGCCGGACGGCGTTCGTCGCGACCATGCCCGTGCCCGCGTCCCCTTCCGGAGGGCAGAGCGGGATACCGGGCTGGAGTGCGCCCGCGGGATCCAGCAATCGTGCGCCTTCTTCCGTCAGTTCGCCGGCATCCTCGCCGGCAACAAGGATTTGCGGGAAAAGCATCGTCACGTCCAGCCCCGTCTTTTCCTCAAAAACCGCCGCGCATCGTGCGTCGTATGTTTTCGTCTCGGCATTGACGGGAAACATCCCGGAGGCATCGTTGATTCCCAGCACTTTCCGTCCGGTCAGCAGCCAGTGGATGTAACCGGCCAGCGTAGTCTGGAATGCGATCTGTTCCAGATATTCCTCCCCATCCAATCCTGACTGGTAAAGCTGGGAGACAGCCCAGCGGGCGGGGATGTGGATGCCGAACAGGGAGGAGAGCTTTTCGGCGGCGTGGACAGCGTTCGTCGAGCGCCAGGTACGGAACGGGGCGAGCTGGTTTCCCTCCGCGTCGAATACCAAGTATCCGTGCATCATCGCCGAGATGCCGATCGCGTCGAAACGGACGGGGCGTACGCCATGCTTTGCGGCGTATTCGTCCGCACAGGCGGAATAGGCGGCGGCGAGTCCCTTGCGCGCGTCGGCCAAGTCGTATGTCCAGACGTTTTCCGAGAGGGGCTTGTTCTCCCACGCGGTTGATCCGGATGCCAGTACGCGACCAGATTCATCCGCCACAACGGCTTTGATGCGCGTAGATCCGAGTTCAATTCCGAGATACATTCCCATGTTCATTCCTTTCTTGTGTCGAAGTTCCAGATTTCTCATTCTGTCCTTTTCACGGGCGGAGCGCTGTCTTGCGTACGGATTCTCGAAGTCGCGCTGCGGAAGGCCTGCAGCACCGTCCATGACGCCAAGGCGCGAACGTAATGATGTCCACACTCGGCCTCGTCGAAGGGATTCCGCTTCGCCCCGTCGAACCGGGCGCGCACGTCGCGCACCACGCTCTCGGCGTTCGTCAAATCTCCCCGCCATGCGAGAAGAGCCGCCACCACATACTCCAATCCCGTCCATGTCTCGCAAAAATAGGGGAATGGCACGCGTTCCATTTTGCCCGGCGGATACCATGCGACGCGAATCCCTCGTTCGCCGGGGAATGTAAACGAGCGCATCGGGTTGAATTCATTCCCGCCGGAGGTACGGTTGCAGGCGAGGATTGCGGCTAGCGCCTTTTCCGCATGTGCCGGAGCGGCCACCACGCCCAGACCAGCGGACTGGGCGGCGTAGTCCCCCAAAAGCTGGTCTGCGAGACATCCTGCGCCCAGCTGGAAATCCGGGCGCGATACGTCGGACGCGCCCATGTGGAGACGGAGTCCTTCGGCCACCTTGCCGGTCGGCGGGCAAATCTGATGTTCGTAGTATGAACCGTTGAAAAGGTTCTTTTCCGTCCAGGCACTTCCGTTCGCCGCCAGTTCGCGACAGGTTTTTGCGAACTCCGCGTCACCGACCGTTTCCGCCATGCGAGATGCGGCACGTAATGCCGCAAGGTAGAGGAACTCCATTTCCGGGTTCGGACCGTAGTACTCGACGTCCATCGTGTTGTGCTGGCATCCCTCCATCACGCCGTCCTTGTCGGCATCCCAGCCTCCGGGGATCCAGGCGAACTCGACGGCTCTCCGGATGGCCGGCCAGGTGCGTTTCAGCCATTCGGCATCGCCGCTTTTCCGAGTATATTCGAATGCTTTGACCACGCACTGCATCTGCCCATCCGCGGCGACGCCCTTGCCGAGTCCCGCGTCTGTCGCGAGGGGAAGCCCGATTCGGAAGGACATGCCGCCATCCGGATGCAGGGCGGGGCCGAACTGCAGATCCAGGACATCTCGCGCCAGCGAGGGCCAGAGGTCAACCAGCGCATGCTCATACCCCCAAACGTGCGTACAGGTTCCGTGGCAGCTGCCCCATGTGTTTCCGCACCCCTCCCAACCGAAGAAGTGTCCGTCCGCCGTTCGGAAACAGGTCTCCGTGCGGAATGTGGAGAGGTTGAAAAGAGCGGCTTCTTTCACGACATCCGGCGCACGAGCGGACAGAACGCTTTCGACGAACGCAACGGTCTTCGCCTCCAGTTCCGGAAGACGCGCCAGCAGATCATCCGCCGCCGCCAGAGCCGTCGGATAGATCTGCGCATAGTGGTTGCCCACGCACCGCTCCTTCACGGGAAGCCTACCGTTCGCCCACGCCGTGCGGCTCGGCGCGCGCCAAGCGATCACGAACGGAATCGCTCTCGTTTCGCCGGGGATCAGCCGGATGGCCGCTGCCAGATGTTCCACCGGAATCCGTCGCCAATAATCCGGTGCGTCCGGAGGCGTGTCCGCCACGTCTCCCCGTGCAAGAAACCGTTTCCAGAACGCATTCAGTCCGGCAGACCAGCCGGGGTGTCGCACATTCGTCGCATGGGATACGGTTCCCGTGTCGTGTCCGATCCGGATGCAGAGTTCGCCGTCGTTCGGGAACGCTCCGTAGAGGTTGTTCACGATCGTGCCGCAGACCGAGACGTCCATGCGTTCCCCGGAGAGGTTGGTCACACGCCACCGCAGCAGCACGGCGGGGATGCCGCTCGCGTCGGGATCTCCCGGCACAAGCGGGTTCATCGCTTCCAGCGTCACCGCAAGAGGCAGTTTTTCATCGCGCAGTTCCACCTGCGCCAGCGGGTACGCGACTTTGAAGGTCGCGCGGGAAAAGCGCGGGAAACCGTGATTCGGCGCAACGCATCCCTGAACCCCTTCGTATTCGTCCGTGCGGAGCGGTCCCTCCAGCAGACGCGCGATGCGATTGGTACCCCAGGCGCAGCGAATCGTGAAATTCGGGCAGAACACGGTTAGGTTCGGACCGGAAGTGGCGGGCGTAAACCCCTTGTCGGGATGGTTGCGGATTTCCCAGTCCACCAGGCCGCCACGCCCGGTGAGCGAGATGGTTCCGGTCCCGATCCCGCCGAGCGGCATCTTCACCTTGCGGAGGCTTTCTCCTTCGTAGGTGCGAAGAACCGGCCAAGTTTCGCCGGACGAAACCCAAACAGCCGTGCATGACAGAAACGCAGACAACAGCAGACTCTTCATCCAAAATTCCTCTGTTCCTTTTACCGGTCATCGTTTTTTCTCACGCGGAGCGCGGAGTTTTTGTAGGTTCCGCGCGTGGAATCGGGGCGCTTCGCCTGTCGCAGGTCTTTCGCGGTAACCGAGACGCGAGACATGACACGATCCCAGGCGACACGCGAGGAAAACGACACTGGCTATTGCCTCCTACTGCTTACTCCCTACTACCGATTTCCAGACCTTTCTCTGGACGTCCCGGCGAGAGACTTTCAGCCGAGGTTTTCATCGCCCTGGCTGTTCCGGCATTCCCGCTTTCTTCACTCGATTCCCAACCGCTTTTCGATATCCTCGATGGTGCCGCCTTTCGTCTCCGGCATCCAGAAGAGTCCCCAGACAAGTTGCGCGACCATGCACAGCGCAAAGAACGCGAATGCCCAGAACCCTGCCTTGTCGGCCACGATCGGGAATGTCCACGACACGATCATGCACCAGAACCAGTGCGTGAAGCTGCCGAGCGCCTGCCCCTTCGCCCGGACGGAGTTCGGAAAGACCTCACTGATGTACACCCAGATGACCGCGCCTGACGAGATGGCGAACGCGGCGGTAAACCCGAGGATGCCGATGACCGCGAGCGTCGGATGGCACGCTCCCGATTTCGCAAGGTACAGTTCCCAGCCGGTAAGCGCGAGCATCGCCGTCATCACCGCCGACCCCCATACGATGAGGACGCGCCGGCCGAACCGGTCGATGATCGCGAACGCCGCGAGGCAGAAGACGACGTGCATCAGCCCCACGCCCATCGTTCCCATCAGCGACACCATCTGACTGCCCTCCCCGAACACGAGTCCGAAAATACGCGGCGCATAGTAGTTGATCGCGTTCACGCCGGAGACTTGACTGAAGAACGCGACAAGGAACGCGAGGAGGATCGGCTTGCGGAACTTCCACTGGAACAGGCGTTCGATCTTGCCGGAGATCGTCGCGGCGAGCGACTCCTGAATCTCGCGGAGTGTTCGCTCAACCTCTGGGAAGCCGATCTTTTCGAGGACACCCCGCGCCTCGTCGCTGCGACCGGCGCGAACGAGCCACCGCGGGGACTCCGGGATGAAGCAGAGGAGGACGACAAACAGAATAATCGGTATAATCTCCGCGCCCAACATGACACGCCACTCGACCATCTCAACTGTCATGGAGCCGGTCGCGAAAATCTCCGCAAGCCTCGTGCAGAACGAGCGGAACGCCCCGCCCTCGGCGAGCATCCACCGAGCCACAAAGAAGTTGGAGATGTACGAAACGAAGATGCCCGACTCGATATTCAGCTGGTTCATCGCAACGAGGCGTCCGCGCACGGCGGACGGAGACATCTCAACGATATAGAGCGGGACGACGACCGAGACGCCTCCGATGGCGAGCCCGCCGATGAAGCGCATCCATCCGAGCATGTGGGGACCCGCCTCGCCCTGCACCGTAAACGCGCACCCGACCGCCGAAATACCGAAGAGCGCCGCCATCAGCTTCAGCGTCGGGCGACGCCCGAACCTGTCCGCCGGGACCATCGCGCAGAAGACGCCGATGAGCGTCCCGATAAGCGCCCCCGCCACAACCAGTCCGTGCCAGAATCCGGAAAGGTGGAATTCGTTCTGGATCGCCTGTTCGCATCCGGAGATGACCCCGGAATCGAAACCGAAGAGGAAACCGCCCAATGCGGCAGCCGCTGCACAGTAGAGGAGATATTTCTTCATGTTTTTCCTTTCTTGAAAAGGGACACGGAGCGTCCCGAAGGTTTTTACAGCCCCGGTCACTTGCGGGGAGAGACATCGAAGTGGAAACAGTCGGCGTTGATGTGTCCGAAGTGCCCGGTTCGGTTATCCACAATCACGATCATCGCCTTCTTTCCCTTGAACTCGGCGACATCCCAGCTTGCCCACTCCAGACGTTCGGCGTTCTTGCCGGTCGCCGTGCGCACCGTTTTGCCGTCGATGACGAGGTTCACGCATGTCTCGCCCTTGTAGTAGCCGCCGCCCACAAGGAAGTTGAGGAACGGTTTCTCAATCGTAAATTCGGGAGAGGTAAGCGTCCCCTTCGTGTCATCCTTTCCGTAGTAGGTGTTGACGAGATAGCGACCGCTGTAGCCGCTTACGGGATTCTGGAAAGGCAGGACACCCCGGGCGGGGCCGGGACCGAACGCCTCGCCTGTCGCTTTCCACGCGCCGTAGATTCCGTTCTCGAAATCCGCGAACAGCGTGGCGGTCTTCGGAAGAATGACCGATACGGGCGGCTGATCCACCCGGACCGGACGCTGGACGGCGGGTGGATTCGCGCCGTGGTTCGCCCTGCCACCCGGACGCATATACCAGCAGGCGAGCGGCGCAAAGTCGAGTTTGATGTCCTCCAGCCAGTGCCACATCTCCATGTGGAACCGGATCGATTTCGTGAAGGGGATGGCATCGAGCGCACGGTTGCGCACGTTCACCGCGTTGCGGCGCGCGAAGTCCTCGTGTAGCGGACGTCCCTGCCCGATGCCGATCGGCTGCGCGAGGAACGGATGGTCGAACGGCTGCGGGCGACACCAGGCGTACCCGTAATAGTCCTCCGTACCCGTACCGATGTAGGAGGGCGTCTTCTCGCCATCGACAAAGACCTTTTCGTCGCCCTCGCCCCACCAGCGCGTGGCGGGCTGCCAAAGGGCCAGCGTCGTGCCGACGAAAAGACCTTCTCCCTGCAACTCGGCGTAGTCATAGTCGTACTGCGTCTTTTCGGCGCCTTTGCGCGAGGGGGCGTCGGCGTACTCGTGCCAGCACGCGCCGAAGTGCATACTCCGCGCCGAATCCCACTTGTAGCCGCCGATCTCAAGTGCGGTCAGACTGAGCGTGACGGGTTTCGCTGCGTAATTGTGTACCGTGACAACGCACGTTTTCTCGAACGGCATCGTCCAGCGGCTCTCCATCCGCCCTGTGCCCGTGCAGGAGGTAAACCAGCTTGAATACGGCTCGTAGGTGTAACCGCAGCCGAAGAACTCACCCGCCGGAACCCATACTGTCTTCTCCCCGTCGAAGGAGATCTCCAGCACGGTCGAACGAAGGGCGTTTGGATCCTTGCCGCTCGCAACCGTCATCGCCAGACGGCGGATGGCGCCGCCTTCCGCGCGCGTGATCGTCCGGGTGACGGACTGTCCCGCCGGAATCTCGCCGTCGAACGTCAAGACCTCGCCCGGCGCCTTGTCTGCGCCGTTCATCCGGCGTTCCAGTTTCCGGTTGGCGGCGTCCACCGCAGCCTTGTCGCGGTGCAGCACCTCCAGGGAGAAGGATTCGACTTCCGTTCCGTCCGCGTACGCACGCGTCTCGACGTTGTAGTAGAACGCCTCCCGCGCGGCCGGTTTCCCGTCCGGCCGGGGCTGTTTGGTATAGAGCGTGGGGCTTTCGTATGTCACCTTGCATCCCTTCGCGTAGGGAATCGGAAGGTAGAGGTTGTGCCCCCGGTTCAGGTAGGGCGACTCGCGCGAGACGGAGTCGGAGAGCGGAACGCCGCACAGCGCACCGCCGCTCAGGATCTTGAGTACCTCTCCCTCGACCGCCTTCTTCCCGTCGATGTAGATGCGCAGAATCCCCTTCCCGTCCGTCCGGGCGACCGTCACCCAGAAACGTGTAATCGCGCCGGGTCCTTTCGCGTCCAGCATCACCTGCTCGCGCCGCCCCTCGACCTCCTCCTCACGGAGGAACTTGGAGGAATCGCCGTTCGCAAACCAGCCTTCCGCCCCCGGTTCCGTCGTCTTGCGGTCGTAGCTCGACCAGAGGCGCGCCGTGAAGCGAGGTTCCGGCAGATAGGTGTTGGCATCGGGATCGGTCATCTCTTCGAGCAGAGATTTCAACGTCACCTTGCCGGATGCCGACGCGGCAAGCGACAGGCAGGTCGCCGCCAAGGCTAGGACAGTAATGGAAGTTGTTTTCATGTTCTCGTTCCTTTTGTTGCGTTGCAGATTCGTCACCTGACCATCATGATCAACCCCGGCGGATAGGCCTTCGCGTTGAATGTCGCCCCGTCAATCCAGAATAACGAACCGACCCCATTCGGCAATGGACTGACTCGCCACCCGGAAAGCCGTTCCGTCACCTCGGCGGCATATCCGCCGGTAGCCGCGAACGGAGTCCAAACGGTCGGAAGCGCGGAAATCGCGCTTTCCGGCTGGAGCGTCCCCGTTCCCTCCACGGAGATCCGCCCCGTCACCGTCATCGTCCGTCCCGTTTCGGAGCGTACCGTCGCGCCGTCCTCGAGCGTCAAATCTCCCGCGAAGGTACCGCCCGCGCCGAGCGTGCCGCCGAACGACAGTTCGCCGCCGAGCGGCGCCAGCGTGCCGTTCGCCGCCACGTTCACCGTCACGTTCGTGTCCGCGCCCGCGCCGGTTCCGAACCCGTACCGGACGTACGAGAGGACCTCGTTCGTGGAGAGCGCCCGGTTCCAGATCGTCACCTCGTCCATCCACCCCTTGAAGAAGGGATTGTTGAAGGCACCGGAGATGTAGAACCTCTTCCTGCGGATGTCCGGTCTCGTTTCCAGCGTGCGGGGCGAGTTGCTCGGGTTCTTCAGCGCGGGCGCCGTCTCCTCTCCGTCGATCCAGTAGCGCATGACCGTGCCGTCCCAGGTCTGCACCACGCTGTGCCAGCCCGTGCGGAACTTCTTCGTCCGGGTGGCGTCCTCGGGCAGCAGATATTCGTAAGTCACGACGTTCGGGTAGTTCCACAGGCGGGATTGCCAATCATAAAAGGCGTACCCGTTCATGGTCATCGGCACGTTTCTCGGGTCATCGCCGTAGTAGATCAGCCCCATGTCCGTGTAGTCGGGAGCCGATCCGGTGTTGGCGGGATACTTGTCCGCGCGGCGGAAGAAGAAGCCGAGCGTGAACGGGGCGTCGCCCAGCGGAATCCTCTCCGGTTGCGTCAGACCGTCATCGTTGTAGCCCGCGAGCACAAGGTTGTTCGTGCCGTCGAAATACGCGGCGCCTCCGCCGTGCGCCCACTCGCCCTCGCCGGTGGCGCACTCCACCTTCGTGCCGCCCGTCGGGAACTTGGTGTTCTTCGTGCCTTCCGTCAGCGTGTAGCCGTAGGGTCCGGCGTCCTGGTAGAGCGTCTCGGGCGTGTCGAAGTGGTAGCAGAGGACGATCCCGTTCGTGAGGCCGGCGGCGTAGGAGGCGTCCGTCAGGCTCACCGTGCCCTCCGCCACCTCCAGCGTCGCGGGCTGCGGCTCGACCGGCCCGTCCGTATTCACGCCGTTCTCCATGTACTCGGCGATCTCTTCGGGCGAGAGTGCGCGATCCCACATCGCCACCTCGTCCAGCCAGCCGGAGAGGTACATGTTGTTGTATCCGGCACCGATCCAGAATCGCGTCGGGGAGAGGTTCGGCATCGTCCCTTTCGTGCGCGTGGAGTTTGCTGTTCGATGCGTCAACGGAGACTCCACCCCGTCGATGTAGATACGGTAGAGGCTGCCGTCCCAGACCTGCACCGCGCAGTGCCACGCGCCCGCGAAAGTCGAGGCGCCGTCCGTCGGCGACGCCAGCTCTTCGTTCATGTTGCCCCAGAAGTAGCTGAAAAGATGCGCGGAACGGTCCCACACGACCAGTCCCAGGCCGTTCCCGTTGCTCGCGTTTCCGAGGAAGCTCAGGCCGCGATTGTCATTCTGTTTCCCGTCGCGGATCTTGAACCACTGCGCAAGGGTGAACGGATCGCCGTTGCGCGGCGCCCTCTCCGGATAGCCGCCGGGATAGGAGAGGAACACGTGTTCGGAGAAGGACGCCGAACCGGTACCGTACCGTCCCTCGTTCGCGTCGAAGACGACCGGCCCATTGGAGGCGTCCGCCTTGAACGCCCCGTTCGTCCAGCAGTTCTCCAGCGTGTAGCCGTACGGGCCGGAGTCCTGTAGCAGCGTCTCCGCCGAATCGAAGTGGTAGCAGCAGACCAGCCCGTCGGCGAGCGAGGCGCGTCCTGCCGCCAGTCCGCCCTCCAGCGACGCACCGCCCGCGCCCGTCTTGACCGTCACGCCGCCCGAGAGCGTCGCGCCCACGCTGCCGGACGCGAGGAGGTTCGTCGTTCCGAGGAGCGTGCCGTTGCGCACGGTTCCGCCGTCGAGCGTCAGTTCCGTGCAGCGGTAGGAGTTGCCGCCCAGGTCGAGCGTCGCGCCCGCGCGCACCACCACCTGGCTCGCGATGGTCGTCTGCGGCCCGGTGAGCTTCAGCGTCCCCGCCGCCACGTCGAGCGTGCCGGAGATCTCGAATGCGCGTTGGAGAACGAGCAGTTCGGTGCCTTCCTTCACGAAGTCGAACGGGCCCGCCATGCTCACGTTGGATCCCGCGTTATCCTTGGTCTGCGCGATCCGCAGACTCCCCTTGGCGTTCTCGTTCGAATTGCGGATCAGCTGCCCCGCGTCATACGTCTGCTGGTCGTTGTTCAGGAAACTCTGCGACGTGCCGCTCAGGTCGAAAAAGCCGCGTCTGGCCGTCCGCCCGTTCCGTCCGATCAAATAGGCTGCATCGAACACGTTGTCCGTGCCGAAAACGATGGTTCCGCCTTGCGTCGCAATCGGGTACGAGATGTGCTGACCGGCCGTCATGAATTTCACCCCGGTGCTGTTCCCATCCGGATACAGCGTGTCG
>JAFSTA010000185.1 GCA_017450695.1 Kiritimatiellia bacterium | reverse complement strand
CCTTAGGTGGTGGGGTGGTTAGGTGGTTAGGTGGCTGGTAGCGGGGGCGCTTCGCCGCGCCCAGCTGCGTAGCGACGGCATTGTGCGGTCGCGACGGAGCGTGACCCTCCCAAAGCGGCAGGAGCGCCGCTTCTCCGAAAGCCGACGGCGAGGGCACCGTCGCTACCTCAACCGGGAAAGTCGGCGATGGGGGTTGTCACGCGCTGTCCTCAGCGCGGGGCAGACCAGCGGCGGCGATGCCGCCCCGCCCGCCCCGCCTAATTACCGGACGCGAGGACGAAGCCTTGCGAGGCGCGGAAAAGCGTTTCTTCTCGGAAAGGCGCCGCTAAGAACTGGACGCCGATCGGCAGACCGGCCGCGGTCGTTCCGCACGGAAGCGAGGCACCGCACAACCCGGCCAGGCTGGCGGGAACCGTGAAGACGTCGCCGAGGTACATCTTGAGGGGATCGTTCGCCGCCTCTCCGATCCGATACGCGGCCGTAGGCGCGACGGGCGTGAGTAGGACGTCGCACTGTCCGAACGCGGTTTCGAAATCGCGGCGGATCAGGGTGCGCACCTTCTGCGCCCGCCCGTAGTAGGCGTCGTAATATCCGCTGCTCAGCACATACGTGCCCAGGATGATTCGACGCTTCACCTCGGTTCCAAATCCCTCGGCACGCGATTTCGCGTAGAGGTCGAAAACGCTGCCCGGCTCTGCCGCCCGGTGTCCGTAACGGACGCCGTCGAACCGCGCCAGATTCGCGGATGCCTCCGCCGTCGCGACGATGTAATAGACGGCGATCGCATACTCCGTATGGGGCAGGGTCACATCCACAATCTCCGCTCCGGCTTTCTCGCATGTCTCGATCGCCTTGCGGATACTCGCCATCACTTCCGGATCCGTTCCGTCGATGTAGTATTCCTTCGGCAGACCGATGCGGAGTCCCGTCAGGGATGCGTTGCGGACAGCCGCTAGATAATCCGGAACGGGTTCGTTCAGCGTAGTTCCGTCGTGGGGATCGTGTCCGGCGATGGACTGCAGGAGGATGGCGGCATCCTCGACGGTCTTGGTCATGGGCCCGACCTGATCCAGCGAAGAGGCGAACGCCGTCACGCCGTAACGCGAGACGCGGCCATACGAGGGTTTCACGCCGACGCATCCGCAGAAGGCGGCAGGTTGGCGAACCGAACCGCCGGTGTCCGTTCCCAGCGCGGCGATTGCCTCCCCGCCCGCGACTGCGGCGGCGGAGCCGCCGCTGGAGCCGCCGGGAACGCGCGAGAGGTCTTTCGGATTCCGCGTGGTTTGATAGGCGGAGTGTTCCGTGGAGGATCCCATCGCGAACTCGTCCATGTTGGTTCGGCCGGTAAAGACCGCGCCATCCTTGCGAAGGCGGGCGATGACGGTCGCATCGTAAAGCGAGGTATAGCCGGAAAGGATTTTGGAAGCGCAGGTGCATGGATCGCCCTGGACGTTGATCAGATCCTTCACCGCCACGGGGACACCGAGCAAGTCGCCGTCCGCACCGTTCGCGCGTGCCTCATCTGCCGCGCGCGCACGGGCGAGCGATTTTTCCTCATCCACCGTCAAGTAGGCCTGGATTTCGCCGTCCTTCTGCCGGATCGATTCCAGTACGGCCTGCGTCAATTCGACGGAAGAGACCTGTTTCTCGGACAAAAGGCGGGAAGCCTCGCGAATCGTCATCTGTTCGATCAAAAGGGAAGTGCTCATGATTCCGCGTCCTCCACAATCTTGGGAAGCTTGAACTCAAACCCGTGGCGGGCCGGCGCGTTGTCCAGCGCGGCGTCGCGGTCGAACGACGGTTGCACCACGTCTTCCCGGAAGGCGTTCACGAGTTTCTGACCGTGCATCGTAGGCTGGATATCGGAGACATCCAATTCACTGATCTTCTCTACGTACTGGACGATACTCGAAAGCTGGGACTGGAACAACTCCAGTTCCTCGCTCGTCAAGTCCAGCCGCGCCAATTCGGCCACATAACGGACATCAATACTTGGTTTCATACATTCCCTTCGCAAGAAAAGAACATTGTACGGTTTTTTCTCGTCCAAGACAAGAACGAAGCGAAGGCGGGTAGGCGGCGAGGGCAGCGGGGAGGGAGTGATTCAATCGTCGCGGCCGCGACTTGGAATCGACAACCTAGATGAACAAGGATGGACGCGGACCTCCCGCTACCAGCCACCCGCTGCCAGCTACCCACTATCAGCTCATGCGGTCGCGACGGAGCGCGACCCTGGTACCCACTACCAACTCATGCGGTCGCGACGGAGCGCGACCCTCCCAAAGCGGCAGGAGTGCCGCTTCCCCAAAACTCGACGGCGAGGGCGCCGTCGCTACGCAGCGACACATGACGGAGCGCGTCCCTAACTTTTCAGTTTCCCCGCTTTTCAGCTGGCGCGTAGCGCCTCCCGCCTCCCGCTGGCGGCATCAGCCGCCCAGCCTTACCAGAGCCGTACAGGGTATTCGCCGGCGTCAACCAGTTGCTGGATGGAGGCGACGACGAACGGCTTGTCTTCGCGGTAGGTGACGCCGAACCAGGAGCTGGCGGTCGGCAGCACGGAAACGGTTGCCTTGCCTTCCTGGATCAGTTCATCGACGACAAACGGGATGTACCATTCCGCTTTCGGTTCGTTCGCGTGATTGCGCAGAAATTCGGGGAAGCGCGTCTCCAGCGCCTCGAAGAGTTCCGTGCCGAATCCCCACAGGTTCATGGAGACGCGCTCCTCGCCCGTGAATTTCTCCACACCGTCGGCACCTTGGTTTTCCGCGCCCTCCGGCGTACGCACGAGCTTGGTCAGTTCGCGCACGTGCCGCAGACAGTGACGGTCGTCGAGTTCGCAGATGCCGCGCGCGACGGATCCGTTGTCGCTCAGCGTCTGTTTCAGCAAGTACCCGACCATCGCGAAGTGGAAAGCCGGTTGGGACTGCGAGAGGAACGCGCCCAGTTGGGCGAACGCGTCGCGCCCGTAGAAATCATCGGCGTTGATCGCGGCGAAGGGGGTGTTCACAACCTTGCGCGCGGCGCGGATCGCGTGGGCGGTTCCCCACGGCTTGGCGCGTTCCGGCGGAACGGAGAATCCGGGCGGCAGGTCATCGAGCGACTGGAAGGCGTAGGCGACGGAAATCTTATCGGCGTATTTCGAGCCGACGCATTCCCGGAACGCGTCTTCCATATCGTGGCGGATCACGAAGACAACCTGGCCGAACCCCGCGCGGATCGCATCGTAGATGGAATAGTCCAGAATCGTTTCACCGGAGGGACCGACCGGATCGAGTTGCTTCAAACCTCCGTAGCGGCTTCCCATGCCAGCGGCGAGAATCACGAGTGTGGGTTTCATTTGCTCTTACTTCCTTTCTTTTCTTTGCAAGGGGGACGGGGGGCGGTCACCCCGAACCCCCGCGGCGGCGTCCGCGTTCTGCGCATACGACCAGATCACGCCCAGTCCGCGCAGCGTGAGGTAGGGGTCGATCTCGAACGGCATGCCGCTGTTCCGCAGCGCCCACGCCGCGTAACCGCCCGTCGCGATCAACTTAAATGCGTACCCCGTGCTACGGGTGAGGTAACTGGTGATTTCGCGCACCATGCCGCAATAGCCGATCTGCGCACCGAGACGCATGGCCTCTTCCGTACTCCTGCCGACTTTCGGGGTCGGTCCCGTGAACTCCATGCGGGGAAGTTGCGCGGTCCGTTCCGCGAGGTAATCGCGCATGAGGGGGAGACCGGGGCAGATCGCGCCGCCGATGTAGGCCCATTCGGGAGTGACGAGGTCAAAGGTCAGGGCGGTTCCGAAATCGCAGATGAGTACGGGTGCGCCGTAGCGATCTACCGCGCCGACGGCATCGGCAAGACGGTCGGCGCCGATCGATTCGGGCTTGGGGTAGTCGATCCGGATGGGCATCGGCACGGAGGCGTTCACCGACAAGAGCGGAACGCCCAGTTGCGACTTGACAAGCCGTTGCCATGACGCCATGCAGCGCGGCACGACGGAGGCGAGCGCGACGCCGTCCAGCGGTTTCCGTCCGGCGGCCACCTTCGCCAACGCCTCCGCGCACGCCGCACGGTTCTGGAGAATGCCACCCGTGATGTGGGCGTGCCGCGAGATTTTCCCGTCCGCGTACAGCGCGATGCTGGTCGATGTGTTGCCGACATCTACAACCGCGATTCTCATGCGACCTCCCATCTTTTACGGCTCCGTGTTTCCGCGTAAGGCAAAACGATCAACCAGGAACATGCCCGCGCGAAACGCGGGTTGCGCCCTACAGCCCCTTCACGATTTCCAAGCTCAGATCGACACTCGACACCGAGTGCGTGAGGCAACCGAGCGAGATCGCATCGACGCCGGTCTCGGCGACCTCCCTGGCGCGCGCCAGCGTGATTCCGCCGGAAGCCTCGGTCTTGCTGATCCCCTTGGCGAGCGCGACGCAGGTGCGCATCATCTCGTTGGACATGTTGTCCAGCAGCAGCCATTCCGGCTTGCCGCGCAACGCGCTCTTGCACTCCTCGATGTTCTCGACCTCCACCTCGATCATCAGGTCCGGATACGCCTTGCGAGCTGCCTCCACCGCCAAATCCAGACGGTCCGGGCTTCCGCCGAGCCAGAGCTTGCGGTGGTTGTCCTTCATCAGGATACGGTCATAGAGTCCGAAGCGGTGGTTGGTGCCGCCGCCGCAGGTCACGGCGTATTTCTCGAAGATGCGAAGGCCGGGGGTGGTCTTGCGGGTGTCCAGCACCAGCGTCCCGTAAGGCTTGACGAGATCGACGAAACGTGAGGCCATCGTGGCGATCCCGCACATCCGCTGCATGAAGTTGAGCGTCACGCGTTCGCCGGTGAGGATGGATGCCGCCTTCCCGGAGAGACGCAGAATCACATCGTTCTGTTTCGCGCGTGAACCGTCGGGCAGGATCGTCTCCACGCGGACTTCGGGATCCACGATGGAGAAGGCGATGCGCGCCACCTCGCATCCGCTGACGGTGCAGTCCTCGCGCGTCAGGATGACGGCTTCCGCCTGGGCGGCCGGATTGACCAGCGCGAGCGTGGTTGCGTCTCCCGCGCCGATGTCCTCAGCCAACGCTTCACGGATGCGTTCCGTGACGATCGGATCATTCATCATCTCATTCATAACACTCCCTCCAACGTTTCGCCAAGAGATACCCCGCGATTCCTCCGATGAGGTGGGAAGCGTAGGCGATCTGCGACTGCACAAACATAATCTCCAGAATCGAGAGTACCCCAATCACGATCGCCAGGGTACGGGCGCGGAGACGCAGCGGAATGACGAAGAAGAGCAGCAGGTAAACCGTGCGGTGCGGATAGAGCGCGGCGAACGCGCCCAGCAACGCGAAGAGGCTTCCCGACGCGCCGATGCAGATCGCGGAGTCAGGGGAGACGGGCGCAAGCCCGAGATTGAGCGTGTGGCGCACGGATTCCGGAATCCAATAAGTCCAGGACTGGATCGACGGAAGAACGAACGTCAAATGGGCGACCGCCAGCCAGCCGATTCCGCCGAGGATGCCGCCCAGCAGAAAGAGAATCCAGAAGCGGCGGGTTCCCACGAGACGTTCCACGCCCGTCCCGAAGAGAAGCAGGGTCAGGAGATTGAAGGTGAGATGCCACCACGGGCCGTGCAGGAAAATGTAGGTGACGGGCTGCCAGAACATGCCGTCCCACAAATGGCGGTTGATGGAGAAGCACGGATAAAACGCATCCGCCATCGAGAACCCGTAGATGAACGGAATGGTTTCCAGAATGTGCTGCATCGCGTACACAACCAAACACACACACGCGATCCAGCAGGAACCGGGCGAAAAAATCAAAAAGCTACGCAGCACCCGGAGCAATCCGTGGAACCGAAAATGCAAGCTGGCCTCCGCCCGATCCGGAAATTACTGAAAAACCTCGATGTCCAGATACTGCATGACGCAAATGCCGGCAAGAATCGCCAGGGTGATCAACGCGACGATCGCGCCGACCTTTTCCCCCGTGGTGCTGCCGCTGGAAGCCTGGAGGTCATCCAGAGAAGGTTCACGGAAACGCTGGGCGATGTAGGCGCCATCCCCCTGCTTAGCCTCGGATTCAACCGCTTCAAGAGATGATTTCTTTAGTTTCATAACGAAGCGAAGTATAGCAAAAATCCAGCGGTCGGGCAATCGAAAAAAGCGGCTACTTTGGGACGCAGGATGGATCGCGTCCGCTGCGTAGCGACGGCGCCCTCGCCGTCGGCTTCGGGGAAGCGCGGAGGGAGTTTCGCACGACCACGAAAGGATAGTTAAAAGATTAAATGGTTAAATCGTCTCCTTCGGAGGCTTTAAATCGGCCTGATCCGCCTTAAAAGATTAAATGGT
>JAFSTA010000184.1 GCA_017450695.1 Kiritimatiellia bacterium | reverse complement strand
GCCCCCACAGGATCGGGACCATACCCCACCACATCGCCAGCGCAGACCACCTTCTCCGCACCGCACCGTTCCACATCCGCCAGCGCCCTCTCAAGCGCCGCCGGATTTGCATGTATGTCTGATATTATTCCTTTCTCCCAGTCTTGGGGGTGCCTTCCGGCTCATCTCACCACACCCTCGGTGATATCGTCACTACATTTTTTCATTGCCGAAAAACCTCGTTTGAGGGGCTATGGGTGGAGGGGGTGCGCGATTGCGGAACGGTTCCGCAGCGACAGCGCCCCGCCAATTCAATCGGACAGGGAAATGAACTCCGAGGGTTAGAAAATGGGCCCCACTAACGTTTCGCCTAAGCTTCGCGCTCTCCAACCGCTACAAGTGGCAATCTTACTGAGATGTGTTTTTAACTGCCTTCGGCAGAAGGGGGTCTGGGGGAATCCCCAGCTCTAGGACACTCAATGCAAAGGTTGACGGTTGAGTGGGCGAAGCGAGCCGCAGCGGGAATGCACCGAAGAACGCGAAGCGTTCGAAGGGGAGATTCGGCGAAGCCGAACCCGCAGGGTGCGCAAGTATCTGCGCGGAGGCAAATTTGTCAACCATCGGAGTTGATCCAAAACAAGGAAAGGAAAACAAACAATGAAACTACATGAAGCCATAAAGGGCATGGAGGTCAAGAGCTGGGAACGGCGCGAGAACTCCAACGGGAAGTGCACCGTGTATGTGCGCTTCGTCCCGAAGAAGCCCGCGCCGATCTTGAGCGTGAAGGAGGTGTCGTGATGAAGCGGGTATTTGCCGCCGCCGCGACGGCCGCCGCGCTCTGTGCGCTCGCGGGCTGCTACATCGGCAAGGCGGAGTTCAAGGGGGAGGACATGAAGATGTACCCGTTCTTCGGCACATCCGCCGTGCCGACTGAGTAGAGGCGCGCTTGCCCCTGCTGGGGTCGGCGATGTCCCCTGTACGGGGGTTCGACTTCCCCTGTACGGGGGTTTGAGTTTCCCTGTACGGGGGCTTGACTTCCCCTCACCGAGATTTTGGTAGTTGGTGATTGGTGGTTAGTAGTTGGTGATTGGTGAATTGGTGGGTGGTAGTTGGTGAATTGGAGGTTGGTGGTTGGTGGCTAACCGACTAACCAATAAACCAGCCAACTAACTACCAGCAAACCAACAAACTAACTACTAGGCAACTAACAAACCAACTACCAACAAACCAACAAACCAAAACAGAAAGGAAAAACAAGATGAAGGCAAAGTTCATAACGGTGAAGGGCTCGGAGCATTTGGGCCATGAGCCGTTCTATTTGGGCATCCTGCAGCACGAGCGCACGATGTCCCGGAAAGAGGCATACGAATACATCGCGGGGAGGACGGGCTACACGGCCACGGCAGTCCGCGCTGTGTTCATGGCCGTTGCGGAGTACATCCGCGAGAACCAGGCGAGGGGCAACATCACCTACATCGACGGGGTGGCGTCCATCCGCAACTACGTGCGCGGCGCGTTCGACGGGCTCGCGGGTCCGTGGGTCAAGGGGCGGAACGTCCTCATGGTGAACGCCGTGGAGATGGAGCCGTTCAAGACCGTTCTCGCGGCGGTCGTGCCGGAGAACAACACCGAGGGTGCGAAGCCCGTCATAAACACGGTTCTCGACGAGACGACACGCGTCTACGACGAGATCAGCGGCACGAACGTGTTCTCCATCGCTGGCGCGAACCTCGCGCCGGACGAGACGAAGGACGACGAGTACGTCGCTCTCGTCGATGCGCACGGCGTCGAGACGAAGGCGACCATGACGTTCTCCGACTTGCAGAACGTCAAGGCGACCTCGAAGCGGCGCTTCCCGCAGGGGAGTACACGCTCAAGGTCTACACGCGGAGCGGCCTCGGCGACCAGTTCGGCGTGACCGTCGCGACGAGGAAGGTCGTGGTGGAGTAAAAAACAAACTCCGAAGGTTGTCAAACGGCCTTCGCTACCGCTTTGGCTTGGGCTTCGCGCCATGCAACCGGCAAGGCTAGCTGTGAGTTGATTTAGCCGTGTAGAAGGTTGGCCGTGTAGAAGTGTAGAAAATGTAGTATCTGGGGGCAAAGCCCCCAGACCCCCAAAAGTCTACACATTCTCCACTTCTACACGGCTAGAAAACCTACGTGGCTGAACCTGGCGGTTGAGAAGCGCGGAGCATGAGGCGAAGTGGTAACGGAGCCAATTTGCTAACCGTCGGAGTTGATAAAAAGACAACAAAGAAAGGAAAACGAAAATGGCAAGGCATGAAGTCGTGATACACGAGAACACGGGTGCGACAAAGGAGTCCGCTCCGTACCTTGGAAGCTACATCGCAAAGGAAACGGTGGCGATGGCCGCGTTTGCGGCGGTCGTCGGCGCGAAGTGCGGTCTGCCGCCCATACAGGTGATGGCGATCCTCGGCGGGGCGTTCGACGCAATCGCCGCGCTGGAGGCCGAGTCGCTTGTACGCGTCCATACCGACATCGGCATCATCTGCGCTGTCATCACGGGATCGTTCCCGACGTCGGATGCGGCGTTTGATCCGACGCGCAACGCGCTGGAGCTGACGCTCAGGCTCGACGAGAGACTGCGCCTCGGCCTCGCGGACGTGACGGCTACCATCGTAACCGATACGGACGTGACGAAGGTTCGCGTCGACAACGCGATGGACATCCACGAGCAGAAGCCGATGAACCTCATTCACGGAAAGCGCCTGTTCCGCGTGGCGGGGTACAACATGGTGCTTTCGGACGAGGGCGCGACGGTGTTCCTGCAAAACGCGATTGGGACGACGTTCCCCGTGACGGTCGACGAGGTCATCTCCAAGCAGCTCTTCACGGCTCGCACGGAGGAACTCCTCGAAGCGGGCGACTACAAGCTCGTCGTCAAGTCGCGCGGCGGCGACGCGGAAGGTCCGCTCCAGACTTCGTTCCGCAGGGTCAAGTACCTTCGCGTCGAAGACCCCCAGCCGACGATCACGAGCGCTGGGACGAGGGGCGACGGCGACGGTTTCGTAAATGTCTCCGGATCAACCCTCGACGTGGTTGGTGAGAACCTCGAATCGGCGACGGAGATACAGCTGCTGCGGGACAGCGGCGAGGTGTGGCAGCGGGTTCCGGCGACTTACTTCGAGGGGGCGCTGACGGCAGTGCTGGACCTCCCCGCACCGCCATGCGAGAACGGCGCGGTACGCGTGTTCACGTTCGGCGGTAGCGCGACCTACGAAGTGGTGTACGGGAACCACTGACGCGGTGGCGGGCGGGCTTCGGCCCGCCCGCCTTTATGCTTTCGTTGCGGGGGATGCTCGCCCTCCGTTTTGCTTGGTGGTTGTGTGTCAACAGGGTCCCTGTGACACAGTACCAGTGACACACTAACGTCGCATAACCCCCGGCGGCAGTGAGGCGGTGGAGCGAAAGTCCGAGCGAATGGATACGGCGTATTCGCCGAGGGCTCCCCGAGGAGGAGCCTTCGGCCACCGCCGAACGAATCACAAGCCGAGAAATCGGGCGTGTCGCGAAAAAGCGTGTAACCTTTCGCCGTGACAGGTGTAAACGAGGTGTAGGCAAACCAATATCCTAACAAAGGAGAAAAGATCATGGCAATACAATTCGACCTGAATGCGCTGAGCAGGTTCTCGAACGTAAACTTCGGCGACAACGACGCCATTGCCAATCTTGATGGGGGCGACTCCCGAGGCAGAAGCCCCGGGAGTTTTTGATATCCTTGACATGCGCAAGCGCGATGTGACGATATATGCTATAATACACTGCGTATGAAGCTTATCGAAGAACTGAAGGAACGGGGGCTCATCGACGCCCTCACCGACCCTGCGATCGCCGAGGCG
>JAFSTA010000183.1 GCA_017450695.1 Kiritimatiellia bacterium | reverse complement strand
TAGGACTAAGTTGTTTTTGAAAGTTGTTTTGGTTGTTTCCATTACAAAGGAGGAACGGTGAAAAACGGAGATGCGCCCGTTTTCGGCTGTGCGCAACATTCCGCCTTGACATACCCTACGGGGGTATGGTATAATATGCGGCCAATGAGGCAAGGAAGGATTCATAGATGAGAAAATGCATTGAAGACGTGACGGCGCTCCAGCTGAGGCTGAAGAAGGTCGTCGGGCAGCTGACGGGCGTTCAGAAGATGCTGGCGGAGGATGTGCCGTGCGAGGACATCCTGACGCAGCTCAACGCGGCGAACGGTGCGCTGCACCGGCTTTCGTTCATGATTCTCGACGGGCATCTCCGCCACTGCGTGCGCGAGGGCATAGAAAAGGGCAACGCCGACGAGACGATCAAGTCGTTTGCGGAGGCGCTTGAGAGTTTCTCCAAGATGGCATAGAAGGGGGTTCGGGAAATGAAAGACATATTGATCGCATTCGTCCATGTATTCGCCATGATGTCGCCGTGGCTGGTGTTCGGATTCCTGATGGCGGGGATAATCGCCGTCTGGATTCCGCGCAACTGGGTAAATCGCATGATGGGGGGCAGTTCCGGTTTAGGCGGCATCCTCCGCGCAGTGGCGATTGGCGTGCCGCTTCCGATCTGCTCATGCGGCGTGCTGCCGATCACGGCCGGATTGCGCAAGCACGGCGCGGGGAAGGGTCCGACCGCCGCGCTTCTCATATCCACGCCGCAGACGGGCATTGATTCGATCCTTGCAACCTACGCCCTGCTCGGACCGGTCTTTGCGGTGGCACGTCCGGTCGCCGCCGCGCTTACGGGCGTAGTCGGAGGTGCGGTGGTCTCGGCCGTCGGCGGGGAGGATGCGTCGACCGCGCCCGTCGAGGAGGCATCCGCCGGATCGCGGGGGATAAAGGCGATATTCTGGCAGGCGTACAGGCGGCTTCTTGGGTCGGTCGCGAAACCGCTTGCCGTTGGACTTGTAGTTTCCGCGCTTGTCACGGTGCTGGTACCGTCCAACTTCTTCGCGGATGCTTTCCACGGGAGCGACTGGATCGCGATGCCGGTGATGGCGCTTGTGGGCTTCCCGATGTACGTCTGTTCGACGGCGTCGATTCCGATTGCCGCGGCGCTCGTCGCCAAGGGCGTTTCGCCCGGAGCGGCGTTCGTGTTCCTGATGGTCGGCCCCGCGATGAACGCGATGTCCCTCACGACCGTTGCCGCGCTTGTCGGCCGCAAGGCCGCCGCCGCATACGTCGCCGTGATCATGATTGGCGCGATCCTCTGCGGTGTCGCGATCAATCTTGTTCCCAATGCGCTCCCTGCGTCTGACGCAATCGCCTCGGCGGGCCATTCGCTTTCCGTCGTCCACTGGGCGTCTGCCGCGTTCCTCGCCGCAATGATTGCCTACAACCTGGTGCGACCGGTTGCGATGGGGCATCATCACAAGTGCACTTCAAAGTAGGTCTGTCGACAATAAGACAACGGGCGCCTGCGAGAAGTCGTTCCGCAGGTTTCCGCTCAACGAGGTCGTGGAATGACTGTGTGAATTGTTCCTGGGACAGTGTGCTGACAAGGAAAATGCCGAAACAATGTTCGTCATTTCCAACTTAGTCCGCCATGTCATATCCTTTGGAGAACCAGACATTCTCACAAAATTCTGACAATTCTGTGAGATAATATACGCTGACATGGACAAAATAGTTCTCATAGAAGACGATCCGGGGATCCGAACGGTGATACGTCTCGCGCTCAAGGGCGCGGGGTTCACTTCTATATACGAAGCCGGGAATGGTACGGACGGTCTTGCCCTCGTCCAGAGGGAAAAGCCCGCTCTTGTACTCCTCGACCTCATGCTTCCTGGGATGGACGGACTGGCCGTGTGCAACGCAATCCGCCGGACTCCGTCTGTGTCCGGAACGCCAATTGTCATGTTGACGGCCCGTACCGCAGAGGAAGACGTTGTGCGCGGGCTGGAGCTTGGCGCGGACGACTATATCACAAAGCCGTTTTCAAACGCGATTCTCGTAGCCCGCGTCAAGGCC
The DNA here is from genome assembly GCA_017450695.1 of Kiritimatiellia bacterium. Taxonomy (GTDB): domain Bacteria; phylum Verrucomicrobiota; class Kiritimatiellia; order RFP12; family UBA1067; genus RGIG8368. The sequence continues at coordinate 12 of JAFSTA010000183.1, read as the reverse complement.
GCGCTTCGCCGT
>JAFSTA010000182.1 GCA_017450695.1 Kiritimatiellia bacterium | reverse complement strand
TCCGAATCGTGTAGAGTAAAAGCGTTATGACAAATTGGATTGATCTTCTCATTCTCGTGGTGTACGTGATCGGAATCACGCTCTTCGGCTGTTCTTTCTTTTTCCGCAAAGGAAGCGGGGACGCGAACACGTTTATGTCTGGCGGTATGAAGTTGCCGACCTGGACGATCGCACTCTCCATCTTTGCGACGCATGTCAGCTCGCTCTCTTTCCTTGGACTTCCCGCCAAAGCATTCCTCACCAACTGGAATCCGTACGTCTTGTCGATGACGGTGCCTGTGGCGGCGGCGATTGCCGCCATCTGGTTCATCCCGTTCTATCGGAACAGCGGCTGCCTCTCGGCCTACTCGTTTTTGGAACGACGTTTCGGCACTTGGGCGCGCCTGTACGCCTCTGCGTGTTTCATCATCATGCAGAGCGCACGCGCCGGTGTAATCCTCTATCTTCTCGCGCTGCTGATGAAAAGCGTACTCGGTTATTCCGTCGTCTCAATCATTCTGATTACGGGTATCGCCACCATCATTTACTCGATGATGGGGGGGCTATCCGCCGTGGTCTGGACGGATGCCATCCAGTCGCTGATTCTGATCGGGGGAACGGTACTCTGCATCGTCTTGCTGGGATTCAACATCCCGAATCTTGGCGAGGGGATTTCCACCGCCTGGGATGCGGGCAAATTCTCCCTCGGCTCGCTTTCGCTCTCCGACTGGAGTACGGAGACATTCTGGGTGACCTGCTTCTACGCCATGTTCATCAACCTTCAGAATTTCGGTATCGACCAGAGTTTCACCCAACGCTATGTTGCCGCGAAGACGACGAAAGCCGCCGTCAAGTCCCTGCTGAGCAGCGCGTTCCTCTATTTGGTCACCACCCTCCTCTTCGTCCTGATCGGTTCGCTGTTGTGGATCTGGACCCAGAACGCGCCAGAACAACTTCCCGCCGAGGTGGCGGCGCACTCCGATGCCGTTTTTCCCTGGTTCATTGTTCACAAACTCCCCGTCGGTGCCAGCGGTCTGTTGGTGGCGGCAATTGTCGCAGCCGCGATGAGTACGGTATCGACCACGCTTAACTCCGGGGCAACCGTTCTGCTGGAAGACTACTGGAAGCGTTTCTTTCCCGCACGGGTATCCGAAAAGAGCAACATTGCCTTCCTGCGCTATGCCTCCATCGGACTCGGGCTTTTCGCTGTTGTCGTGGCGGTCGCAGTGATGAATGTCACCAGCGCACTCACCGCATTCTGGGCGATGCAGAGCGTCCTTTCCGGCGGTATGCTGGGACTCTTCCTGCTGGGCGCGTTCTCACGTCGCTGTCGCCCCACACGCGCGTTGATCGCCGCGATCTGCGGGTTCGCCGTCCTCATCTGGGTCACCTTCGGACAGAAGATCCTTCCCCTGCCCCAGCTCCTGCACATTAACCTCGCGATCGTGCTGGGAACACTCACGCTGGTGTTGATCGGAGCGGGATGTCCGTGGAAGCGCGGGAACGGATGACCTCGTCTATAACTTCATTGTTCACAAATCTCAAATGCCAACAAATGCCAACAATGTCACAAATCACAATGCCATTTCAACCTCGGCTAAAACTTCAACCTCCTGCGTGTGTACAGCAAGTTATCTGAATCGAATCACTCACGCAACGAGTGAGCGGTGGGCTAACAACCGAAAGGAATGGGGAGACTCCTTGCCTGTGAAGCGGAAAATTGTCATCATCGCATCCATCCTTGCGATCATATTCGTCACAGAATGTTCTCATGCGTTCGAGATTGTCTGGGACAACCCGAACACTTTGACGGCGGGGACCTACGCGCGAATACACAGGCTCAACGACGCCCGCCTCCTGCTCTCGTATGAAAAAGGCGGACAGAGTTACATGCGCTTTTCTTCCGATGAGGCCCGGACTTGGTCTCCGCCTCTCTTGGCATTCCCACGTTCCCAGCAGTGCACCCCCGCATGGGGAAGCGCCAAACTGAATGCGTGCAATCCTGAATTCGCGCAACTCTCCAAGGGGAATCCGCACCGGCCGAACCGCCTCATCCTTGCCTGCAACATGCGTCCGCAAAACCCGTTCGCGACACGTTTCCCGTATGCCATCGCGATCCGCGTTTCGGATACCCTCGGCGCGACCTGGAGCGAGATGAAAACCCTCTATCAATCTGACACGCGTCTCGATTCGGACAAAGATACGAGATGGGGGTGCTGGGAACCGTTTATCCTGGAACTTCCTGACGGAACGGTCCAACTCTACTTCGCGGACGAAACGCCGTACCATGCGAAACGACGCAAATACCAG
>JAFSTA010000181.1 GCA_017450695.1 Kiritimatiellia bacterium | reverse complement strand
CAACTGCTCAAGCGACTCCAGCTTGCGGATGCCGGTTTCGACCACTATGCGATCATCCTTCTCAACAATGCGCTGTGGGAGACTGTCTTTTCCGCGTTCCCGCGCGACCAGCGGCTGTTGCTTCTTCCAGTCTGTCTACGCAGCCATGACCGGTGCCACGCGTCACGTGACGACATGGGGCTTCTCTGTCAGGATTGCGGAGCGTGTCGGATACCGGCGTTCACCAAGGCGGCGGAGTCGCACGGCATTCCGGTATTGGTTTCCGAATCCAGCTCCAGCGTGAGCGAGTGGGTCGAGCAAGGGGCGATTCAAGCGGTAATCGGCGTCTCCTGTCTTGAGTCGATGGAAAAGACCTTCCCGGCGATTTTCCGCAACGGCATCCCCGGCATCGGCGTACCGCTGCTCGTGGATGGTTGCAGGGATACCGTTCCGGACACAGACCTTCTGCTGGAGGTCCTCTCCGTTCCGGAAACGGAACCGCTTCCATTGCCCGTTTTTCACGATCTCCGCAAACCGCTGGACCGGCTCTTCCAAAATGAATCGCTAAGCCGCCTTCTGGAGTTCACGAACGGCCGTGTCGACCGATTCCCAAAAGCCGAGGTCACCTGGATTCTCACGCAAGGCCGACACTACCGTCCGTTGCTTGCGGCCGCTATTTTCCTTGTGCTGAGTCGCCGGACCGCGCTGCCCGAGTTTCTGGAACCGGTTCAGCTGGCGATCGAGTGTTTCCATAAAGCGTCGCTCATCCACGACGACATTGAGGATGCCGATCCAATCCGTTATGGGGAGCCGACCCTTCACGTGAAGATCGGTGTAGCCGCCGCACTGAACGCAGGTGATTTCCTGCTGGGAGAAGGGTACCGGCTTCTCGCCCGAACCGAACTCTCCGCCGACCAGCGTGTCGCCATGCTCGCTGAGGCCGCCCGTGCGCATCGCGAATTGACATTGGGCCAGTCTTTGGAATTTGAGTCAGCCGACAAACCGCGCAGTCTTGAAACCTGTCTGGAGATTGCCCGGCTGAAGACCGTTCCTGCCTTCCGCGCCGCCTTGTTGCTGGGGGCGATCGCGGCGGGTGGAATTACGGAATACCGCGAACTTCTCGAGGCGTTCTCCGAGGCCTTCGGCATCGCCTTCCAATTGCGCGACGATCTTGACGACGAAGCGCCCAATCCCGCCTCTGCCGTCGATTGTGTGATGCAGAGCCGCTCGATTTCCCGCGACGACGCGCGCCGGATTGTCGTCGAGTGTTATCTGGACTATCGTTCCCGCGCCTACGCCACGCTGGAACCCCTCGCCAATCCTACTTTGAAGATTTTGCTTTACCGCTTAATCGGAAAGGTGCTGAACGATGTTTGAGCGCCTTTCCCGCTTATTCCATCCCGCAGCGGGACGATTCGACCGGCCTTTTGTCAGAACGATCCAAAACGTTTTGCGCCGGATGGCCCCTGAGGCCGTCTGTGCCTTGCGGAACGAGGTTGAATCTGCTCAAACGGACAACGGGCTTTTCCGAGGCCGCACGGGTCCGGGCGATCTCTATTACACTTTTTTCGCGTTGCCGCTCGCGCGGTTGGTTCGGGCGCGAATCGACCGCAGCGCCTGTCGAGACGCGATCGCGGCAATCCCGCTCTCGACGCTCGATGCGGTGCACGCCATCTCCGTACTGCGTCTCCGCCGCATGCTCCGGCTTCCTGTTCGGTCCGAGATGTTGCGGGCGCTGCTCAATCTTCCCGCGACGTCCTATCCCCAAGGTGATCCAGAGGCACCCTACGCCCGTTTTCTGCATACCGCCGCGTTTCGGGATTTAGGACTGGACGATCCTCCGTCCGACCTCACCGACTATCGAACCGGACGCGGCGGCTATGCCAATGTAAAAGGGGAGACGGCCCCCGCCGTCAACGCGACCGCCGCCGCTCTGTTCCTGCTCACGGACGATGCGCGAAAGGACGCCGCGCTCACCTTGCAAAACCTTCAAGAGGAAGACGGTTCATTTAAGGCCATACCCTCCGCGCCGCAGGGTGATCTGCTCTCTACCGCGACCGCATCCTTTGCGCTTCATGTCCATGGTTTTTCGTTGCAACGCACGATGAAACCATTCCTCCGCGCCTGCTTCCGGGATACGGGGCTTTTTGCGGCGACACCAGACGATCCCGTCGGCGATCTGGAATACACCGCCTACGGGCTGTTGACAATGGGGTTGACGACATGACCGCATTGATTGACTATCTGCTTTCCAAACGCGACCCGGATGGTTATTTCGCCAGCAAGCTATCCGATTCCGCCATCTCGACTTCTGTCGCGCTCGTCGCGCTGCATCTCGCAGATTCTCAATCATACGCCAAGCCGATCGAAAAGGCACGCGATTGGCTTCTTGTCCATGCCGATGCGGCTGGCTTATACGGCGATTCTCCAGAATCTCCCGCCAATCTGACCGCCACATTCCTTGCCACCGTCGCGCTCACCTGTGCCGGTGTTCCATCCGAACGGTTCCAGCCCGCCCGGGAGTTCCTTAAGGCAAACCTCGGCGGGCTGGACTTCGTGTCGGTCAGAAAAGGGTTGCTGGCCGCTTACGGAAAAGACCTGACCTTTTCGGTGCCGTTACTTGCGCTGGCGACCGCTGCGGGATTTTTCCCCGATGCGGACGCCGCCTGGCGCGCGATGCCCCGTTTCCCCTTTGAGGTCGCGCTGCTTCCCGAGGGGTTGTTCAAGTATCTCCGCCTTCCGGTTGTCAGTTACGCGATCCCCGCGTTGATTGCCATCGGATTGGCGCAACTCGCATACGCCGGACAGGGCGTCATTTCACGCATCCGTGGCAAGGCGCGTGAGAAAGCCCTGCGTGTCCTGACGGCCAAGCAGCCGGAGGACGGTGGATTTTTAGAGGCCGCTCCCCTGACGGGTTTCGTCGCGATCTGTCTCTGTGCGGCGAAATTGTCGGATCATCCTGTCACCCGTCGCGCCATCCGCTTTTTGCTCGAAACGCAACGGGAAAACGGCGCGTGGCCGATTGACCGCGACCTGCGCCAATGGGTCACGTCCCTTGCCGTCCGCGCGCTCGCGCCCCATTTGGACGATCAGGAGAAAAACCGTTTCCGTACGCTTCTGGTTTCACATCAGACCCAGACGCTCCATCCCTTTACCCGCTCGGAACCCGGAGGATGGGCGTGGACCACGCATTCCGGCGGCGTTCCTGATGCAGACGACACGCCTGCCGCGCTCATCGCGCTGCATGCCGTGGGGGAAGGCGCCTCCTCGACAGTCCTCGCGGGAATTCGCTGGCTCTTGCACCTCCAGAATCGCGATGGCGGATTCCCCACGTTCTGCAAGGGATGGGGCAAACTGCCTTTCGACCGAAGTTGTCCTGATCTCACCGCGCACGCCTATAAGGCGTTTTCACTGTACGCACCACTGTTGCAAGATCCGCTCCGAAAACAGGTTCGGCGGGCGATGCGCCGGTGTGTCGGATTTCTCAAAAAGGCACAGCGGCCCGATGGCTCGTTTCTGCCCCTTTGGTTCGGCGACCAGCGGGCGGAAGACAAATCCGCGCCCATCTACGGATCGGCCGTCGTGTTGGAACACCTCGCGGGTGAATCGTTCCCTTTTCTCGCCAAGGCGCGCGACTATCTGCTGTCCCACCAGTACCCGTCAGGCGGCTGGGGTTCTGTCGACTCGGAAACCGACTATCTCTGTTTCACCGCGCGTTGCATCTCGGCACTTGCCGGTTATCCGGATGCCGGTCCCGCCCTCCAGCGTGCCGCGCGGTTTGTCGCCCCGTACGTTCGCCATCCTGAAACCATTCCGCCCGAGCCGATCGGTCTCTATTTCGCCCATCTCTGGTATAGCGAGGAACTTTACGCCCCCATTTTCCTGCTTCACGCCTGCAACCATCTTCCGCTTGATTTATTGCGGCACAAGTGTTGCTATTAGACGCAGGAAGGTATATACTTTCTACGCTGCTCTTGAGAATTTGCCTTCATTGCAGTTTGAAACCTGATAGCCATGAGCAAAACAAAATGACCGAAGAAAAGAGGAATGTCCAATCATCGGATTCGTCCGCCGGCAAACGGCGGTTCGCGGTGACGCTTATTCCAGTCGTTTTGAAAACGCTCGCCATCGTCGCCTCCTGTGTCGGCCTCTGGCTCTATCTTGACTATCGTTCGCCGCGGTCCATTGGCTATGCGACGGAACAGCGTGACGGCTCGGAAAACCGGGTCGTCAAAACGAACCTGACCCGCATTGGAGAGGACTTCACGCTGTTCAAAGCAAATCAGCCAGCCGCATCTTTCGCGGCGGCATGGCCTTGTTTCCGGGGCAAGCAACGCGACAATCTTGTTCGCGACACACCGCCCTTGTCCAAAAGTTGGGGTGATTCCGGACCGAAAGTCTTGTGGCGTGCCGATCTCGGCGAGGGATACGCCGGAGCGATTAT
>JAFSTA010000180.1 GCA_017450695.1 Kiritimatiellia bacterium | reverse complement strand
GGGCAACGAGGACGTTGCCCCTCCCGTTCTCTGCGTCTCAGCGGCTCTGCGTGAGAATCAGCCGACAGGTCCGCGTGTTCCGCGTTGCGGTCGCGACGGGGCGCGACCCTCCCCATTCGGGCAACGAGGACGTTGCCCCTCCCGTTCTCTGCGTCTCAGCGGCTCTGCGTGAGAATCAGCCGACAGGTCCGCGTGTTCCGCAGTGCGGTCGCGACGGGGCGCGACCCTCCCCATTGAGGGCAACGAGGACATTGCCCCTCCCGTTCTCTGCGCACTCCGCGTGAGAACCCACTTTCAGCTTCTTCCTTTTCAGCAGAATCTCTTCCGTCCGCCAAAAAACGCTGGTCAATCGGAATAGCTTGTGTTACTCTTTTTGGCGGTTTTGATAGCAAGAATCAATTGCGATCACTGGAGAAAGGTTGAAAACCATGAAACGAATCTGCATTCTTTTGACAATCTGTGCGGTTGCCGCCTGTACGAAAACCTCTGAAGCGCGTCCGATCAAGGCCTGTGTCTTCCAGCCGCCTTATGCGCTGAACGTGAAAGATATCGATACCAGCATGCAATGGGAACTCGATGCGTTGAAACGCTGTGACGAAAGCCTCGACCTCATCGTTCTTCCCGAAGCGAGCGATCGTCAGGCGCGCGTCTCCTCGCGTGAGGAGGCAATCTCAGCTGCCAAGAAATACAATCAACCGCTTCTCAACGCTTGTGCGGAGACTGCCAAGCGCTGCAAAGCGACCGTGTTCGTGAATGCGCTCGACTTCACCCCGACTGGGGAACGGAACACCACCTTCGCGTTCGACAAGACGGGGACGTGCGTGGGGAGGTACTACAAGGAGCATCTCACCGCGGGCGAACACAAGAAGTGGGGATTCGATGCCTCCTACATGTGGCAGTGGACGGAACCGTACATTCTCGAAATTGACGGGATCCGGTATGCCTTCCTCACCTGCTACGACTTTTATTTCTACGAGAATTTTGCCAACATCGCGCGCTACAAGCCCGATGTCGTAATTGGATGCTCGCACCAGCGCAGCGACCCGCATAGCATCCTTGAGATGATTGGACGGTTCCTGGCATACAACACAGGGGCTTACCTCGTTCGTTCCTCGGTAAGCATGGGGCTTGACTCGCCGGTGGGCGGCGGCTCGATGATTGTCGCGCCTTCAGGGGAAATGCTCGGGAACATGTTCAGCCGCGTCGGCACGCTCACGGTCGAATTCGATCCGGCGCAGAAATACCTCAAGCCCATGGGTTACGGCAACCCGCCCGGACTCCATTCGACCTACATCGAAGTCGGTCGCCGTCCGTGGAAGTACCGTCCCGGCGGTAGTGCGATCATCCCGAATTTCAAGGATGCCCCTGCGAAGCGTCTCTGCGCGCACCGGGGGTTCAGTTCCATCGCCCCCGAAAACAGCCTTCCCGCTTACGGTGCGGCCGTCTCGCTCGGTGCGCAGGAGATTGAGTTCGACCTTTGGTGGACGAAAGACGGCGAGATCGTCTCTATCCACGATCCTACGCTCGACCGCGTGTCGAATGGCAAGGGAAAGGTCTTCGAGCACACCTATGCCGAACTCAAGGCGCTCGACTTCGGTGGGAAGAACAAGCACCTGTCGGGGCTTCAGATTCCGACCTTTGAGGACATCCTCAAGAAATTCTCCTGCCACACGATTATGAACATCCATGTCAAGGACTGGAAAGACCAGCCGTGGGATGAAGCCATCCTGAAGAAGATTATCCGGCTTATCGACGCCTACGATGCGCGCGCACACGTCTATTTCATGAGCGCATGCGGTCCGCTCCAGGAACAGCTGGCGCGGCTCGCCCCGGATATCCCGCGTTGTATGGGCAACGCCGGTGACAACAAGACGCATCCCGATATCGTGGATCGTGCCATCCAGTACAAGTGCCAGATGGTACAGCTCTTCAAGCCATACTTCGACCAGGCGATGATCGACCGCGCACACGCCGCCGGACTTCGTGTCAACGTATTCTGGTCGGACGATCCCGCCGAGGCGAAGAAGTTCCTCGACATGGGCGTTGACACAATCCTGACCAACGATTATTTGCCGATTGCAAACGCCACTGGCCTTCGGTAAGCGGGCGCGGAGGTCGTCGGAGGGGGCTAGAAATTGCGAGTCGCATTCCGGTACGAAGTGCCGCCTCATGTTTGCAAGGGAGTATGGAGAGTAAGATGAGAAACAGTTTCTTTGCCCCAGTCCGGGAATCTTTCCTGCGGCGCGGTCTCTGCGTAGTTGCGTTGTCCATCGGTTGGGTTGCCACCGCTGTCTCCGAAGGCGAACCGTTCGTTTGGAACGGGGCGGACGGAGGCTCGTGGGATGCGGAGACGCAGAACTGGTTGGACGGTGAGACGCCTTGCGCGTGGGTGAACGGAACAAACGCGCTTTTCGCCGCTTCCGCTGCCGGGATAACGGTCTCAATCGACGGCGAAGTGCAAGTCACCGGGTTTCACGCGGCGACGGGCGGTGCGGGAGTCACCCTGACGAACGGGACGATCCGGCTGGCTGACAACGGAACGGTCGCATTCGACTCGCCGCTGACGGTCTATTCCGGCTTTCAGGCAGACGGACTGCTTTCAGTTACGGGAACAACATCGGTTGTGTATGAGCCGTTTCTGACGAAAACATCGAAGCTCATCTTCCCCGGCTTGAAACTGGAAGACATCACCTCGCTCCAGGCGAACATGGGCGGCAGGGCAATCCGCAGCGGTCAGTACACGCTTCCCGGATTCGGATACCATTACCGGATTAGCGGAACGACTGCGACCGTACAGTTCCAGTGCCAGAACGGGGGACTCCTTCTCTGCGTGCGGGTCGAGTTTTCGGAAGAGCCTGACGGCATTTACGCGCGTGCGGTCTCCGCTTGTTATAAGGACGGCTGGCTAGTTGGCGTCGATCTAGATGTCGGGGGAACCTCTTCCCAGTTGGTTGCTACCTCGCTGGCAACAGACGGGTACGGCGTCTGCAACATTCGCGCCACGACCGCACGTTTGCGGTTGGCAGGAGACAGCTCATTCGAGGGGCGTATGTTCATCTCGAACACGACCGTCGAGGTGACTTCGACAAACGCGCAGATCTGGAGTCAGAACATCGTCTCCACCAACGGCGGCGTTCTCGCCGTGCGCGGACTTTCGGAAGACACCGTCGAAATCACACGGGAAAGTTTCGTCACCACGTCCGCATCCGCGACCGTGTTCACCAACGCCTTCCTCTGGCAGATGATGCCCGTTGGCGGAAAGATGAGCGGCAAGAGTATCCAAAGCGGGAATCCGGCGAAAGCCGAGCCCGCCCTGCCGTACCAAATCCGGTATGACAGCACGAACCTGACCATGACCTGCCAGTTCCAGATCCAGCCGAACGGGGAGGGGACCTGGATCAAGGGAGTGAAGGTTGAGTTCAAGCAGGAGGGCGCGAACGTGACGGCTCGTTCGGTCAAGGCGTACTATTGGCCATCCAACACGACACTCGGGGCGGATTTGGATAATTCTTCCGGTGTGCAGAATCAGCCCGTCGCGACCGGCTACACGGTTTCCGGCTACGGGATGGCGACCTGCGTGTTGCGGGTTTCTTCCTTCCCGCATCTGACATTGGGGGGAGTGAACACCGTCCGGGATATGGTCGTGGACAATGCGCGGCTCACATTCACAAACAAGAGTTCGTACATTGGCGGTATGCTTCTCGCACGGAATGGCGCGAAGGTGGTCTATGCGGTTCAGGATGGAGCAGGCAGCGGTATCGGAACCGCGCGAGTACGCCGGTTCGAGTCCGGAAGCTGGATGATCCCGGTCTCCAACATGAACACGGAAGAATACGCTCTCTTCATCTTGGATGATTCGACACTCTACACGCCGATGCTGCACCCAAGCACGAAAGACGGACGCAATTACATCAACTCCTTGACCCTCCGTAACGGCGGACGCGCAATCGGGAATCCGCTTCGCTGCGGAACTTCCGGCAATGGAAGGACCATGACTTACACCAGCGAGGGAACGAATGCAAATTGGATCGCTTCCGGCATCAACATGGTCAACGGCACCGGGACGGCGACCAACAAACTCGTCCTCGCAACAAGCGCCGACCTGATCATCTCCGGGAAAATCTATGATTTCGTTCAGAATGCAGATAAGTTGAAAGGTATGCAGCTGATCAAGAGAGGCGCGGCGAACCTGATCCTCTCCGGCACGAACACATTCGAGGGAAGTCTCACGGTTGAAGCGGGAACGGTGACGCTGGCAAGCAACGCGGCGCTACCGCCTACCGCACCGCTGGTCTTGACGAATCAATGCACGGTCTCGTGCGGTACCACCACGAACGCGACAGGCGTATTGAAGCTGGCGGGGAATGGGACGATTTCGTTGGGCGACGGCGCCCTCTCCTTCGCGGACTCCAGCGAGACGGAATGGATGGAAGGCGTGATGCTGACCGTGACCGGCACGGATGACCTGCCGACGCGCTCCCTGCGTTTCGGTACCTCTGCCAGCGGACTCACCCCCACGCAGCTCAAGCAGATTCGGTATAATGGCGAGAAGGTCGCGCTGAATGATCAAGGTTACCTCCGCCGGAAACCAAACGGAACCGTAATCCTCATCAATTAAACCGGTTCTTACGCAGAGGATCGCATGTCGCATGTCCCGCGTCGCGTGTCGATCGCATTTGATCGCTGTTGAGAATGAATCGCGGCGGCTGACGCCCCGCAGCGGACTTTCGCGTCACAAAACGCTTACGGGAAATGGTTTGCATCGGGTAAAGGAGGATGAGTATGAAAATGGTTCGAAAATGGTGTTTCCGTAACAAGCAGATCTGCGGCGTAATGAAAATCGCTTTCGCGTTCCTTGCCGTTCCGGCTCTGACGCTGGCTGCGTTCAGCCCTTACGGAGTGGTGACGGATGGTTCGCGTTCGGAATACGACATGCATGAAAATCTGGCCGATCTCATCAAGGTGGGCGGCATGGGGTACGAGCGCGTAGATTGGGACTGGTGCGCGTGCCAGAAGGAAAAGGACGGCGCGTTTGACTTCTCGAAGTACGACCGGATCGTGGCGACGGACGAGACGCGTGGCGTGACGGTTCTGCCGATTGTATATGGTCCGCCCAACTGGGCGTATCCCGCGTGGCAACACCTCGACGGCTATGCCGCGTTCGTACGCGAGACCGTGCGCCATTACGGGAAGCGGATACCGGTGATCGAGATCTGGAACGAGCAGAACATCTCCAGTTTTTGGGAAAACCCGAACCCCACGAATTACCTCGCGTTGCTCAAAGTGGCCTACACGGCGGCGAAGGAGGTTGATCCCTCGGTGCGTGTGGCGTTGGGCGGAACGGCGGGCTGGGCGCACGGGTTCATCCGTTCCCTCTACGCGCTCGGCGCGAAGGACTACTTCGACATCGTAAACGTACACCCCTACTGTTACCCGTTCCCGCCGGAGGAACCGTTGCGAAAGGGATTCGAGGAGCTACGGAAGATTCTGGCGGAGTACGGCGACGCGGAGAAACCGATCTGGTTCACGGAGATCGGCTGGCCCACGCACGATGTGGATTTCGCAGGTCCGGGGAATATCCTGCTCGCGGGACTGAAGCTGGCGAGGCCTGAAAAGACAACATGGAATCTCCTCTACGCCACCTGCCTGCCGGATGGGAAAGAGCCGAACCCGAATATCGCGCGTTGCCTGCTCATGCGTCTGCCACCGGGATCGAAGGTGCATGTGTGCGGGCCCAAAGAAACATGTGAGCAGCTAGCCACAGGGAAATGGGATGTGGTGCTCTATCCGCCGGATGAGTCGTATCCGGCGGACACGCTTGATGCGGTGGTCGAATTCGTTCGCAAGGGCGGTACACTTGTCGATCAGGGCGGGATGCCGATGTGGAATCCATTCCGTAACCTGCCGGACGGCAGCTCCCGGGTCATGCCACACGACAACGGCAGCGACCGCTTTGCGCGGCTTAAAATAGGACTCGACTCGTGGTGGTTGCCAGGAAGCGAGTTGCCGAAGGGCGACAAACCGATGACCGTTCGCGCCACACCCGAGGGGATTGCCGCCGGAGTCACGCACTCGCCGGAAGGATTGGAATGCCATCATTTCTTCTCGGCGAAGGCACTGGCACCAGGCGACAAGATGGTGCCCCTGCTTGCCTGTACGAATCCGCTGAACGGCAAACAGGCGGTCGCCGCGTGTGTCTATCTGCTGGACGGCGAGATGAAGGGCCGCGTGGTGGTGAGCGGCATCATGGCCTGGCCGGGGACGCCGTTTCCGGTCTCGGAAAGATTACAGGGCGTGATGTTTGCGCGGGCGATGGGCATCGCCTTCGCGGAGGGCGTGGAGGCGTTCTTCTGGTACAGCTTGCGGGCGCACGAGATCGACCGATTCTACAACGAACACCACTTCGGCATGGTACACGCGAACCTCGTGCCGAAAGACGGATGGCTCGCGAACAAGATGTTCATTGTACAGCGTCCGGCAGGATCGGTGAATTGGGGAGGCGAGTGGCGTAAGGATGGACTCTTCTTCCCGCAGTGGAAACGTCCTGACGGAAAGACCGGGGGGATGATTTGGACAGACCGCGTCTCGCGGGTACTGGCTCTCTCTTTCGATGCGGATGACATTGCCTTTCACGATATGTGGGGCAAGCCGACAGTGGCGCATGGCACAGGGTGTACATGCCAGTTGCAGGTCACGGGCGAACCGATCTATTTTACAGGCGCCCGGTTGCTCGCTGTGGATATTCTTCCAGAGAATCCCCCAGAGAGACGCTGAGTCGCAGAGTGTACTTCGTGCCAGCTGAGAAACGGGCGGCAACTCCCGCATACGTGTTCAGCCTGTGTGTTCAGATATGACCTGGATCCTTCGTTTGGGTTCTCACGCAGAGCGGAGAAAGTGTCAAAACAAAGCCTTTCCGAACACACGCATGGTGACAGAAAAGCGATTCGCCCAAATGGTGAAAGGCAGACCTTTCGGTTATTAACCACAGAATTGTCAGTCCACGGAACTTCTGATTTTCCGTGTGTTCCGTGGTTTCCAAAAAATGTCCAAAAGAGGAATTTGAGTAGGCTGCTGGCCACTAGCGAATTCGTGATATAGGCTTGGAACTCAGAATTGGGAACTTGGAACGGTTAGCAAGAAGCACCCTATCGAAGCGGATATGTTTTGCCCAGTGTCGTGAGCGCTTTCTCGACGAGTGGATGCGGGGCAAGATACAGCATGAACCAAGCGTTTCCGTTCGGTAGGTTCCAGACGAGCAGTTTCGCCGTTGTCGTGTTCGGGACGGTCACGTGGAATCCCGGGAAAACAAGGTTGAGCGCTTGGGTATCGACCGTACCGTTCGCGTCCAGTTTCAGCGACTCGAAAACCGTTTCCCTGCTGGCCTTGGGAACGATCCACGGGTTGTTGATCAACAGGTGAACGTCCGCTTCCTCCAGTTGATTCCACTTCGCCATCATCACATGGCCGGGCAGATTTCCGAAACGTGAGCGGGGCGGCTTGGGAATCCTGTCTCCCGCCAGCGCCACCTCCCGCGTATTCAATCCCAGATTGTCAAATGAGGGGAGTCGCGTGAGGAAGGGAAGGATCCCCGCCGGTGAAACCGCGATTTTGACATCGCTTCCTTCCTGTCCGAGAATTCGATTGAGGTCATGCGAACTTTGGACCCATTCGGCTGCCATCGATTTGAGTTCCCAAAGTGGCTGGATGAGTTTTACAGGCCACCAGCGAGGAATTCCGACAAGACCGACAAGCACCACGAGAAACAAGATCCCTTTCAGAAGACCCGCCCGTATCTTCCGTTCTGCCGCCTGCACGGTCTCTAGAATGAGAAGGCTTGCGAACGGGACGGCGGGCATCACCATGCGGAACTCCATGAAATCCCCGCCTACGAGAATCACGTATGCGAACCACAGGAACACGGCGCACCGCAAGGGCAGGACAAGCCCGCCTTCGCGGAGGGATGGGACGGCGTCCCTTTTACGCTGGAAATATGTCCAGAGGGAAATCGCCGGAAACACGAACCATCCGTACAGGATGAAAAACAGAAGCAGGTAACAGAGACCGCGCAGGGGATTGGATTCCCCTTTGATGAGGAATGTGTTCGGAAGCCAAAAGCCATAGTACGCATGACGCCAGGCGAGCCACGCGCCGACGAGAACGGATGTGATCAATCCGCCGATGATCAACCGTTTGCAAGACGGAGTCGCGGAGTTGCGTTGCCCGGACAACAGACGCCAAAGTGCATACAGCCAGAATGGCGCAATCAAGAGAACGGAATCCATGCGCGTAAGAATTGCCGCTGCGGAGACAAGCGAGAGCAACAGCGGTTGCCGCCACTTGCCGTCAAGGGATTTTTCGGAAAGATAGGCGGCCAGTACGGCAAGCATGGTGACAAACTGCGTTTCAAGACCGCCCGTGGCGTAGGAGGTGATCGAAAAGTTCGTCGCGATCAGCAACAACGGAAGGAATCGGAAAGGCGTCTGTTCCGTCTTCCCGTTCCCGCTGAGCTTCCATACGAGAAGGAGCGTTGCGACGTAGGAAAGCATAGAAAGTACCTGACACCAAACCACCACGTCACATCCAAGCCAGAAAGCGGGTACCATCAAGAGCGTCCACAGGAAGTTTGTGTATCCCTCGACACGTTCTCCGATATTCCACACGAGTCCAAAGCCGTCCGCCAGATTACGAGCATATCGGAACGAGATGTAGGCATCATCCTGTACAAACCGGTTGATCCACGCCAGTAAAACACCGAATCCGACAAAAATCCACACGGGGAAACGTGAAAATAGTACCGGTCCTTTTTCGCACGGAGAAATCGCTTCTGCGGAACAACCGCTTTCTTGCGACAATTGATCTGTTCCCATTACCTTCCTGTCCTTTCGTCTCGAACAGGAAAACAGTATCCGCTTGCGATAAAAAAGTCAATTCTAAACAGCTGGTAGTTGCGAGGCCGCTACGCGCCAGCTGAGAAGCGGGGAAACTGAGAGGCTGAGAAGCGGCGCTGGGACTCGTCTCATGTCTCGCGTCACGCATGTTGCGTGTCTCCCTTTTCATTTCCTCACGTAGAACAGGGGATGGGCGCGCTCCGTCGCGACCGCAACGCGGAACACGCCTAACCACCTAACCACGTTGGGGAAAGTTAAATCGCTGCGCTTTGAAATGGTTAAATGGACGAGCCACCCAAAAGTGTCGTTTCCCCGAGTTGGCGACCTGCTTTCCTCTGCGTGAGACAAATCGATCCGCCTCGACATTCACGCGTGAAGAGCGGCGGTGGGCTACTCAACCGTGACCGGGAAGACGCCGGACTTCTGGATGGTTGCCCGGCCGTGTCCATCCCCGTCCGCCACGACGCCGTTCACCTTCGCCGTGATCTTCTTCAGCTTCCCTCCCTGGATCGCGTACACCTTGAACGACCCCTTGAACACGCCCGTCTTCGGGTTGTAGGAGAGCTTCATCGCCGAGCGGTTCCTCGCCGTCCCGTTCCGGTCGTTCACAGTCAATGTGAGCACCTTCGTCTTGGCGTCCTTCGCGTACTTCACCGACGACGCCTTCCCGAACGCCCACTTGCCCCCGCGCGGGATCACCGGCTCGCCGTCCGGCAGCAGGTCCTCAATCGTCCCGGCGGGCAGCGCCGCGCCTCCGAACGCGACATAGACTTTCGCGTCCGCGCGGGTCCACTTGCCGCCCACGGCAGCGGACTGCACGTGGTATCCGCCCAGCGAACCGGCGAAGCGTGTCCCGCCGATGGTGACGTTCATCGTCCCGAGTCCCTTCACCGAAAGCGCAACGGACTTGGGGGAAACGCCGTCGATCCCGGTGACGCTGACCGACTTGATCGTGCGCTTCTTCCCGTCCAGCAACGTCACCGACCCGGAGACCTTGCCGGTCTTCTTCTTGGCGTTCACCTTGCCGAGCCTGAGATTCACGATGCCCACGACGTCGCAACCGTCGTACACGGCGCCCGCGAGCGTCGCCGCCTTAGGCGCCGCGTAGGGAGCTGTGATGTCGCTTTCGCTCAGCACTTGGTAGCATCCCCAGGGGGCAGGCACGAGCGCGGCGTACGCCTCCTCGGCGGCAGCGAGCGTCGCGTAGTTCCCCACAAGCGCCTGCTGTGCGGGCGTGAGTGCGTCGTACGCCGCGCGCGCCGCGTCGATCTTCGCCTTCGACTCGTCCGTGTATGCGACATCGCCAATGGCGGCGATAAGGGCCGCCGCTGCACCTGCGGCAATCTGGTCTGGGCCTGGCGTCCAGTGCGCGTAGTACGTTGCGCCGTCGGTCGGCAAGTCCGTCGCCGAAATCTGGTTGCCGCCTTCCGTCGCGTCAAACCAGCCAGCAAACGTCCAGCCGTCGCGAGCGGAAACGTCCGGCGCATTTGCTAGTATCGTCGCCGAGGCCAAGAAATTCGTCTCCGTCTTCGCACCGCCCTCAAAATTCTCGTCGAATGTCACGGACACTGT
>JAFSTA010000179.1 GCA_017450695.1 Kiritimatiellia bacterium | reverse complement strand
TGGATGAGTTGCCGCGGAAGCCATGGCAGGAACTTCTGGTGGCGGCGGCTGGACCGGCGGTGAGTTTCTTGCTGGGAGGGCTTGCGATTTGGCTGGCGGCTCCTGTGCTGGTGACACACCCTGTGACGGGACAGCCGATTTATGCGTTTCTGCATCGTGGGTTTCAGCAGGTGATCTACTATGCCTTCGGTTGGGGAAATCTTTGGTTGGGTATCTTCAACCTCATCCCCGCGTTCCCGATGGACGGCGGACGCATCCTGAGGGCGCTCCTGCAGCAGTGCTTCATGACGCGTCTGAAGGCGACCTGGCTTGCCTCTCGAATCGGTCGCGGGGTCGCCCTGCTTTTCGTAGCCTGCGTGTTCTTGCACTTGATGGGACTCGATATTCCCGTGATCGGCGGCTCGTTTAACCTTCTGTTGATCGCGTACTTTATTTTCGTCTCCGCCGACCGCGAGTACCGGCTTGTTTATCTGCAAGAAGGCGGCGGCTGGGGAGGCGGCACTTGGCGTTTTCCGAAGGATCCCCCCTCTGACAAAGGAAAGGTAACGGTCGATCCTCCGCCCTACGGCAAGAGCAAAACCAAGACGGATGTCTATCGGGATGAGTGATCACGTTCCAGACGATGTGGCGGAAGAACAAGAGGAACGTGAAACTCCGGAAACCGAGGAGATCGTTCTTCGTATGCCTTCGGACGGTACGGGAGGGGAACGCATTGACAAGTGGCTGGTTCCGTTTCTTCCCCAACTGAGCCGTACCCGTATCCAGTCGCTTTTACGCGAAGGCCATATCTCCATCACCGGGCTTGACGCGGTCGCGCCCGGTGATGTCCTCAAGGAATCGGCGGAAATCCGTATCCGCATTCCGCCGCCCGCGCCGATCGAACCGGAACCGGAAAACATCCCGTTGGATATCGTGTACGAGGACGAGGACTGCCTTGTCATCAACAAGCCGGCCGGACTCGTTGTGCATCCCAGTCCTGGGCATGACACGGGTACCTTGGTCAACGCCCTGCTGTTTCATTGCCGCGATCTCAGGGGAATCGGCGGCCGGGAGCGTCCCGGAATCGTACACCGTCTGGACAAGGACACGTCCGGGCTGATGGTTGCGGCAAAAACGGATGCCGGAATGCGCGGTTTCGGACGACTTTTCATGAACGGGAAAATCCACAAGGAGTACATCTGCCTCGTTCACGGAAAACTTCCCCAGGAATACGGCACGATCGAAACGCTGATCGGACGCCATCCCGTTCTGCGTCAGCACTGGGCGGTGGTGCAGGAGAACGGGAAACGCGCCGTCACGCACTACCATGTGGAACGGGTGGTCGGTCCCGTCTCCCTGGTACGCGTCCGGATCGAGACCGGACGCACGCACCAGATTCGCGTCCACATGGCGTCGCTGCACTGCCCGATCATCGGCGATGCCTACTACGGCCGTCCGTCGGCAGACGCCCGCCTCACCCCGGTTCCCTTCCGCCAAATGCTACATTCTACGCGAATCATTTTCGAACATCCCGTCAGCGGTGTCCCGATGGACTTCACCGTTCCGCCTCCCCCTGATTTCGTGGCGTACCTGTAGGTGCGCGACAGGGGAGCGCCATCAGCGTATTGAGACGGATAACCCAATTCTCCCGCCACCCTCGCTCTACGCATGAGAATACACTTGCGGTACTACGCGCCAGCTGCGTAGCGACGGTGCCCTCGCCGTCGGCTTTCGGGGAAGCGGGGGGGCGGATAAGTAGCGGCTGCGCCGCCTAAGTGACCTTGCGGCCTACATGGGGCTGACACCCTTAAGTTGACTTAGTGGGGAAGCGGCACTCCTGCCGCTTCATTCCGTTCTGTTACCGACGAAAAGCGACAGGAGTGCCGCTTCCCCGATTTGGTGACTTGTTTCTTTCTGCGTGAGAACGCAAACGAGGAATCCAGGTTCAAATTGTCCAGCAACGGAATCCGGGATAAGGCATCTCAGTAGATGCCGCCGAGAAGGGGGAAGTAGATTTCTTCGCGGATGGTGACTTCGTCCTTGCGATAGATGTTTTCGCGGATGAAGTTCGGGACCTCGATCTGTTCCTCTTCTTTTTTCCGAACAGAGGGAACGGCGTTCACCAGCGATGGCCCACGATGGATGGTGAGCATCGAGAAGGGAAGCTGGACATCGGAATCGACTTTCGCCCAGTCGCTCTCGTTGGCGACGGAGCGGTCTGACAGCAGTTGCAATGTTGTAGAGGCGTTCGCGCTCTTCTGCGGTCTGTCGTCTGCGGTGTACGGTGTTTTGTCCTCTCCGTCATTCCAGTCGCGGATCGCGTCGGGTGCGGTTCCCAGCGTGGAAGCCATTGCTTGGTAACCGGCGTCCTCCCGAATGCCTGCCTGCAGGAGGAGCGATTGCAGGGAAAGGTCGTTCAGGAACAACATTCCGATCAGAATGATCAGAAGCAGAAAAAGGGCGGCAACAAATTCAATCGCGGCTTGTCCGGCATTTGCTTTCATCAGTGCCCCCTTCTTGTTCCGCCGCCGCGTTTTGTGCCACCGGAAGGACGGCGGCAGGTCGATCCGAATTCGTTGAGCCAGGCCACTCCCTGTTGCCGAAACTCTCTTTTCTCCCACTGGGTCAAGGCGCGGCAATAGCGGCAGGTGACCTGTGTCGCGCCGGTGGCGAGATAGGATTTCAGATGACCACGGATGTGAATGACCCACTCGGCGTCGGAGGAGGAGGCATCCGCATTGGAAGCGGAATCGACCGGAATGAGGCGGACGTTCCGGAAGGCGGGGAGGACGAATCCGGCGGCGGCGGTCACTTTTTCCTTGCCCAGGTCGGTGTCCAGATACCCGAACGGTTTCGCGGCCGCCGTCCAGACAACGGTATCTTCGGCACTGCCGTTGTCCATGTTCGGTGTCAGGCGGGAGACCTCCGCGTGGACGCGCACAACCACGTCCGCGCCTGCCGTGTCGTACTCCTCGCGGACAGGTCCGGTAATCGGAAAATCGTCCTCGCCGTCCGGTTTGATCCGTTCCCAGCTTCCCCAGTCCCGGGGGGTGTAGAAAAACCAGGTCTCTACGGTATCCATCACGTTGGTGGAGGCGAACTGCGCAGTCTCGACGGATGAGCGTCCGGCGGTTTGCGCCCAATCGGCGAACTCTTCTGTTGTGAAGGTGCGGTTCAGTGGACGTGTCAACGGATAGACATGGATGGGAAAGACCTCCGAGTTTGCAAAGTCCTCCTGGCGTATCTCCGGCAGGGGCGGCCAGTCGCGGAACGAACTGTAGGATTCCAGCAGTCCTTTCGCATGGAATTTGAACCAGCACCAGCCGTACCCCATGACGGCATGATAGAAATCTTTCGTGAGCAGGTAGTGGCCTTCCTGCGGGTCATTGAAGGTGCGCATGTTGTCGGGACCTGCGGCGATACCGTCCGTAATGACCTGGCGCAACAGTTGTGCGTATTCGTTCCACGCCCCCGGCCAGGGTTCGGGGAATAAGACATCTCCGGACCCGCCCACGTTCGCGGCGTAGAGATTCTGGATCGTGGATACGTGGGATTGCAGGAGGCTGGTCATCGCGGGATCGACATGGATTCCGTTGTTCTTGGCAAGCACTTGCGCCGCGTAAAGCCCCGTCAACGGACCGGTGAACGCCAGTCGCTGCTGGAGGTTGGTGATGGCGTACACGGCATCGGGATCGTTCGCCGCGAGCGCGAGGGCGTGCAGGAGATTGAGTTCGCCGACCAGGTTCGCGGTCGCACCCTGCCAGCGGGCGGCGGCAAGCGCGGCGGCATCGCCCGCCGTGCGAGTCTTGTCCTTCCGGGAAATAATCCGTTGCAGATCCACATGGAACAGCAGGAAGAAGGACAGGATCACGAGCAGGAGAAGAATGAAAAGACTGACTTGTCCGGCATTCTTGACCCGACTCACCATTTCGCGTCCTCCAGATAGAGAGGGTAGTGCGACTCGATCGTATAGCTTCCGCGCAGACGGATCTGGCCGTCCTCGGCACAGGCTCCGGTTCGTCCGAAGACGGAAAAGTCAAAGGGGCGATTCTGCTGGATCGTGACGGTCAGTCGGGAAGGGGAATCGCCGGAGATGGATACCGCCTCGTCGATATCGATTCCCATCCCGTCCCAGTATTCGTAGTCAAGCACGGCACGCGCAGTTGGCTCGTTCACCCCTTCCATGAATTCGGGAATGCGGTTCGCCTCGACGACCGTTCCCGGAGAACGGGTAGAAGAACGCAGGGCATACTCCCATAGGTCGAACTCCCTGCGCACTTTCTCCGACGACGGCATCCCCGTTCCCAGGTCAGACAAATCCGGCGTGAGCCGTTTCCCGGATGCCGGGATGCTGGCAACCAGCGCGCTTTTCCGTGTCATCCACTCGTTGAACCCCACCGCCCGCGCACGCGCCGCACACGCGGCGGAGTGCTGCAGAATCAGGCGGGAGGAGAAGAGCGAGGCGTATTGGAACACGGAAAAGAAACAAAAACAAACCAACAACAGGACGAGGATCGATTCGACCATCGCCTGCCCGCTTTGCTTGTTTGCGCGAGTTTTCGGATCGGCGTCCATCGCAGACGTGATGCCGTTAGTTGCTCTTCCCGTCCGTGTCGAGGTTGCGGATCTTGTTCTCGTCGATGTTATCGACCTCGGAGGCAGCCTCCGATCCAACTTCCGCATCCAACGCGGCTGTGGCGCCAGCGACCTTCTTGCCAGTCGCCTTGCTCAGCTTGGAAAACAGGACAATCAAGGTGATCGCGATCAACACCACGATGATGATGTATTCGATCATTGTCTGCCCGCTCTTGTTCTTCCTCAATTTCATCACGCGCTCCTTTCTCAGGGGTATTCGGAAGCGACCAGATCCAACGCCCGGTTGGATTGCTGCCTCACGGCGTAGAGGCAATAAGCCAGCACCGTGACGAGTCCCAGCAACGCCACGAACACGATGATGTATTCGAGCATCGCCTGACCTGATACGTTCTTCCGTTTTCCGCCCTCAAACATAACGAACCTATCTTACACCTTTTCCCAACCGATTTCCATCCGAAAATCAAGAATTTTTATTGGCCGGGGCGTGGTAAGCCCGGGACGGCCGGGTAAGCTGGGGTAGGCTGGAGAAGCCGGATAATCCGGAAAAGCCAGATACGCACTGCGGACGCGATCCATCCTACGCAAGGCTACGGAGGGCAAGCAAGCGCGTCCCGGACGACCACTCAACCACCCAACCTTGAACACGCGACCGTTTTGCGTGAAGCAATCCTACTCCAGTTGTAAATGGCGAACGGTTACACGCTTGTGAAGAGAGGTACGAACCCATGCCGCAAGCTGTTCGGCGCAATAGACACTGCGGTGTTGCCCTCCCATGCAACCGAAGGAAACGACAAAATCAGTCTGTCCCATTTTGCTGTAGGTCTTGGCGGCAAATCCGACAAGCATTTTGATGGGACGCAGAAATTCGTCCAGTTCAACCGTGTGCTGTGCGAAGAACGTGCGGACATCCGCATCGAGTCCCGTCTTCTCCCGCAACCGTTCCTCTCGTGCGGGGTTCGCCAACATACGGCAGTCGAAGACGAAGCCGAGTGCCGTTTCCGGCAACGGATTCCGAAACGAGAATGACTGGATTGTGATTCCTTGCGGCATGACTCCTCCTTCTCGTTATTTTCCGAACCAAGAGAGAATCGCGCGGCGATAGGAAAGTTGTTCCGGCGCGGTTCCGAGACTTCGGAAGAAGTTCTGCCATGTCTCGGCCTGGGAAATTTTGGATTCCTCGAATGACTGTAGCGTGGTTCCCTCCGATTCTTCCTTCACCATCATTTCAGAGGTCGCCTGGACGGGGAGGTATTCAATCCATTCGATTGGAACTTGATGCGATTTCCCATCCCCGCCATATACAGATTCATAATGGGTTCGGTTTTCGCCACGGTATCCGTAAGCCGTCACATCAACGGAAGAGATGCCGTCCTGCCGTTTCGTGACGTTGGTTTTCAGGATACAGTCGGTTACGCAAGCGGGATGGCGGAATTGCTGGATCCCTCGGAAATTGGCGATGGCCTCGTGTTCCCAGTAGGATGCCTGATGCAGGAACGTTTCCCCGTAAATCGTACGGACGGATTTTGTTTGCTGGTAGAGCGGAATGGCGAGGAGAGGAGCCAAGGCAAAATAAACGGATTTGAAATAGACCTCGTTGAAGGTCTGGAAATTGGCTCGCGCACGCTTCAGGTCGTAATCGTAGAAAAGTTTCGGATCCGTGTTCAGAGAGATGTCGGAAAGGTGGCGCGGAAAAATCACGTTGATTCGCTTCCGTTTGAAGAAACTGAAATCGTCGCCATACCCGACGGATTTGTCCTTCAGCAAGAGGAGCATCTGCTGCTGCGCCAGTGCGGTGAATAGGAGGCGGAATGCAACCTCGTCGTTCCGGTCTGTCGCGTGGAAGAGCAGCTCGAATTCACGGTTCGCCATCATCGTGTAGGGAAGGTCGTCGGTCAGGTCGCGCGCCAGTTTCTCCAGTTTTTTCAGTTCCTGCTTTTTCTTGAAGGAGGTGATGAATGAGTTCTCGTTCGCGTTGGAGAGCGAGGACGGTTGGCGCGAAAAGACTAGGTCCGGAGCCGCGTCATTCCCGTAAATCAGGATTTTTTCCTGCCCGAAGACGGGAATGGGTTTCTCGATGGATGCGGTTAAGACCTGCGTGCGGAGTTCCCTCCGCGTCTTTCCGTCGGGACCGCGAACGGTTACCCACCAGGAGATCTGCTTACTGCCCGTATAGGTTTTTGTCCCCCAGCGCTGCGTTTTCAATTCCCCGAAAAGGAACGGGTTGCCGTTAATCTCCCCGCTTTGCGAGTAGAGCACGGATTTGTCTTCGTTGTAGGTTCCGTCCCAGCCGAAATACTCGTACATTTCCCGCAAGCGGTTTTGCGAGAAGAACGTGTCGAAATGGATGCGCGGCACCGTCTGCTCGATCAACTTGGCGGTCATGTCCCAGTCGTAGAGCCGGTTCAGCGGTTCCAGCTGCCGATACGCCTCCGCCTTTTTTTCCGCAATGTGTCGTTGCATTTCCAAGAGCTGTTTCGCCAGTCTCTTGTTGGCTGGAATCAGCCAGAAGAAAAGGAGTGCGGCAAGTCCGATCAGCCCGACAGACAAGACGGAAGGCGGTAGCGATTCGGCGACTTCTTCGACAACGGCCTCGTCGCAGAGATCGGTTCCGAAAAAGAGCCAGACCGCTCCGGCGAGAAGAAGGAATACGACGCACCCGATCAGGCATCCGACCCGTGATTTCTTGCCCTGTACCTGTTTCGCGGAATTTTCGAGGGAGTGGATTTCAGAGGCGAGTTTTGCATTCGCCTCTTCGTCCACTCCCGATTTTTCCAGCAGCGCTTGGAATGTCTGCGTCGTCAGGCGGGAGAATTTCCCGCGAAATTCATCCCGGTATCTGGCGAGTGGTTCATATACATCTTCTACGATCAAAAGAACGTACCTTGCGCTTTCGCCTTGGTTTCGGCAGATGCCGTGAAGGGGATGCGGGTGGTGTAGCCGGAGCGGGCCGCAACGATCATCTTCGTCGGCCAATCAAACACGTCGGTGTTCCATTGGTTGACGGTATCGTTGTAGAGCGTACGCGCGGCGGTGATTTCCTTTTGCAGGTAACTGTTCTGCTGCATGGCGTCGGCGATTGCCGCATGGGCCTTCAATTCGGGGTAGGCTTCGACCTGCGGGAAGAGGCGCCCGAACGACGCGTCCAGCTGACGGGAAACCTCGTTGCGCATCTCATCGGGCAACTTGCCGCCGCGAAAGGCCGCGACAGATTTCATCACGTCCTTGTCGAGATCGATCGCCTTGGCGACCAGAGGCGCGACGTTCTGCAGGATCTGCACACGTTGCTCCAGATAGTTGTCGATCTGCGAGGCGTCCGCTTGAAGTTTCTGCTGAAGCTGACGGAAATAATTCTGCGCGGCGATTTTCTTGAAGAGGAAAATTACGCCGGGAAGAATGCCTAAAACCCACAACAGAATTTCAAAGAGAAGCGATCCAAATCCGACCTTGACCGGAAGTTGCTTCTCGATTACATGGATGTCACGACCGTCAGGATTGACAGTACCGGTTAATTCGTCTAATTCATTTGCCATCTGTTACCTCCTAGAAGATGTAGTAATTGTAGCATAAGTTTCACCTCTGCACAATTCCAACTTTATGGTCTGTGACCGATTACGCGGTACGTAAGGTTTTCCTTGCACGAGTCCGTCTGAATATGGTATCCTATCTTCTGTTTACGGGATGGCGTTTGTAGGTGAAAATGATGGCAAAAAGTAAAAGTTCTCCAGTATCGACGGCGACACTCGGTTTCGAGGCCAAGCTCTGGCATGCCGCCGATCTGATGCGCGGCAAGCTGCCCGCCACGCAGTACCGTCAGGTGCTGATGGGGCTCTTGTTTCTGCGGTATGTCTCGGATGCCTTCGAGAACCGCTACCGCGAGTTGAAGGCGGAGGGCTACGGCGATGAGGAAGACCGCGATGCCTACATGGAGAAGAACATCTTCTTCGTCCCGAAGTCCGCACGCTGGGAAAAGATCGCCGCCGTCGCGCACGAGGCGAACAACGGCGAGACGATCGACAACGCGATGATCGCCATCGAGCGCGAGAACAAGGCGCTCAAGGGGGTGCTGCCGAAGTTCTATGGCTCCACGGACATCAACAAGCGGATGCTCGGCGACGTGATCGACCTCTTCACGAACGAGCTGCCGCTCGGCGACATCGAGGCGAACCGCGACATCCTCGGCCGCACCTACGAATACTGCATCCAGCACTTCGCCGAATACGAGGGGAAGAAGGGCGGCGAATACTACACGCCCGAGACCATTGTGCGGATTCTCGTCGAAGTCCTCCAGCCCGCCGCCGGCATGCGCATCTACGACCCGTGCTGCGGGTCGGGCGGCATGTTCGCGCAGTCGGTGAAGTTCATCGAGACGCACAGCGGCAGCCGCGGGGACGTCTCGGTGTTCGGTCAGGAGGCGAACCCCGACACATGGAAGATGTCGAAGATCAACATGGCCATCCGCGGCATCGGCGCGGACTTCGGCATGGGACACGAAGACACCTTGATGCACGACATCCACGCCGGGACGCAGATGGACCGCATCTTCGCGAATCCGCCGTTCAACCAGAAGAAGTGGGGCGCGGACAGGGTGAAGGACGACCCGCGCTGGAAGTACGGTCTGCCGCCGGACGGCAACGCCAACTATGCGTGGATTCAGCACATGATCTCGCACCTGAAGCCGAGAGGGCGCATCGGCCTCGTGCTCGCGAACGGCGCCTTGACGAGCGCGACGGGCGGGGAAGATAAAATCCGCCAGGCGATCATCGAGGACGATCTTGTGGAGGGAATCGTCTCCCTGCCGCCGCAACTCTTCTACTCGGTGACGATTCCCGTTACGCTCTGGTTCTTCAACCGCGCTAAAGACCAGTCCGGCAAGACGCTCTTCATCAACGCGACTTCGCTCGGCCACATGGTTGACAGGACGCACCGCACGTTCTCCGACGAGGACATCGCGAAGATCGCGGCCACGTTTGAGAAGTTCCGCGACGGGAAGTTCCAAAAGGAAGAGGG
>JAFSTA010000178.1 GCA_017450695.1 Kiritimatiellia bacterium | reverse complement strand
GCCGATCCTCAAACTACCACAATCCTGAATGTTCAAGGTGCGCCCGCAGGATAATGTTGTTATTGAAAGTTGTCATGGTTGTTTCCAAATCCCAATACTTATGGGTGAAAAACGCAGATGCGCCCGTTTGAAAGTATTTTACGAGATTCTTCTTGTCATGGTTTTAATTTCTGTCGGATTTCTGAACTTTCTCTGCGCTCTCTGCCTCTCTGCACCTCTGCGTGAGAATTTCTCTGAGGGTTTTAGGGTAAAACTTCAAAAAGTCTCAATAACTCCAAGACTCCAAAACTCCCAATAGCGAAAGCAATAAACTTATTCAAAAAAAAAAAATTCAGAAAACTTGAAAGATATTGCTGCGCATACGGTTTCTGTTTATGGAGATTATAAAGCCATGGCAGTAAAAACCGAAAAAATCGACATGAATTCGCGGATCGGCGATCGTTTTGAGCCGATTCCCATTACGCCTCGCCGTATGGTGGAGGTTCTGGACTGTGACGACGAAAAGATTAAGGGTCTTTCCATCGGGCAGACAACCTATAAACTGAGCGACCGATTCTACAAAACCCTTGCCGCCGAACTGGGGATTCCCTTTGGCGTGTTCGGGTTCTTCACACCGCTGGAGGTGATGACGCGCGCGGCCGAGAAGGAGCCCGACCTGGCGCTCCGCGTGACGGTCGATACAGAACGGAACCAGGCGCTGGGTCTGACGCAGGACAAGGGCCTGCCCATGCCCGTGAAGTTCATCGAGGGCGTCCTACATGAGGACCGCCGTCTGCAGGAGGTTGAATACGGCAACGGCATGCTGAGCGCGATGCTCGACCTCGACGACCCGTGGGATGTGCCGAACGACAGCACCTACCATGTGCGCGTGCGTTGTCGCGTACCCGTGGACGGTGTGGGCATGCCCGACATGAGCCTCGCCACGTGGCGGCAGATATGCTCGAACGGCGCGGTGGCGGAGGCGCCGCTGTTCCGCACGAAGATGGAAATCAAGGACAACAGCGGCGAGCATTTCCGCCGCCTACTTGCGTCCTTCAGCAACCCGTCAGGCGTCGAGATGCTGCAGGAACGCATGTGCACCGCGTCCGGCACGAAGGCGTCGGTGGGCGAGGTCTTGCTGCTGGATGGGCTGATCCGCCGTTCGGTGGCGAACACGCGCAACCAGATGCTCCTCCGCGAGCGGCTGAACGAAATCGCCGATAACCCGTGCGTACGCTACGGCGTGACGGACCTCACGAACATCGGACAGAAGAAGCGTCCGCTCCTGCCCGTAGGGTGCAGCGTGGCCGACCTCCTCAACTTCGCCTCGGAGCTCGCCTCGCACCATGCGGAGCTGCTCAAGCCCGAATCCACGCTCCATTCCTTCGCGGGGACGGTACTGTCCAAAGACTTCGACCTCGAGGACCTCTATCCGAACGCGGTCCGGACCAGCAACTTCTACCTCAGCGGCATCAACTTCTCGCAGGAGGCCGCGTAACGTGACGCAGTACGAAGAAAGACCGTACCAGCAGGAGGCAATCAAGGAGACCCTCGCCGCGTTCGCGGAGCGAGGGCATACTTCCGTTCTGCTTGAATCGCCTGTCGGCTCGGGCAAGACGTACATGGCCCTGGAGGTGATCCACCGTTTCCAGGAGCATCTGGGACGTCCGATCAAGGTCGGCTGGGTGGCGCCGCGCCATCATCTGTTGCGTCAGATGATGGAGGCGAACCGGGACCTCTACCAGGACAACATCCGCCCCGTCTCGCTTTTCGAGAAGGTACCGCCGGAGGTGGAACTCGTCGTCCTCGACGAGGCCCACCACGAGGCGACGCAGAGCTGCGTGCTCCTCTACGAGCGGATGCGCGCCAAGTGGACGATTGGCCTCTCGGCCACGCCCATGCGGACGGACCGCATGAAGCTCTCCTTCCAGGAGACGGTGCGCACGTGTTCGATTGGCCGCCTCGTGCGGGAAGGGTACCTTAGCCCGTTCAATACATACGTCATTCCGAACTACAGCGTGGCCACGGCTGCGGATTTCTACCTGGCGGACCCCAAGCGCTGGGGGAAAAGCCTCGTGTTCTTCTCGACGATTGCCGAATGTGTGGCGTTTCGCGAACGCCTCGCCGCAGGCGGCGTGGCGTGCGAGGTGGTGACGGGCGAGAGCGACAAGGAGAGCCAGATCGATGCCTTTGCGAGCGGCTGCGTGCAGGTGGTCGCGAACGTGGCGATGCTCACGGAGGGATTCGACCAGCCCGACGTATCAAGCATCTTCGCGCGCGACGCCTCGCGTCTGCCGACAATCCAGATGTGCGGACGCGGTCTGCGTCGCGCCCCCGGGAAGGCGGCCTGCAACATCGTGCAGAGCGCGAATTCGAGCTACCTCTTCGAGCGCGTGGCGCCCCCACGCAACGCCTTCCGGTGGCAGCAGGGGTGCTGGTTGGCGCTGACGGACGGCACGGAGGCGATTGAACAGACGCTGAAGGAGACGCTTCGTCGGATGGATGCGCGCGAGAAAAATGATCGTGCGGCGCGGAAAAGCGAGTTCCGGCGTGCGGCGAGGGTCGCACCTCTGAAGTTCGCGCGTAAGCTCGAGCGCCTTGAGCGGGCCGAGAACGAGGAGAAATCGTATTACGCTGAGTTCGGAGGCATCTACGACGCGCTTGCGCGCTTCCGTGAGGCGGCGCATGCGGTCTGCTGGGACGGCGTTCCCGCCCCCTGTGCCATCCATCTCAACAAGGGCTTCGGCACGAGCCTTGATCGGGTGACGGCGATTTCCTGTTTCCTGCGTGACGGCGACCGGGTGGTTCCGGCCCTTTCGGTCAATCTGCGTGTATGCGTCGACCAGATTTGGCGGCACACGCTGTCGCACCGGCGGCTTGCCATAGAACTCCTGCGGGGAATGGTACTCCTCCGGCTCTCGGCGGACGGTCGTGAACCGAAGCCGGGCGAATTGGCCATGCTGATGGATTACTTCGGCTACAACGAGGCCTCGAACAAGTACCGACGTGGGACGCAGATTGAGGAGGTGCTGCATGCGGCGGATGAATGTTTGGCGGATGTGTTGCCCCGCCTCCGTCCGGCACTCTATCACCCATTCGGTGCAACATCGAAGGGCGACGCGCGCTACTATCTGCGCACTTGAGACGAATCAGAGGGCTTGAACCCGCGCGCAAAGGCCTTGACCTTGTCGAAGTTCAAACCCAAATGGTACAGGTACTTGAAGAGCTGTGGGGAACCGTCCTTTGCGTCACTCTGGTTGATGCGGAGGCGCCGGCTGGCGTCCGCCTGGTTCTTCGCGTCTGCGCAGACAGAGGCGACGAATGCGAGCTGGGCGAGTTCGTCTAGGCGGAGCTCGGCGTACTTCTCACCCAGCAGTTCGCGCAGGAACTCGAATCTGCAGGAGGCGTCGGGAAGGGTAGAGGTTGGGGTTGGCGTATGAATGGTTTGCGACGCAGTTGGAAATTGCTCTTGTTTCGTTGTCGCATCATTATTGTCGGCCTTGTATGATTTTTGTTCGAACTCGGTACGTTCGATTTCCTTTTCGACGCCATGCAGCTCAATCTGAAGACCGTTTGCGAATGTCGCCATCCTGAAGATCATGGCGTTGAACTCCCGGAAGTTGCCTTTCCACTCGGTGGTGTCGGCTTCTGCATATTCTATGAAACGTTGTAATGCGTCGTTAGCAAATTCAAGATGCGAGGAATACTTTTTATTGTACTCACTCAATACTTGCTGGCAATTGAGGGCGATGTCTTTCCGTCTTGCGGCATAGCCGGGGCGTTCTTTTTCCGCGAGGCCGGGGAGGTGGAAATGCCAGGTATTGATGCGTTCCAGCAGATCCAGGCGGAACCGCTTGGCCTTGACTTCTTCCCACAGATCCTTGTTGGTGCCGCAGATGAGCATGAAGTCGCATTGTATGTCCACCGTCGAATGCGGACGCCTAAACTTCTTGGTTTCGATGGCCGTCAGGAGCATCGCCTGGGAGTCGAGGGGAAGCTCGGCAATCTCGTCGAGGAAGAGAATCCCCCCGTTGGCCTGTTGCAGTTTTCCGTCGCACGTGCTGATCGCGCCCGTGAAGTCGCCCCTGTCGTGGCCAAATAGCTCGCTTTTGATGATTCCCGGGTCACCACCCAATGTCGCGCAGTTGACGGATACGAATTTGTCTTTCAATCCCTTTGTTTTTGCTATGTTCCTGGCGAGGTTCGACTTCCCGCTACCTGTGGGGCCTGTGAAGAGTATCGGTTCCTTTGTTCTTTGCGCCACGAAGAATATCTGGTTGAGGAGCTCCAAGAATTCCGTGTTGCTCTTGTCGACGAAGATTCCCTCCATGAGCCCGTTGTTCTTAGCCTGCCTTTTCGTGGCTATTGACAACTTGCGATAGGCTTCATTGAAGTCCGACGGATCGTCCTTCGCATAGCTTCCCACCGGGGTTCGATAGTCGCGTTTTGTATTGTCGTGCCATGGGGACGGCAGTATTCGCATGCCGGGTATCTTGCCTTCCTGGCTGAGCATGAACAGGGATTCTCTGATCTGCATTGTGCCGTGGTTGCAGTTCACATAACACATGGTACCTTCTGCACTGAATTCCGATGCATGGGCTTCGGCAAACTTATACAGGTTCGTGAACACGCTCACCATGTCCCAAGGCGATTTGAATGCCATCTCCTCTATGTGCAGGTTCACCTTGGGCCGTAGGGCCTTGATGTCTTCTACGACCTCGTCAAAGGTTCTCCGCATGGGGCCCCTGAGACCGCTGTAGAGGAGATAGTAATCGTCGAACTTCAGATCGGGGTAAGAGGCGAGCGCAACCGAAGGCCGCCAGATGTCCGTCCTCTTGATGTCTTTCGGACTCAGGCGCGAGAGATACCCCTTCGTCTTGGCGTCTTTTCCGAACGAGGCGAGGAATGTCCTGTCTTGCATCTTGTATTCAAGCTGGTCATGCTCGTATCCGAAATAAGAGATTAAAATGTTTTTCTTGATGGCCTTCTTTTCCATGAATCTTCTCCCTCCAATGGGCACTTGCCGCCGATATTGTATCAAAAAAGCTGATAGCAGGCAAGTGAGGAGCCGAAATTCTTTCCATCAGGAAAAAGCATTTCCATTAGTCCGTTAAACTGTCCCTCCAATCAATTTTTTGCGTCCGCATATAGAAATGAACATCTAACCACAAAGGATTACTATGACAAGCAAGCATACACACGCAGCAAGCGACAGCATCGCGTACATCCCCACGCTCGGGGAATGGGGCACGCTCCTTCGGAAGCACGGCCCCAAGATCGTCAACTCGCTTTGGCGGTCGGGTAACAGGCAGGATTGCGAAGACGCCGTTCAGAGTGCGGTCATAAAGATTGCAGGGCTTGACCCCGACCATCGCCTTGAGGAGGAGCTTGAACCTAAGACAGAGGCTCAGTGGGTCGGGTTTGTCCAGATGCACGCGCGTTCGTTTCTGAGCCATAGGAACGAGCGCGAGGCGAAATGGGCGTGGGCCGGCAACACGCACAAGGAGCTGCGCGACGCCTACTCGGCGACGCTTGCCGACCGTACACTCGGCGAGCGCCCCCGCGCGGAGCGTCTGCGCAACATCCGGCGTCAGACCCAGTACCTGGTGGCGAGGGAGGAGGTCCGGAACCAGGACGTCAAGTCGCCGATCGAGCGCCTGAGCGAGAAGATCCGCCGCCAGGCCGTCCGGGAGATGGTGGACCTTGTCTGCGGTGAATATGGCGTGAGCGACCGCGACAGGGATGTGTTCGTCCGCACCGTCCTCGACGGAGAGGACGCGCAGCGTGTCGCGGACGACCTGCTGAAGGGTAATCGCAGTCATCTCTACATCATAGTATGCAGGGTGAAGGAGAAGCTGGTCAAGCACGGGCGCACGGCGTTCAAGCGCGGCTGGGTTCTCGCCGAAGAGAAACTGTGGAGGCTGGGAGCGTAAAGAAATGGTGGTGTGGCACTACGATTTAGAAGGATGTTATAGGATAGGCAACTATACGAAAGTATAGCCAGTCCAAACGAAACAATAACGCTACGGATCAAATAGCAGCTCAAAATTTGACCACCAATAGTCAGATTTCAACAATCAGATCAGAAAAATCTTGCTGATGGTAAGGTTGTGCCGTTGGTACAGTTATTGCTTCTAGAGCGCGTGGATGACAACGCATTTTGAAATTCGAAAACAGAAAAAACGGAAGGAAAGAAAAAGTGAACAACGATGAAGAAGTGATGTCCGCCGAAGAGTTTTTCGGCGAACTTGCGTACGAGAAGAAGGCACCTGTCCGCAAGGGACGGGGTCGCGGGAAGAAGTCTGCAAACGACCTCTTTGCCGAAATCAAGGTCAAGATGGTAATGCGAATCTACGGCGTGACGAAGGCGCGCGCGCTGGAGATTATCGCCGACCGTGCCGAGGAGAATAATACGCCTCCGGCGCCTGACGGCAACGCGGACGCGGCCGATGACAATGACGATGACGTCAAGTTTCTGCCTGAGTCCGAATTTTTCAGCGTACGTCTCTGAACGAATAAAGAACAACGAAAGGAAAAAGAAAATGGCGAAATTCAAACAGGTCCCGCAGAACTTTCTGTTCCGCAAGCTCCTAAAGTACTGGGGCAACATGGTCCAGAACTATAAGGACGACTGTCGTGACGACGACTTTTTCGATATCATGCGCAATTGTTTCGACCACGACAAGGGTGTGGAACTGATTGAGGCGGCCTACACGCCGGAGGAGCTTGAGGAGATGAAGCACGCGAAGTCGCGTGCATGCCGTCTCGACCTAGAGGACGCGCTTGACGACGTGTTCTGCGCGCTCTGGAACAACGATGATACTCGCGACAAGTGCCGGGCGGTCCTCGACGCGGCTCGCGAGTACATGGAGGCGGACAGCGCGGAGAAGGGTGCCGACATCGTATCGCGCCGTTTCGCGGAGCTGGTGCGCGTCCTCAAGCTGAACGCGCTCGAGGCCGACATCCTCACGCTCGCCTACGTGCGCGACCAGACGTGCTTCAGCTGGCCGTGCCGCGTGGAGGACCGCGAGAAACCCCTCTACTACGCAATGGCACTCGACCGCTCCTACGACGAGGTGGTGAAGGCCCTGTCGCCGAAGGGGACGCTCCTCAAGTTCTGTCTCCTCGACGGCGACTACGACTTCAGCCGCCGGACGCTGGGCGGGTTCATGGACGGCACGTCCGACGAGACCATCGAGCGCCGCTTCTACGCGAAGAGCGAGGATAAGGACATCCTCCCCTGGGAGTTCTACGGCGACCTCTCGGCCAAGGACGGCGAGGTCCTCAAGCGCATGATTGCCGCGAGCGGCGGGAAGTGCAACATCCTCCTCTACGGGGCACCTGGTACGGGCAAGACCTCCTTCGCCCGTTCCCTCGCGAAGGAACTCGGACGCACGGCCTGGGAGGTCCGCCAGGGCGACGAGGACGGACGGAACATGAAGTCCGAGGCACGCATGATGGGCATCCAGGTGTGCAACTCGCAGGAGGACCCCACAGAGAGCCTCATGATTGTGGATGAGGCGGACGAGCTCCTGCGCGGCAGCTCGTGCGGGTTCGGTCTATTTGGCCTCTTCGGGTTCGACACCGGCGGGAAGTCCACGGAGAAGGGCGTGATGAACACCATCCTCGACGAGATGCGTGTTCCTGCCGTGTGGATTTCCAATGCCCCGGCGCGCGAGATGGACGAGTCCGTCCGTCGGCGCTTCGACTACTCCATCTGCTTCGAGCGTCTGAACAACGGACAGCGCGTTGCCATCTGGCGCAACCAGGTGGCGAAACACGGCCTGGAGGCGCTCATCCCCGAGACGAAAATCGAGGAGTACGCTGCGAAGTACGAGACGAGCGCGGGCGGCATCTCCACCGTACTATCGAATGTGAAGCGCATGGCGCCCGCGTCCGAGAAGGTGGACGAGCTTGTGGCGACCCTCATGAAACCTCACTGCAGGCTCATGGGCGTGAAGGATGCCAACGCCTTCCTTCCCGCGAAGGACTATTCGCTCGAGGGCCTCAGCATCAAGGGCAAGGTCGGCCTCGACCGCGTCGTGAAGGCCGCGCGCAACTACCTCGACGCCGGCTTCGGCGCGGCGTCCGAGGACAAGCCCCGCATGAACATCCTCCTCTTCGGGCCTCCCGGCACGGGCAAGACCGAGTTTGTGAAGTACCTCGGCAAGGAGCTTGACCGCCGGGTCATTGTCGTGAAGGGCAGTGACCTCCTTTCGAAGTGGGTGGGGGAGAGCGAGCAGAACATCGCCAAGGCGTTCCGCCGCGCCGAGGCCGAACACGCCATCCTCTTCTTCGATGAGGTGGACGGCCTCCTCCAGGACCGCTCGAACGCCGGACACAGCTGGGAAATCACCCAGGTGAACGAGCTCCTCCAGCAGATGGAGAACTTCGACGGCATCATGGT
>JAFSTA010000177.1 GCA_017450695.1 Kiritimatiellia bacterium | reverse complement strand
TCTGAAGATCGTCGTGGTCATGTCCCTCATCCGAAACGCGCTGGGCATCCAGTCGATCCCGCCGAACATGGTCATCAACGCCCTTGCCATCATCCTCTCGTTCTACATCATGGCGCCGGTCTGTTCCGAATCTTGGACGATCGCCAAACAGGAACTGGCCGAGAAGCCCAAGGTGACGTTCGAAACCGAAGCGGTTGCGAAAGCGGCGGAACCGTTCCGCCGATTCCTCACCAAACAGACCTCCGACCGCGAACGGACATTCTTTATCTCCACGGCGGAGCGGCTGTGGGGAAAGGATGACCAGCCGGCAAAGGTTGACCCGGAAAGTTTCTACATCCTGCTTCCCTCGTTCTGCGTTTCGGAATTGACAAAGGCGTTCCAGATCGGCTTCCTCGTGTACCTGCCCTTCATTGCCATCGACATCATCGTCTCCA
Organism: Kiritimatiellia bacterium; assembly: GCA_017450695.1. Classification (GTDB taxonomy): domain Bacteria; phylum Verrucomicrobiota; class Kiritimatiellia; order RFP12; family UBA1067; genus RGIG8368. The sequence goes on along the minus strand of JAFSTA010000177.1, from coordinate 11,912 downwards.
ACATCCTGCTGGCGATGGGCATGATGATGGTTTCCCCTGTCACAATCTCCCTCCCGTTCAAGCTGCTTCTTTTCGTCATGGTGAACGGCTGGACGCTGTTGATCCAAGGTCTCATCAGGGGGTACGTGCAATGAACCAAGCCCAGCTACTCGACTACGCGCAGACTTGTCTGGTTCTCGTCCTTCGACTCTCGCTGATCCCGATCGTGGTCGCGACCGTCATCGGCATCCTCATCTCGCTGCTGCAGGCGTTGACGCAGATTCAGGAACAGACGCTCGGATTCGCGGTCAAGCTCATCGCCATCTCCCTCACCATTCTGGCCTGCGCATCCTGGATGGGCGCCCAGTTGCTCCTCTACACCCAGGACATCTTCACCCACTTCCCGCTGCTGGGAAGGTGACGGCAGGTTGGTTAGGTGGTGCGGTGGTTAGGTGGTGCGGTGGTTAGGTGGTGCGATAGTGCGGTGGTGCGATAGTTAGATGGGTAAGGAAATGGCAAAAGTTGAGCGGTTTGAGGATTTGGAAGTTTGGAAACGCGCAAAACATTTGACGTGTGAGCTGTATGCGCTTGCGCGTAAAGGAGCTTTTGCAAAAGATTTTGGCTTCCGAGATCAGATCTGTCGAGCGGCGGTTTCGATCGTCTCCAATATCGCAGAAGGTTTTGAACGCCGTTCAAACAGCCAGTTTATGTATTTCCTTGATATTGCGAATGGGTCTGCCGGGGAAGTACGCGCGCAACTCTATATCGCCCTCGATCTTGGCTACATTACGCAGTCAGAGTTTCAAGACGCATTCGACGGTGTTGTCAGCATCGGCAAGATGTTGACCTCTTTGATACACCATCTCCGTAACAACAATGCATGAAGTGATGAGGTAGGGCATGGCAGATACTAGACTAATAAGAGACTTTGCAGAACTCCTTTCAAAAAAGGGATTTGAAATCGCCAATAGTGAATTTGTTTCGCAGGAGCCTCCTTCGGAATACAAGTTTGCTAAACAAATATTCAATAATAAGATAGTTCTTCTGCCATTTTTGTTAAAAGCGGCATTAACAATTAAAGACACCGACAGCCGTTTTTCGGTCCGCCCAACATGGTCAGAAGACTATGGCAAACTTCAGACATTTTTAGACACTCTGAAGGAGGATGGTTTTGTTCTAAACTGGACAAAGGAAGGTAATGAGTATGACGTAGAATTATCACAAGATGGTGATAAGATGAAGTTCTTTCGTTCAGATTGGGCGGAAATGTGCTTCAGGTATATCATAATGAAAGTAGTACAGCAGTTTTGCCAGACGATGACACCTGCTTTATCTTATAAAGCGTTTCAGAATGTGGAGATTAAGACGTGTGAGCGTCTTATTACAGAACTAGGATTAGTTGTTCAGAAGGCATTTCCGAATGTAGAGATTAAGTCGAACGATAATCTTTTCACGGAGCTAGACTTAGTTGTTCAGATTGAAAACCAATTTTATCTGTTTGAAGTTAAAAGTGGACCACGAATCAATATTATGCAATGGGCAAAACATGAAGCATTTGTGGATAAACAAGGATATATCAAGTATATCGTCTGTACTGTTCATGACAATATTCCGGAAAACATATTTGAGCCACAGATATTGATGACGATTGCAAGTCTTGAAGAGCGGCTCCTTAAATTGTTGGAAACCGACTTTTCGGCCTCGCCACCCAACCACCGCACCACCGCACCACCGCACTACCCAACCACCTAACCACCTAACCACCCAACCGATCATGCCATACGTCGAATTTCATAGATGGATTCTGGTAGCGGTTCTCGCGATGGCGAGAATCGGAGGCGCCTTTGCGATCTGTCCCGCGCTCACGGACTCGATGATTCCGGGTGTGGCGCGACGGGCAGCGGTATTGGCGTTCTCCTACCTGGCGATCCCCTTCATCAAGGAGGCGATGCCACCGGGCGAACCGAATATGTGGATGTTCGCGATTGTGGCGGTGAAAGAGGCTTTGATCGGGTTTCTGATTGGATTCTTCGCGGCGATTCCCTTCTGGGTTGCGGAGAACGTCGGCAACTTCATCGACAACCAGCGCGGTGCGACAATGGGCGAGGTCTATTCCCCTCTCAGCGGCGCACAGGTCTCGACCACGGGCATCTTCTTCACGCAGATTGTTTCCACGATCTTCTTCGTCGGCGGCGCGATCTTCGTCTTTCTCAGCGCCCTGTACAAGAGCTACGAATTGTGGCCTGTCTTTTCCGAATGGGTGAAGTTTTCCTCCACCACCCCCGCACAGATACTCGGTGCGCTCGACTCCATGCTCCAGGTCACGGTGGTCATTTCCGCCCCCATCATCATCATCATGTTCCTCGCGACGATTGGGCTTGGACTCATCAACCGCACCGCGCCACAACTCAACGTATTCTTCCTTTCCATGCCGGTCAAAAGCGCACTCGGCATCGCCATGCTGATCATCTATCTCCCCTTTATCATCGATATGCTCATGTACACGAAGGACTCGTCCATCCTCGGCCCCGTACAAAAGTTATTGGGAGGATAAGGGAACTGCGCTATGGCTGAATCCAGCGGCGAAAAAACCGAAATGCCGACCGCAAAAAAATTGCGCGACGCGAGAGAAAAAGGTCAGGTCTGCACGAGTAAAGACGTGGTTTCCACCGCGATCCTGATCGTTCTCTTTTGCATACTCGGATGGATGGGAACGGCGTTGACGGAAGACATGGAGACGATGCTGAAGTTCATCGCGGGAAAGATCGGCGAGACATCGATCGACTCCACGCAGGACTCCATGGCACTGACCGCCTTCTACATCTGCAAGCATTCGTTCCTTTTCGTTCTGGTCGCCGCCGTAATCGGTGTCATCGGGAATGTCGCGCAGATCGGTTTTCTCTTCACCTTCGAACCGATTATCCCGAAACTGGAGAAGCTGAATCCCGTGGAGGGTGCCAAAAAAATCTTCTCGCTCAAGAATCTCTTCGAGTTCTTCAAAAATGTGGTGAAAGTGCTTTTTCTCAGCTACCTCACGTACCGTATCATCAAGGCGTCCATCCCGGAACTGCTGACCATGTGTTACGGAACGATCGACGATATCTTTCCCTGCATGAAACTGATGCTGAAACGGCTTGCGGTTTACACGGCGTTCGGGTACATCATCATCGCCGTGGTAGATCGTCTCTTCCAAAGCCGGAACTTCACCAAGCAGATGATGATGACGAAGGACGAGGTGAAACGCGAATACAAGGAGATGGAAGGTTCCGCCGAGGCGAAACAGGCTCAGCGCCAGTTCCGGCACGAGATCCTGAACGGACCGGATCCCGTGAAGGCGACCAAGAACGCGAATGTCGTCGTGACCAACCCCACGCGCATCGCCGTCGGCATCCGCTACCAGGCGGACGAATTCCCCCTGCCCCGCATCTGCGTGGTCGGCATCGAGGATGTCGCACGAATCATTCGCGAAACGGCCATGTCGGAAGGAATCCCCATCATGGAAGACGTCCCCCTGGCCCGTGCGCTCTACGCGAACGGCCATGTGGATGACTTTATCCCAGACTCGCTCATCGAACCCGTCGCCGAAGTCCTGAAATGGGCCAAGCAACTCGAAGACGCGCGTAAAGAAGAGGCCGAACTCGACAGCGTGAAACTGGATGACTTCCCCGCGTAATGCTTGCCTATAAGTTGGCAGGTTAGGCGTGTTAAGCATTACGGTCGCGACGAAGCGCAACCCTTACTTCTCAGCTTCCCCGCTTCTCAGCTTCTCAGCTGGCGCGTAGTGCCCCGCTTCTCAGCAGGCGCGTAGCGCCCCAGCGTCTTATTCCGTGAGTTCCGTGTATTCCGTGGTGAATCATGGTTCTTTGGAATTTTTTAGACTTTCACCATTTGGGTGAATCCGTTTTCTGTCGTAACCTGTGCGCGGGGGGGATCGAAAAGCCGCTGTTTTTCGGACTTTTCTCTGCGTACTCTGCGGCCTCAGCGTCTCTGCGTGAGAATCCAAACGAGGAATCTAGGGAGCAGCATTGCGGACGCGACGAGGCGCGGCCCTTACTTCTCAGCTTCCCCGCTTCTCAGCTGGCGCGTAGCGCCCCGCTTCTCAGCTGGCGCGTAGCGCCCGCCCCCCCTATTCGCGCTGGAGGTTTGCGCTGAACAGCAAGGTGCGATGCGTTTTCACCCCGTCGAACTGGATGGTGTAAGACGATTCGCCTACGTTGACATCGAGAATCGTTCCATGTCCGAAAACGGGATGGACAACGCGCGTTCCGATCGGCATGACGGCAGCTTCTCCCATCATCCGTTTTTCCTGCTGCTCGATCTGCTTTCTGGCGCGCTCCAGCAAATCTGCGTCAAGCGGCTTGATCGCCTCAATGGTGTCGCCCGCCTCCAGCAGGAACCGGGAAGGATACTTGAAAAGGTTATCGTGCGTGAGACCTTCCGAATCGCTGAGGAAGAGCTTGTCTTCCGCGCGTGTCATCGCGACATACGCCAAACGCCGCTCCTCCTCCATTTCCTCCGGTGTCTCCACCTTGCGGGCGGGGAAAGTCCCCTCGTTCAACCCGCACAGGAAGACGACAGGGAACTCCATCCCTTTCGACGCATGGATGGTCATCAGCTTGATGCTTTCCTTCGATTCTTCCCGATCCAAATCGGTGTACAGGGCAACACGCGCCAGGAATTCCTCAAGCGTGGATTCCTCTTCCTCGCCCGCGCGCACGACGCCGCGCTTGAATTCAGCCAGATTGTCCAGTCTCTCCTGATCCCCCTGCAAGCGCATATACTCCTCGTACCCGCTTTGGTCGAGCAACGTCTGTACGAGATTCGCGAGCGGCAGCGTCGCCTGCCGGTCCCGCGCGAACTGGATCGCATCGACATACCGACGCGCGTCTGTCCCCTTCCAGATCGGTTGCTCAAGGGTTTCGCACATCGCGGTGAAAAGAGAAACGCCCTGTTTCTCGGCATACTCCTTCAGGTCATCGAGTTTCTTCCGTCCGATTCTCCGCGACGGCGTGTTGACCGTGCGCAGGAAGGAAAGGTCATCCGCCGCAGTCACCATCCGAAGGTAGCCGACCGCATCTTTGATTTCACGGCGACCGTAAAATTCGACGCCACTGTAAATCTTGTAGGGAATGCGCTTGCGGATCAGGCATTCCTCCAGCGACCTGGAAAGGTAGTGTGCCCGGTAGAGGACGGCGACGGACTCGTAGGGCAGACCGTCCCGATGCGCTTCACAAATCGTGTCGCAAATCCATTGCGCTTCCTGCTTCTCGCTCGTCGCATGGAAGAAGAGCGGTTTGGAGGAGGAGGGCTTGACCGCTTCGAGCGTCTTCGGATACCGCACGGTGTTGTGCGCGATCACCGTGTCGGACGCGCACAGGATCTCGGGGGTAGAACGATAGTTGAGCGTAATCGTAAAGGTCTTGGAGTCCGCATACTGCTTGTCGAAGTCGAGCAGCATTTTCATGTGCGAACCGCGCCAGGAATAGATCGTCTGGTCCGGATCGCCGACGATAAACAGGTTGCCGTGGATTCCCGAAAGATGCCGCGCGATACTGTATTGCTTGGCGCTGACATCCTGAAACTCATCGACCATCACGTACTGCATCCGGTTCTGCCAACGGGTGCGCACCTCTTCATAGTTCGCCAAGATGTAGGTCGTGAAGTTGATCAGGTCGTTGAAATCGCAACCGAAACATTTCTTCTGCTCGTAGAGGTACCGATACCAGATCCGGTCGTTGAGATCCTCCGCCGATTCGTACCGGTGCTTGAGCTGCTCATTGTTGAGCAGACGGATTTCGTCGATATACGCATCAGCGCACATCTTCCGCGCCTCATAGACCTCGTCGTATGCCCGCTGGATCGTCTTGTCGTGCAGGGACAATCCCAGGTCCGTGAAGACCTTCTGCAACAGGCGCTTGGTGTCTTCCGCGTCCAGAATGACGAAATTCTTGGGAAAGTTCAGAAGGTGAATCTCCTCCTTCAGGAACTGAACGCAGAACGCATGGAAGGTGCAGATCAACGAGAGGTCTAGATCGCCAAGCTTGTTCCGCACACGGCGCTTCATCACATTCGCCGCTCGGTTCGTGAAGGTGACGCACAGGATATTGCGCGGCGCGATCCCCAGATCGGAGACAAGGTAACAGTAGCGCGAAATGAGCGTGCGGGTTTTCCCGCTTCCCGCGCCGGCGATCACGCGCACCGCGCCTTCCGTCTGCCGCACGGCGGCCTCTTGCTGTGGATTCAGTTGATCCATAGGGAATGACGTCACCGGACAACGGACCGGATATACTCGCCCACCGCCCGGACGTCGGAGGGCATCTCACGCACGCGCGTCGGCAGCTCCATCAGCGCGTCCAGAATCGGGTGGTGCGCCAGATCCTCCCCCGTCGCCCGCTGGATCGCGCCGCCGAATTTCGCGGGGTGCGCGGTCGCAAGCGCGAGGATTGGCGTCCCCTCTTCTTTCGATCGCAACGAGACGGAAACGCCCACCGCCGTATGCGGATCCAACAGATAGCGGTGCTTTTTCCAGAAATCCCGGATTGTGTCCAGCGTCTGCTGCGTGTCGGCGCGTCCGGTCCGGAAGAGCGGATCGGGCGAACGGTCAGGCTGGAGTTTTCCCGTCGCGCGGAAGCTCTCCATCCAGCGCCTCACCGTTTCGCCGTTTTCCCCCGCAAGGTAATAGAGGTAACGCTCGAAATTGCTCGCCACCTGAATGTCCATCGAGGGGGAGATCGTCGGCACGACCGTTCCCGTGGAGTAAATACCTGTCTGGAAATAACGGTACAGGATGTCGTTCTCGTTGGTGGCGAGGACTAGATGCCGGATCGGCGCCCCCATCTTTTGCGCCAGGTATCCCGCAAAGATATTTCCGAAGTTGCCTGTCGGCACCGTGATGTCGGTCTGGTCATACCCCAGCTTCTGGAGCTGGAGGGATGCGTAGAAGTAGTACACGACCTGCGCCACGATACGCGCCCAGTTGATCGAGTTTACGGCGCCGAGCTTGCAGGCGTCGCGGAACGGAAGGTCGTTGAAAAGCGACTTGACGATATTCTGGCAGTCGTCGAAAGTCCCGTGGACCGAAAGGGTGAACACGTTGTCGTCCAGCACGGTCGTCATCTGCCGTTCCTGTACGGGGCTGACGCGTCCGAACGGGAACATGACAAAGGTGCGGATCCCCTTGCGCCCGCGCATCCCGTTAATCGCCGCGCTTCCCGTATCCCCGCTCGTGGCCGCCACGATATTCATCTCGGCGCGGTTTTCCGCCAACACGTACTCAAAGAGATTGCCGAGAAACTGCATGGCGACATCTTTGAACGCCAGCGTCGGCCCATGGAAAAGCTCCAGGATGTAGAGCGGTCCGACCTGACGCAGGGGCGTCACGGCTTCCTCGCGAAAGACCGCATAACTCTTTTCCACGATCTTCCGCAGTTCGCCTGCCGGAATGTCATCGGCAAACAGGGACATGACTTCCACGGCGAGATCCTGATACCGCAGTTGCCGCCATGCGGAGATCTTGTCCGTGACGGACGGAATCTCTTCCGGAAGGTACAATCCTCCATCACGGGCCAATCCAGCCAAGACAACCTGCTGAAACGACAACGGGACCCCATCACCACGCGTGCTGACATAACGCATCTCTGAACTCCTTTGCTCACAAAAAGAGCTGGTATTTTACCCTATTTTTCCCCGCAGGGCAATCCGCGTGTTTCGTTTCCAACTGAATCCGTCAGGGTTAGGTGGGTGGTTAGGTGGTTAGCCCGCTACCCGCGTAAACGCAGAAATGCACAGAAGCACTACACACCAACTGAGAAGCAGGGACACGCGACAAGCGACGGGCGACAAGCGCGTGTCGGAAACCTGCAACGTCACTGTGCGTGTCGCTGACGCTTGTCTTTTGCCTCACATGGCGGGAGGGACGCGCCCCGTCGCGTCCGCATGGAACTTTTAAGTTCTAGTCGAAAATGATCAATCGCTTTCGATATCTGCTCGTTTGCATTTCGTTACCGTCCCGTAAACAACTCAAACAAGCGAGCAGAAACCGATTCGCAAGACCAATCAATCAAATACAAGACTCCGTTTGTACAGGCGCATCCGACAGATTGACCGGGAAGCGATGTCGGGAATTTCTGCAAATCAAGAAACCCAGCCGCATCTCGCCGGATCGTGGCCACGGACAAGTCTATATTCTGCTTCCAGATTTCAAAGGGGGCAGAAACGGCAAATGTGGTATCTCCCCGAGTTGTAACAAACCAAAACTCGACCGGGAATCTCGCTGGGATATGTTTGATAGCAGCAAGCAAGGTGGTTGCTTGACGGCTTCGTCCTTTATCCGAAGAGCATACAATAGTCGTTCCATCCATAACGGTTTTCGACACCCGTTCAAAGTCCTCATTTCGACGGAGAGAATACAACAGTTTCCCAGATGGAGAAACCTGTCGTGCCATTTCAGCAAACCGAATTCGCTTCCCAAGATCGTGACAACGGCGCAGGATCGCAACAATCGCCGAGTCTCGGTCCATTCCCGACAAGTCCAAAGTACCGATATTCTCATCCTTATAAAACACCGAGTCGAAAAGAGGGTCATCGCCTGGGTTGCATTGAGGCTCGAACGACATCCGATAATCCTCGTCGATTTCTCCCGCCGCACAGTTCTCAAGATATCTCTCAAATGCATTGGCAACCTCTCGCCCGCCAGGCAAACAAGGACGGCATTGTACCGCAGACACTTTTCCACCGTCTATTACCTCTTCCATCATCGGTTTCGAAACCTTTGTTTCTACCGAAAGATGGCGCAACGCTCGCGCCATCGTAAAACTTTGGGAGGTGAAATCGTCAAAGAGATAGAAGAATCCGTTTGTATATGTACAGAGGTGGGAAGCGTATATATCATTGTCCCTCCTCAAACGGTTCATATATACTGCCATATCGTCAGGTATCCGAAGCGATAGGAGACAGATATCGGAGTTGATGATTTCACGTGGCGCTATCAGAACGACAACTTCATCCCCTTTAACATCGACCGTGAATGCCCCAACATCCTCGTTTAAGACGGCCGCGTGTGAAAGCGCATTGGATAACGGGCCCAAATGGCTTACAGTGCGGTATTCTATCGCCCTGGATTTCCTCGCAGCCGTCCACGCTCGGATGAAATCTTCGTTCCGCTTGCAGTCGTACAGGATTCTTCCATCGGGGGAAAACTTTCGGATCAGGCGCAGAAAGCAGAACTTTTTTTCAGGCCACTGTTTTTGGCAACCAGTTAAAATATCACCAAGCCACACATCTTTTCCGACTCCCGATTCCAATGTAAAATCGGAAACTGCGTCAAATTCCTGAGGGACACTACTCTCATTGAAGGAAAGCGTAGCACGGAATGTCTCGTCAATGTATCCCCGTGCGCAATTCTCCGCATATCGTTTCAGTTCGGAAGAATCTGCCAATGCGTTCAAACCACAAACGATGTTGAAAAGTAACCATCCTCTGAACAAACGAAACATCATTTCACACTCCTCTATGGACTATCACACTTTGGCAGACAAAACATCTTCATCTGCAACATGGACGCATAACATCCATACGCACTCGTGTGGCAGCCATACCACCACCCAAAACAGGAGTGAGTATAGCAGGTTCCGATTATCGGCACAACAGGAAACCGCGCGCAAACGCGGAAATGCACAGAGGCGCTACGCGCCAGCTGAGAAGCGACACCGAGACTCGTCTCATGTCTCGCGTCCCTCCTTTGCCTCACATGGCGGGGGACACGCCCCGTCGCGACCGATACGTAGTGACGGGAAGGATTGGGAAACAACAGGGACAACATCGGGAAGAACCCTGTAGAAGGTGCGCGGGTTAACTCACCCGCGTGATCCCTCTCCTAAAACCAGTTTTCCGTACAGCCGAAAGCCTGATTTTGGAATGGGCGCGAGCAGGTTGTCCCGCGCTTCCAATGACAGTTGTCCAGGAAGTTGTCTCCGTTGTTTTCTTTCTACTTTCAAAACAAATTGAAATTCGCTGTTACCTTTCCCGAACAAGGGTTTTGATCTCACGCGGAGGCGCGGAGGACGCAGAGTTTTTTAAGTGCCCCTTCACGGCTAAGTGTCGCTTCCCCGAAGGGAGAATGGCGATTGAACCTTTTTCACTTATTCCGGCTCCAGCCGCAACTTATCCCCGCCCCACTTCTCAGCTTCTCAGCCTCCCCGCCTCTCAGCTTCCCAGCCTCCCCGCCTCTCAGCTTCCCAGCCTCCCCGCTTCTCAGCTTCTCAGCCTCCCCGCTTCTCAGCTTCCCAGCCTCCCCGCTTCTCAGCTTCCCAGCCTCCTCGCTTCTCAGCTTCTCAGCCTCCCCGCTTGTCAGCATCTCAGCCTCCCCGCTTCTCAGCTGGCGCTTCGCGGCTGGCGCGAAGCGCCCCACACTACTCCCAAAAATCCAATCTTTTCATTTGCTCCCCGCAACTGTTTTTTGATAGACTTTTTCGCGATGAACATGAATGAATCCCAGTCGGTTCCGGATAACGGAAAATGGTTTTCTCCGAAGCAGCGCAAGGTAATCGCGGCGGCCCTCACGTCTTGGTGCGCCGTTTCCGTCATTGCCTGCGCCATCCTGATTCTTTGGCTGATCGGCAGATTCCTCTCGTCCATCTCCATCGTCCTGACCCCATTGCTGGTCGCGTTAATCCTCACGCTCCTCTTCCAGCCGTACTATGTCTTCCTGCACCGCCGGCTGGACCGGAAGCCCAACAGCTATTTCGTCTCCCTCGCCGTATTCTTCATCTCGGTCGCGATTCCGCTCGTGTTCATCATCGGTTCGTTCGGATCGCTGATCGTCAGCCAGTTGCTCGCCCTGATCGAATACCTGCCCACCCTGATCGAAAAAAGCTACCACGCCTGCAAGGACGGCATTCCTGCGGTGAACAACTTCATCGCCAAGTACGGGCTTGAATCCAAGCTTCCGATCCTCACAAATCCGCAAAGCGTGATCGCCGCGTGGCTGGACGATATCTCGATCGGGTCCGTCGGCATCAAGGCGATGCATGTCGGCGTCGGAACGGCCAAGTACCTGATCTCACTCTTCGCCTGGCTGATCATCCCGGTTTACCTCTGTTACCTGCTGCCGCTGGTAACGGTGAAGGGGGACGGGATCGTGAAGGAAAACGTAAAGTTTCTCTGGTTCTGCAAAACCGAGACCAAAAAAGAGGTGGCGGGACTGATCGGCAACTTCATCAACATCCTCGTCGCCTATTTCCGCGGACAGGTTATCATCGTGCTGATCGAAAGCGCGATCTTCGGCATCTGCTTCTGGCTGATCGGACTCCCCTACGGGTTGATCCTGGGAATCATGCTGGGCTTGCTGAACCTGATCCCCTACCTCGGCAACGCCATCGGATTGATTGTCACGTTGCCGATGGCGATTCTGGGGGAAGGCGGCTCGCTGCTGCGTCTCGCGCTCGTTCTGACGGTGTTCTGCATCGTCCAGTTCTTGGAGGGATATGTCCTGACACCCAAGATCCAGAAAAAGTGGAGCGGGCTTTCCGACGTGCAGATTATCTTCTCCCTCCTCTTCTGGGGGGTCGTCTTCAACAACATCTTGGGAATCCTGTTGGCAATCCCACTCAGCGCATTCCTGAAAGTCCTCTGGATCTGGTTCCGCAAAAAGAAACTCGCCCCCGTTATTTAACCCCGGCGGACCAAAAGTTAAATCGCTTCGCTTTGAAATGATTAAATAGTTAAATAGAGCCAATTGCAAAACCTCCCGCCTATCGATTGTTCAACCACGGAACACACGGAATACACGGAAAAATCGTGTGTTTCGCACCCCTGCTATTCCGTGTGTTCCGTGTATTCCGTGGTTTTGAAATTACCTCAATAGTTAAATTGACGAGCCGCTGAAAAGCGATACGAGAGTCGCTTCCCCGAAGAGTGAATGACCGATTTAAAGC
>JAFSTA010000176.1 GCA_017450695.1 Kiritimatiellia bacterium | reverse complement strand
GGTGGGTGGTTGGGTGGGTGGGTGGTTGGCAGCTGCGTAGCGACGGCACCCTCGCCGTCGGTTTTCGGGGAAACGGCACGGGGACTCGTCTCGCGTAGAGATGGGACAACTGGGACTGGTGCCGCATGTCGTGCGCAGAGAACGGGAGGGGCGCGCTCCGTCGCGACCGCAACGCCGGACGGGGAAACAGACAAGTGGCGGCTGGCGCCGCCTAAGTACACTTAGCCCCGCAGGGGCACTTCGGAGCGAAGCGACACTGAGCACGAAGTACACTTAGCCCCGCAGGGGCACTTAGACTTAACACTTACACCCGGACGGCGTTGGCGTTAGCCGCCATTAGGTGTAGCGCAAGACTTCATCGACGGTGGTGTAACCGTCCAGCACGTTACGGATGGCGTCCTCGCGCATGGTACGCATGCCGAGTTCGCGCGCGCGTTCGCGGATGAAGAGCGTCGGGCGACGCTCATTGATCAACTCGCGAATCGGATCGGTGACGCGCAGATATTCGAAAACGCCCTTGCGTCCCTTGTACCCGGTACCGTTACACTTGCTGCACCCGCGCCCGTAGAAGAACTGGCGGTTGCCGACATCTTCCCGCTTGAGTTCCAAACGTCCCAGAATCTCGTCATCCGGATCGTATGCGGTCTTGCAGTTCAGGCAGATGCTGCGGACGAGTCGCTGCCCCAGCACCGCTTCCAGCGTGGAGGCGATCAGGTAGGGCGCGACGTTCATGTCGATCAAGCGCGTCACGGCGCCGGCGGCGTCGTTCGTGTGCAGGGTCGAGAAGACCAAGTGCCCCGTCAACGAAGCCTGCACGGCGATTTCCGCCGTCTCCAGGTCGCGAATCTCCCCGATCATCATCACGTCCGGGTCCTGCCGCAGGAAGGCGCGAAGAACCTTGCCGAAGGTGTTGCCGACCGTCGGGTTGATCTGCACCTGCACCACGCCGTCCATGTCGTATTCGACCGGCTCTTCCGCCGTCAGCAGCTTGGAGTCGATCGTGTTGATGCGGCGGAGGCAGGAGTAGAGGGTCGTCGTCTTACCGGAACCGGTCGGTCCCGTCACGACGATAATCCCGTTGGGCTTCTCGATGTCCATCGTCAGCACGTCATACACGTCTTCCGGCAACCCGACGTTTTCCAGATCGAGCGAAACCACGCTACGGTCCAAGACACGGAGAACCACGCTCTCGCCGTGGACGGTGGGCAGACAGGAGACGCGAAGGTCCACCGCATGGCCCGCGACGGTCAGCGCGATACGACCGTCCTGCGGGACGCGACGCTCGGCGATGTTCAGGTTCGCCATAACCTTGATACGCGAGATGATCGCCAGCGCGAGGTTGGCGGGGGGCGGCGCCATTTCGTACAACGCGCCGTCCACGCGGTACCGGATCTTGAAGTCCTTCTCGAACGGCTCCAAGTGGATGTCCGAGGCGCGGTCCGTCACGGCCTGGTACAGGACGAGGTTCACGAAACGGACAACCGGCGCGGACGAGGCTGCCGCCTCCACGCTTTTGTCGTCCTGCTCCTGCGGCGTGTTCGGGTCCATCGAAAGCTCGGACTCGAGGCTGTTGAGCATATCGGAGAGCGACGCGCTGTCCTCGCCGTAGTACTCGATCACGCGGTCGCGCACATCCTTCTCACGCGCCATCGCGAACTGGACGTCCTTCGTCAGGACGAACATCAGCTCGTCCATCACCTCCGGCGGGACGAGGCTGGAGACCGCCAGCGTGACGGTTCCGCTCGTCGAGGTGATCGGCAGCACGTTGAACATCCGCGCCACGTTCGCGGGAACGCTCTGGATCAAGTCCGGATCAATCGTGACGGTCGCCAGATCGATCACGTCGCATCCCTGATACGCGGCCATCATGCTCAACAGGTCATCCTCCGCGATGTACCCGTTGTCAACCAGCAGCTGGCGGATCGTATGGCCGCTCGACTGCTGTTCTTCGCGCAACTGCTCCGCCTGTTCCGCATCAATCGCGCCGTTGCTGACCACAAGGTCCAACAGCGGATCATACGCGGGAGCGGCAGCGGGCATCGCGCCCAATCCCGACGCGGGTTCAGCCATCTCAGTTCCCTCCCTGCATCTCGCGCACCTTCTGCACGAGTGTGTCCGGATCCTGGGACTTCGTCACGAGGTCGTCCCACGAGATCTTCCCTTCCAGATACAGCTGCATCAGGCAGTTGTCCAACGAGACCATGCCGAACTTGGAGCCGGTCTGGATGTCGGAGTTGATCTGGAACGTCTTGTTGTCGCGGATGTGCGAACGCACCGACGGCGTCGAGACCATGATCTCGAACGCGGCGACGCGGCCCGTCGTGTCCACGCGCTTCAGCAGCAGCTGGGAAATCACGGCCTGCAGACCGACGGAGAGCTGCGTCCGCACCTGCTCCTGCTGATCCATCGGGAAGGCGTCCACGATACGGTCAACCGTCGCGGCGGCGCCGGTGGTGTGCAACGTCGCGAAAACCAAGTGGCCGGTTTCCGCCGCGGTGATCGCCGCCTGCATCGTCTCCAAGTCACGCATTTCACCGACGAGGATCACGTCCGGGTCCTGGCGGAGGGCGCGGCGGATCGCCTCGGCGAAGGAGGGCACGTCGTGTCCGACCTCGCGCTGCGTCACGATACTCTGCTGGGACTCGTGGTAGTATTCGATGGGGTCTTCAATCGTGATGATGTGTACCTTGCGCTGGCAGTTGATGATATGGAGCATCGAGGCGAGCGTGGTCGATTTTCCGGAACCGGTCGGCCCCGTCACGAGAATCAGGCCGCGGGGCTTGAAGAGCAGTTCCTGGATCTCGTCCGGCAGACCGATCTGCTGGAGCGTCAGAAGCGTGGACGGGATCAGACGCATGACGATGCCGTACCGGCCGCGCTCCTTGAACACGCTGGTGCGGTAACGGTCTTTCCCCAGCGCGACGGCGAAGTCCGCGCCGCCGTTGTGCTCCAGCTCGTCGAGCTTGTCTTTCGGCGTGCATTCTTCGACCAGCGTCTTGGTGTCCTCCTCCGAGAGCGGTTCCTCGGTCAAGGGCTTGAGTTCGCCGTGGTGGCGGATCATCGGCGGCAATCCCGCGCGCACGTGCAAGTCTGAGGCGCCCCATTCGGTCGTCGCCTGCTCCAACATCTCCATCGTGATTTCTGTACTCATCAGTCAGCATCTCCCATCGTAGCCCGCAGCACCTCTTCCAGTGAAGTCATACCGGAAGCGACCTTTAACATACCGTCCTCACGCAACGTGCGCATTCCCATTTCGCGGGCGCGGGAACGCAGCTCCGTAGCGGGGGCGTGATCGAAAATCAAACGCTGGATGGTGTCATCGACCTGGAAGATCTCGAAGATCCCCTTCCGTCCCTTGTATCCGGACTTGTGGCAGGTTTGACACCCAGTGCCCTTGTACATCTTGGAAATCGTCGTCTGCTGCCCTTTGCTCAGCGCACCGAGCATCCGCAACTCGCGGTCCGTCGGCGTGTACTCACGCTTGCAGTTCGGGCAGATCTGGCGGACGAGACGTTGCGCCATCGCCGCGCGGAGAGCCGACGCCACGAGGTACGGTTTCACGCCGATATCGAGCAGACGGGTCACCGCCGAAGGCGCATCGTTCGTGTGCAGCGTGGAGAACACCAAGTGTCCCGTCAACGCCGCCTCCATCGCGATGTTCGCCGTTTCGCTGTCACGGATTTCCCCGATCATCACGATGTTCGGCGCCTGACGCAGAATCGAGCGCAACGCCGCGGAGAAGTCCAGGCCCACGTCGCGGTTCACCTGCACCTGGTTGATACCCGACATCTGGTACTCCACCGGGTCTTCCACCGTGATCAGCTTGCGGTCGGGCAGGTTGATCTGGTTCAAGCAGGCGTAGAGCGTCGTCGTCTTGCCCGAACCGGTCGGTCCCGTCACCAGCAACACGCCGTCCGGCAGTCCGATCAGCCGCTCGAACTTCGTCTGGTCGTCGGAAAGGAACCCGAGCTGCGGCAAGCCCAGCTGCAGGTTCGACTTGTCCAAGATACGCATGACGATACTCTCGCCGTGGTTGGTCGGCACCGAGGAGACACGAAGGTCGAGATCGTTGCCGCGCACCTTCACCTGGATACGCCCGTCCTGCGGAATCCGCTTCTCGGAAATCTTCATGCCCGACATGATCTTGATGCGGCTGATGATCGCCGCCTGCAGACGCTTCGGCGGATTGTCCATCTGCTGCAACACGCCGTCGATGCGGTACCGGACGCGCATGCTGCGCTCCATCGGCTCCAGATGGATATCGGAACAGTGCATTTCGACAGCCTGCGAGATGATCATGCTGACGAGACGAATGACAGGCGCGTCATCGCCGGAATCGTCTCCGCCGTCCTCCCCCTCTTTCTTCTGGGAGACCGCGCCGTCGAAGAATCCCTCCTCGCCGAACTGATCCTCGAACGACTGCGGGAAGAGTTTTTCGAGAGCGGCCTTCACCTCCTTCTGCGGGGCGACCACGGCCTGGACGTCCAGCGGAGCCAGCACGTAACGGAGTCCGTCCATCACGTTGTCGTAGCTCATCGGGTCACTCAACGCGACCGTCACCGTCTGGTCCATCATCACCAGCGGAACCGCACCGTATTTCCTCGCCACGTCTGCCGGAACGGTCTTCACGATATCCGGATCGATCGCCTCCGCGTCCACGTGGACGAACTCCATTCCGAACTGGGAGGCGATCAACGCGAGCACGTCATCTTCCGAAACCACGCCCGTCTGAATCAAAATGTCGAGTGTGGTCTCACCCTCCTGCCGAATGGATCCCTGGACGCTTTCGACCTCTTCGGGAGAAACAATCCCCTGTTCCTGCAACAGTTG
This sequence comes from Kiritimatiellia bacterium, assembly GCA_017450695.1. Classification (GTDB taxonomy): domain Bacteria; phylum Verrucomicrobiota; class Kiritimatiellia; order RFP12; family UBA1067; genus RGIG8368. The sequence continues at coordinate 17,532 of JAFSTA010000176.1, read as the reverse complement.
CAACACAAAATCATCATTTGAAGTCACGCCATGTCTCCTTCTGTGAGGGAAGATTTTACCCTATTTTGAACAGAAAGAAAACTGGAAAATTCATTGGGTGGTTACTTGGGTTACTTGGGTGGTTGGGTGGTTGAGTGGTTAGGTGGTTCGTCCACCGCACGATGGGAGGGACGCGCCCCGTCGCGTCCGCATCATGCTTCACACGCTTACCCGCTGGCGCGTAGCGCTTCTCAGCAGTTGGATGGTCCGTCGTCTGTCGCGAGTCCATTCACCCCATTCGTCCCGCCCAGAACCCGGAACGTATAGCCAAGGACAACAACTGGAACAACGGAAAGACAACTCGCGGGCGGTCGTCGCGCAACCGCGCGACGTTTCCCATCCGGCTCGCGGTTGCGAGCCGTTCCGATTCAAGTTGTTCTCGATGTTGTCCCCGTTGTTTCCCAATCCCTTCGATGGTTAGGTGGTTTAGGTGGTTGAGTGGTTGGGTGGTTGGGTGGTTGGGTGCTTGCCCGCGTTCCGCACGGGAATGTACAAGAGGGTACGTTTTGTTCACACGGAGGCGCGGAGGAAAACAGGTCGCCCAATCGGGGAAGCGACACTCTTGTCGCTTCGCGGGCACCAGAATGAAGCGAGAGAACTTTTGCGCGGCAACGCTTTCAGACAGTCATCCAGAACAAAATGAGGCGCGTGTGCGCGTAACGGGAAGTTGTTTTGCCATCATCACCCCCTCTTCTTTACGCCTCTCGCAAACGCTGATTTCTTGATGTCACGAATCGCGCTTGTGTCCAGTTTCGCGGTACATCGTGCGTCCTCGATGGCGGCGCGTTCACGGCGGAGTTCGGCAATCAGCTCCTGCTCGCTTGGAAGGTGCAACTTATACTTGGCGGCAAAAATGCGCTTGTTGTGCAATGGCAGCGTGTAGCGGACGAGGTCCGCGCCCTTGTCCGTGCAAAGTACAATCCCTATCGGCGGATTGTCGCCCGGATTCATCAACTCGCGCTCATAGTAGTTCACGTACATCTGCATCTGCCCCAGGTCGGCATGGGTCAGTTCGTCCGTCTTCAGATCGCACAGGACGAAGCACCGCAGAATGTAGTTGTAGAACACGAGATCGACATGGTAGGACTTCCCGTCAAGCGTCAACCTCTTCTGCCGGGCGACAAGCGCGAAGCCACGCCCTATCTCCATCATGAACTTCTGGAAGTGTGAGATGAGCAGACTTTCCAAATCCTTTTCCAGGAACTTTTCGCTTTCGTCCAAGCCAAGGAACTCCAGCACAAGCGGGTCGCGGATTACATTCTGCGGCGCCATTTTGTCAATCGGCCTCAGCGGGACGACGGCGGATTTCGTCCCGCGCCCTTTCGCGCGATTCTCAAGCAACCGTTCGTAGTAGAATGAATTGATCTGACGCTGAAGTTCGCGTACACTCCAAAGAGACTTCCGCGCCTCCTCAAGATAGTACTGCCTCGCCTCTTCGTTCTCGACCGAAATCAACAGCCTGTAGTGACTCCAACTTAATTGGTCACACAGTGTGTGGCCAATTGGAAAAGCCAAATAGAACTGCCTCATGTACTTGAGGTTAGAAATCGTAAACCCCTTTCCAAAATCTTCCGTTAGCCTTTCCGACAATGTGGAAATCAACTTGTCACCGTATCCAGCCTTTGCCGCACCGCCTTGCTTTTCGACGATCATCTTGCCCACAAGCCAATATGCTTTGACCATGGCGAAATTGGCTGTCGTACGGACAAACTGCCGCGCCTGCGCAAACACATCACGCACTTTGCCGTAAAAAGCGCCATCGACAACCGCGCCGGTTGCCTTCTTCACTTTCAAACTCTCTCTCGTGACTCGTTTCTGCATCGCTGTGTGACACCTTCTTCAGTTGTTCTTCTCCAACAGGCGGTTTCGCGCCGTCTCTATTGCCAGGCGAAACTTCGCCTCAAGCACCTTCTTCGGCGGCAATTCCGTCATGTACGACGCGACCCTTATGTTACTGCGACCAAGTTCCAGTAATTCTACATGTTCCTCGTTCTTGCCTGCGCACAAGATCAAGCCGATTGGCTTCTTTTCGCCTTTCTGCCGCTCGTTCTTCTCAAGCCATTTCAAGTATAGTTCCATCTGTCCTTTGTATTCCGCCTTGAACGTGTCTATCTTGAGGTCGATAGCCACAAGCCGACGAAGCCGTCTGTGAAAAAACAACAAATCAAGATAATAGTCCTCATTGTCCACGCTGATGCGCTTCTGCTCCGCAAGGAACGCCATGTCGCCCCCCAGTTCAAGTATGGCGTTCCTCATGTCAGCAACAAGCGCCTTTTCAAGTCCCTTCTCTGAAAATTCCCCATGTAGGCCGAGGAAATCCAAGACATACGGATCACGGAATGCAAGATCGGCAGACATCTTACCCTCATCTCGCAACGCGGCCAGATCCCTCTTGATCACAACTTCGGGCTTCTTTGCTATCGCCGTACGTTCGTACATCATGGAAGCTATACGTCTCTGCAACACACGGGTACCCCAATGTTCCGTTGCGCACATTTCGAGGTAGAATTGCCTTTTAAGGGAATCGGAAATATAGGCTAACGTTTTTATATGCGTCCACGACAATTGTCTCCGCGCTGCGGAGACAATCTCCTCCTCGCTAAAAGTCTCCGCAGCGCGGAGACAATGCCGCAAGGTCTTCTCATCCCATCCAGCCCCATGAAAAAGCATCAGGCGGTCTGCCAGTCCTTTGACCACGTGCTTACCATACTCGGCTCGGCCATATCCAAGAATCTCCCGGTTGATACAGCGACCGATATTCCAGTTTAGCTTGGTCAATTCCGTATTGACTCCAACGGCAACCCGTTCCCTTGCCGCTGTTATCAATGACGAGATTTCGTTGAAGAGTCTGTTAATCACATCACCGACAACCGCGCCGGTTTCCTTCTTCACTTTCAAACTCTCTCTCTTGACTCGTTTCTGCATAGTTGTATGACGCCTTCTTCAGTCAACCTGCGGAAGTACGGGAACGCATCCATCACGCTTTGCGCCTTTTGCGGCAACAACATTCCCCACACCGCCGAACATCGCCCCGCACCGTGTTCGCTTGAACGATTCCCATTCGTTCTTGCCTAGTTTCATTATAGCAGTTTCGCGGATGATGAGAAAGTGTATTTCAGACGCGGTATGACTTTTGTCAAATTTTGGGGCTTTTGGCTTTTCCTCGTGCTTGGATCGCGGCATCAGCTGAGGTGCGGTGGCATTCGGGGAAGCGACACCGCTTCATGCGGCTGTCATATTCGTCCTACGCAGGGGAGGGTCGCGCCCCGTCGCGACCGCGCTTCGGAAGTGCGGATATTGCTTTCGCTACGGGGAGTTTCGGAGGCTTGGAGAACAGTCCCTCTCTATCTCCAATCATCCTTATGCAAGACGAGTGAATCTAGGTGATGAAGAAATGATCGTCCCGATAGTAGTTAGATGAGACTCAGAATGGTAATTGGTTTTACGATGAGGAATCAACAAGTCTTGTCTATAACTTCATTGTTCACAAATCTCAAATGCTCACAAATGCCAACCATGTCACAAATCACAATGCCATTGCAATTTGTATTTGTGGCAATGATGACAATTGTGTCAATTGTGAACAATCGGAGAAGTTATCTGAATCGAATCACTCACGCAACGCGCGAGCGGGGGGCTAGAATCCTTATCGAAAATACGAAGGGGCTTCTGACAAGACTACCCTCCTCCGGCATCGTTGGAATCGACGCGATAGATCTAAATGTGTTTCGAAAGCAAAGGAAACAACGGAGGCAACTTCAAGGACAACTGAGGTAATTTCAAAACCACGGAACACACGGAATCGCAGGTTTACGAGACTCGTGTTTTTCCGTGTATTCTGTGTGTTCCGTGGTTGAACAACCGATAGGCGAAAGGTTCTGCAATTGCTTCAACTGTCATTGGACGCGCGGGCCAACACGCCCGCGCCCATTGCCAAATCTGGCTGTCGGCTGAACGGAACGCTGGTTTTGGGAGATGGATCACGCGAGCGAGTTAGCCCGCGCACCTTCTACAGGGTTGTTCTCGATGTTGTCCCTGTTGTTTCCTTATCTAGAAGTTGGCAGGTTAAGCAATTCGGTCGCGACGGGGCGCGACCCTCCCGAAGCGCCAGGAGTGCCGCTTCCCCGAACGTCTCGCGCAGAACTCGGGACGGATGGGCAAGGTGGTTTGCGTGACGAGACAAAAGGGACGGAAAGACAAAACGGAATCTTCGCCGTACAATCCAAACACGGCGAAGATTCCTGTATCCAACTGTCCGCTGGTGGTCAGCTATCTCATCAGCAGAGCGTCCAGGGACCGCGCGGGGTGCGGCCGAGGAGGCCGGTCGCGACGGGATCGCCGATGATCTCTTCTTTCTCCGGGTTCCACTTGATCTTGCGTCCGCAGAGAATGGAGATCATGCTGAGGTGTCCCAAACTCGCCGAGCGGTGCGACGCCTCCGCGTTCGCCACGGAAAGCTCGCGGTTCTTCACGCAGTCCACGAAGTTCCGCATGTGGTTACCCGGATTTTGAAGCCGGATTTCGCCCGCCTCGATCTTGCTTTCGCGCAGGGTGGCGTCGGATGCCTCGTAGCGTCCGCGGTTCACCCACAGCCACTTGCCGTTCTCCCCATAGAAGGTCGTACCGGCCCGCACCTGGGAGTCGTCGGCGATGATCAGCTCAATCCCATTCGCGTATTTGCCCTGGACGTAATACGATTTCGGCGAATCGTAGATGCCTTCCGGCTCCCACGGCGCGGAACCGTCGAACTCGACCGGACCGCTGCGGTCCATACCGAGTCCCCACTGCGCGATGTCGCCGTGGTGCCCGATCCAGTCCATCAACTGACCGCCGCCCCATTCGAGATTCCAGCGCCAATCCCAGTCGTACACGCCCAGGAAGGAACGGAACGGCGCAGGACCGAGCCAGAAGTTCCAGTCCAGACCTTCGGGAATCTTCGCGTTCGGATCCGGCTTCTTGCCGCGCCCGCCACCGGGGAGACCGACCTCCACGCGCGCGATCTTGCCTAATCGTCCGTTCTTTACCAGCTCCACCACGCGACGGAACTCGCCGCCGGAACGCTGCTGGCTGCCGGTCTGCCAGACGCGCCCGTAGCGTTCGACCGCGCGGATAATCGCCCGGCCTTCCAGCAGGTCGTGGGTGAAAGGCTTCTCGCCATAGACATCCTTGCCGTGGGCAAGCGCGTAGGTGCCGACATAGGCATGCCAGTGGTCGGGCGTCGCAATCTGAACCGCGTCGATGTCGTCGCGGGAGCAAAGCTCGCGGAAGTCCTTGATCATCAGGCAGTCTGAATTCTTGAACTTCTCATCGACAATCTTCTTCGCCTGTTTCATCTTCTCGGCGTTGACGTCACAGACCGCTTTCACGACGACATCCGGTTGTCCCAAGAAGGCGCGCATGTCGCCCTGTCCCTGTCCACCGACACCGACCATACCCATCACAATCCGGTTGCTCGGCGCGTTCTTCCCCAGCACACTGGCCGGAACGATGTTGAAAAGCGAGGCAGCCCATGCGCCGACACCAGCCTGAATAAAACTCCTACGGGATAATTTCATTTTTCCTATCTCCTTTCCGCTAGCGAACGTCGTTCGCTTTCTTTCCGATCGCATCCAAAGTCGCCTGATCGACGCCTGTGAAGATATGCAACTCATGAATCGACCAGTAGTTTCCGGGGCGGGTGCCCGTCGTGACGAACTTCAGGTAACGTGCCGTCGCGCTCGCGGTGAAAACCGCCATCTCCCTCGTCTTGCCGTCATAGTGCGCGACGGGACCGGTGAATTCCTTGCCGTCGAACGATGCGAAGACATCACAGCCATTGGGGGTATCGTTGGCGGACTTCTTCGTCTCCATCTCGATGCGCGTGATGAAGAGGTTCTGTCCGAAATCGACCGTGTACCACATGCCGGGAACCGACGGGGTACCGGTATCCCAACGCGTGCCCGGATTGTTGTCGAACGCGCGTGAAGCCTCGCGGGAATGGTGGGAGGCCGTCGCCTTCCAGTTTTTCCGTTCCGCCTCTTTCGTGGTGACATCCTTCAGCCCCTTGACGTTCTTGTCGTAGAGCGAGACGTAGCACTTCTTCGCGGCCGCGCCGTAGTTCGGATTCCCGAACATCTTTTCGAAGAGGGCGAAGGATTCCAGCGTCCGGTACTTCAACAGCATATCCGCAAAACGGAGTCGGTCGGAATCATCGATCTTGGAGAACAGCTCCTCCGCTTTCTGGTCGAACTGCTTCCCTGCGACGGCATTGATCAGCATCGTGGCTGCGCGTACCGTGGCACGGCGCGTTTCCTTGTCCTCGAACTTCCCGTAGGTCGCGTAGAGCGAAGGCAGGGGATCGAGCGACGGCCACTTCGAGAGGGAGTTCATCGCGGCTTCGCGCACACCGGCGTCCGCATCCGCGCATCCGTCCTGAAGCAGACGCAGGAAGGCGGGAGTCTGGAAGGAACCGAACACTTCCGCCAGCACGCAACGCGCAGGAGCCGAAGCGTTTTCCTTCCAAGCCTTTTCCATCAGCTGTTCCAGCTTGGCGCCGTCCGTGAGGCGCGAGGCAATCAAGATCGGGGCGACGGCGAGTTGCTGCTCTTCTTTCTGGAGAAGAGGAAGCCACCCGGTCAAAGCCTCGATGTTCTTTTCCGACGCAGTCTTGGAGAGGGCTTTCCAAGCCGCCTTACGTATCGCTTCCTGGTCGCTCGCCAAGAGCGGTTTCCAGCGTTCGAGAAGCGCGGATTCCTGACGTTCCCCGAGAATCGGAATCAACTTCTCGTTCTGCTTCGCCTTTTCGAAGAGTGCCTTGCCGACCGACTTCGACGGCATGTTCTGCAAGGTCTTCGCGGCCATGGGGGCGACCGGATCGCCTTTGTCCAACAGCGGGATGATCTTGTCCAGCTCATCCTCGCCACCGAGATAAACCAGGGCGCGAAGCGCCTGGCAGACCACATCCGGTTCGCTGTCGGAAAGGTTCGCCACCAATTCGGGAACCGCGCGCTTGATGCCGCGCCTATCGACGATTCCCATCAGCATCATCTTGCCCTGCGGGCAGGGACAGTCACGCAACGCCGCGACAATCGCCTTTTCCGGCACCTTGCAAGCGGCGGAGATCGCGGCCTCGCGGACGACCGGGTTGGCGTCCTTCAGCGCGGTCTGGAAGAAATCGGAATCGCGCACGATCAACACACGAGCGGCGGCGGCACGCAGCGATTCAGTGCGGTTCGTCTCCTGAAAGATCGCTTTCGCATCTTTCTCGATGGCCTTTGCTTCGTCGCGGTCGAGGAAGCGTCCGATCGCCGCGCCTAGCGCGAAGTCGCGGGCTTTCGCCAGCTTGCCGTCTTTCTTGGCAGCCAGAAGGGCGTTCCAAGCCGTCTTGTCGCCCACGCGCCCGAGGGCGAAAAGGGCGGTCTCCTCCACGTAGCTGTCGCCGTCGTTGATGTGCTTCGCCAACTCGGCGCTGTCGCCCCGCAACGCGAATGCGTTCAAAAGCGAACAACGGACACCGGCATCCGCCTTGCCCCAGAACTGGCGGAGCGCGTCGGCAGCTTCCGCGGAAGGCGTTTGCGCGAGGAGGGTGATCGCGTTGTCGCGCGCTTCGGGAACGGAGAGCGAGTCGGCAACTCCCTTCAGGTCGGCGGTCGCGCCGATCGTGACCAGCGCACGGAGGACTCCCGCGCGGGCGTTCGGGTTGAGGTCGCCGCGCTTCAGCATGTCGCCCACCTTACGGATGTTTTCCTTGGTCACGCCCTCATGGTAGGTGTGCGTGAGAACATCGACGAGACCGTTGAAAACGAAGCCCTGATTGTCGCTGGACGCGAACCGTTTCAAATCCTCTTCAGACAGGCCCGCCGGCGTGTCGTCCGCGACCAGATCGCCGATCGTGTACTGCAACCCGCGGAAAAAATGCTTCAGGGTACGCGGGGTGAACCATGCCACGTGGTGGTGGCCGAACGTCGTGTAGAACACGCGGCCCTTGCCGTACGGCTTGATCCACGAAACGCCGTAGTCCTTGTCCTCGCGCGCCTGTCCCTTCACTCCCGCCGTCACGGGGTCGTTCAGGTCCAGCGAAAGCAGGACACGGGATTTCGCGCGGCTGTAGAACGGAGGACGATGCTGATAGATCTCCTCGTTCTGCTTAAAATCCCCGGAGAAGGGATCGTTCACGCGGTTCGTCTTTTCATCCAGGTGGATCGCCCAGATCCCGCCCGCTCCCCACGGATGGCCCCAGAAATGACCGCCGATCATCTCGGAGACGTCGGGCGCGTCGTTGAAGCTGTCGGCACCGCCGTGGATCACCGTCAATCCCTTGCCGTTTTTCACGTAGGAAATCAGCGAACGGGCCAGGAACGGATTCTCCCGGGTCTTCAGGCTCGTCGAGTTCATCAGCACCAGCGCATCGTAACGCGCCAGATTCTCCGGCTTCAACGACTCGTAGTCACGAGAGAAATCGACCTGGAAAGCCTTCGTTTTTTCGGCGACGAGCCGGAAAGCCTCGCGGCCGATCACAATCGAATCCGTATGCACGAAACCTTCGCAGCGCCAGAAAACCAGAACGCGGCGATCCTTCTTCGGTTTTACCGTCAGCGACGAGTCGCCGTTGATCTCCTGCTCCAGTTTCGCGATCTCATCCGCGCGAATGTCCCGAAGCGTCTGCGCGCCGGCATTCCACGAAAGAGCCCCAGCAAAAGAACAGAAAACCGTCCATAACAATAGGTGTTTCATCTGTATCCTCCAAGCATAAAAACAAGGTCATTGTACACTAGAAATCGGAGAGGAACAATGGTAAAATTGCGCAATGATGGGTAAAATTGCGCAGGATCGAGTATCGCTTTTTGGCGGGCTTGCAGGGGGTCGCGAAAACGCGCCCCTGCCGGCAAGGCGGAAAGGGACAAAAGAGAGGGGAGAGTGGGAAGGGACGTAAGGGACAAAAGAGACAGAAGGGACAAAAGGGATGAAAGGGATACAAGCGGCTGCCCCAGATGAAAACGATTTTATCATGGGCAGATTCGTTTCTTTTTGCTACACTATTCCCCGTGTTGCGCCTCGGTGTCGATTCTCGGCAGGGCGACTTCAACGGAAAAACGATGGGAAACAAGCGGAGAACGAGTATGACGAACGAGAAAGAAACCGCATTGGGCCGTAGGCAGTTTTTGGAATTGGCCGCCGGCGCCGCCGTCTTGCCTGCCACGAAACAGGAGTTTTATTCAGGCGCGGAAACGGTCACGCTGGGCAAGACCGGGATTCGGACGAGCCGCCTGTGCTTCGGCACGGGTGTCAAGGCGGGCGGCGGCAAGTCGTCGCTGGATCGTCTCGGGCACGACGGCGTGATCGCGTTGTTGCGCCATGCGTACGAGAAGGGCATCCGCTGCTTCGACATGGCGCATTCCTACGGAACGCACAAGTACATCGCGGAGGCGTTGAAGGATTACCCTCGCGATTCGTACACGATCATCACCAAGGTCGGATGCCGCAAGGACACGCCGATCGAGCAGCGCGTGAACGACTTCCTCAAAGAGCTGAAAACCGACTACATCGACGTGATGCAGATGCACTACGTCAACCAGGCGGAATGGCCGCAGAATCTCGCGCCCGTGATGGAGGGTCTGGAGAAGTGCAAGCAGGCGGGGAAAATCCGCGCGCACGGACTCTCCATGCACATGCGCCCGGCGCTCGAAGTGGCCGCCACCACGGAGTGGGCGGAAGTCTGCCATGTGCGCCTCAACCCGTTCAAGGTGTTGATGGACGGCCCCGTGCCGGACAACGTGGATCTCTGCCGCAAGCTCAAGGCAAGAGGTGCGGGCGTGATCGCGATGAAGATCCTCGGCGAGGGATGGCTTTCCCAATACCCGGAAAAGATCGACCAGTCCGTGGCGTTCACGTTGACGAGCGGCGTCGTGGATGTGATGGCGGTCGGTTTCCTGGACGTCAAAGAAGTCGATGACATGATGGACCGCATCGCCCGCGTGGCCAAGCCGGTCATCAAGAAAGGATAAGCAATGATTCAAGTAAACGAGAACTACAGCAAACTGAAGGCATCCTATCTTTTCGCGGACATCGCGAAACGGATCAAGGTGTTTCAGACGACCTATCCCCACAAGCCGATTATCCGTCTGGGGATCGGCGACGTGACGGAACCGCTTCCGCCCGTCTGCATCCAGGCCTTGCACGAGGCGGTGGATGAGATGGCGTCTCGCGAAACCTTCCGCGGATACGGTCCGGAGCAGGGATACGACTTCCTGCGCGAGGCGATCGCGAAGCATGATTTCCAGGCACGGGGCGCCGACATCTCCGCCGACGAGATTTTTGTGAGTGACGGCGCGAAGTGCGACACGGGCAACATCCAGGAACTCTTCGGGGCGAAGGTAAAGATCGCCGTTCCGGATCCCGTTTACCCGGTTTATGTCGATACGAACGTCATGGCGGGGCGCACGGGAAAGAACACGAACGGACGCTATGCGGGACTTGTCTATCTGGACGGCACGGTGGAGAACGGGTTTGTTCCCGCCCCCCCGAAAGAACCGGTCGATCTGATCTACCTCTGTTTCCCCAACAACCCCACGGGAGCGGTCGCGACGAAGGAACAGCTCACGGCGTGGGTCGCCTACGCGCGGAAGAACAAGGCGCTGATCCTCTTTGACGCCGCCTACGAGGCGTTCATCCGCACCCCCGGCATCCCGCACAGCATCTTCGAAATCGAGGGCGCGCGCGAATGCGCGATTGAATTCCGCAGCTTCTCCAAGACCGCCGGGTTCACCGGAACGCGCTGCGCGTTCACCGTGATTCCCAAAGACCTGGTCGCCTACACGAAGAAGGGCGAGAAGGTCCCCCTGCACCCGATGTGGACCCGCCGCCACACCACCAAGTTCAACGGCGTCTCCTACATCGTCCAGCGCGCGGCGGCAGCCATCTACACGAAAGAGGGAAAGCGGCAGGTCAAGAAGATCATCGACTTCTACCTCGGCAACGGCAAGATCATCCGCAAGGCGTTCGCGAAAGCGGGATACGACTGTATCGGCGGGGACAACAGTCCCTACGTCTGGGTCAACGTGAACGGCAAGAAGTCGTGGGATTTCTTCGACAAGCTCCTGCATGACGCGCAGGTTGTCATCACGCCGGGAGCGGGCTTCGGAAAGGACGGGGAAGGTTTCATCCGAGTCTCCTCCTTCAACAGCCGCGAGAATGTGGAAGAGGCCGTCAAGCGTATCGTGAAAGCCCTGTAGAGCAGATACGTGGCGGCTGCGCCGCCTAAGTGGGGCTGGTGCCCCTAAGTTGACCCAGCCGCGAAACGCCAGACAGGAGCGGAGAGGCGGCCACCGGATAGGCAAGCGCTAGAGGTTCTAGTGGTTCTAGCAGGTCTAGTGTTTCTGGAACTTCTAGTCATTCTGGGTGGTGCGCACCACCCAACCACCCTATCTCATATCGAAAGGTTGCCATGAAGAGATTGTCAATTGGAATTTGCCTTGCCGCCCTCGCGACAGGATGGGCGCAAGCGGTAGTTCTCACCGCCCCGTGCGGGAAACTGGAGCTGGACAACGCGAACGGTTCGATCCGGGCGGTGACGCCAACGGGCGCCGCGGCGTCCGTTTGGAAGAGCGGAACGAACGGCTTGTGGAGGCTCACCTTCGCAGACAACACGACCGTGTGCGCCGCCGAGTTTTGCGGAGATCACGCAGTCGGTCAATTCCAGTTGCAATCGACCGGCGACTCGTCGTGCCTGCTCGCGTACACCTCGCCGAAGGCGACCGTGCGGATTGCGGTCGCGCCCGCACCGGACAAACGCGGATTCGATTTCCGCGCCACGGTGAGTGGCGCCACGCAACCGATTCTTACGCTCGACCTTCCCTGCGAGTTGCGGTTCGCGCCCGGTGACGTGAAGCGCTTCGTCTTCCCGCAGAACGGCAACGAAAGCCTCGGCGTGGCTTGGAACGACCGCTTTTTCCGCGACCACACCGAACTGATGGACGCGGGATGGGAAACGAAATCGGTCGGCCCGCGTGGTTACAACCGCCTCTATTACGGAGCGTTGAACTACCGTGAGGTGGATGATCCCGCCGTCCCCGTTTCAGTGACGGAGGAAGGGACGCACTGGTTCTCCGCGGAAGAGCGCGCGAAACTTTCGCGCCATACGGTTGTCGCTAACCGGGCGTCCCGCCAGGGACAGTATGACCGCGTCCTGCTGAATACCGAGCACGGTCCCTTTTTCTCCTCGTTCTCTTGCGGGGGAAGTGGCGCCATCTGGCGTTTCGGCGGACCGATCTTCGAGGACTATCAGGAAGTCGCGACGGTCTCCGTAAATGCCGTTCTCTCACAGCTGGCGGCGGAGCGCAAAGGGAAACGAAAGGTCGTCGCCCTCATTATGCTCCAGAACGGTCCCAAAGCAGCGGGTTGGAGCCATGTTTCCGTCGAGCAGTGGAAAACGATCGTACAGAATATCGCCAAGCGGACGAAAACCGAATTCCGCCTTCTCCGTTCCCCGCAGGAACTCTCCAAGGCACTCAGCAATCCCGAGATCCAGAGTATCCTCAATCCGTACGGCGAAGTCCTGACGGTCGATCCCGCACTGGGATACGACCGCATGATCGACGCGATCCGTTCGTTCGTGCAGTCTGGCGGGAACTGGTTCGAAACGGCCGCGTTCTCCTTCCATTACCAGTTTGTAGCGCGCCGATTCCACCGTTATTCCGTCCCCTACCCGCCCGCGTTCGCCGACTTCATGCAGCTCGACAGCCGGTACGGCACGGCGGCGGTGTACCGCGTTCAGCCGCGCGTCGCCTCCACCCCGTGGGAATGGCATCCGGACAATTTCTTCCTGCCCGGTTTCCTGTGGTGCGGGGGGGACGAAACAGGCGGCGGCTGCGGACACGCCTTCTCCGCCTACATCCGGCCCGGCGTTTCGTACACCTTTCCCGTCGTGCGCCTGGCGCTGGGACAAACGACGGAAGCGAACCTGAAAGATTACGCGGTCGCCAACGCGCTGACGCGCAAGCTGTCGGAAAAGGTCAAACCGGATATACTGGAAAAACTGAAACAGGCACCGCTGTTGAAGCTCAACTCGCCCGCCGCCGACCTGATCCGACACCTGCCGCAGATTCCCAGCCCGTCCCTGATCCACTTCTCGGATTATCTGAAAGGCGGTTTTGACAAGGAATATCCCGACCACCTGCCGCCGAACAAATCGTTCGGCTCGGAAGAAGACCTCAAGAAGTTCTTCCAGGTGGCCCGCGAAAGCGGACATCTGGTTTCCCCTTACACCAACCCCACCTGGTGGTGCGACCATCCCAAAGGCCCTACTTTCGCAAGCGCGGGCGAAGATCCGCTGCTGAAGACGCTGGACGGGAAAACGCGTCATGAGCAGTACGCGAAAAACGACGGCTGGACCATCACCTACTGGCATCCCGCCGTCCGCAAGGCGAACCGGAAAACCGTACACGAGTTCACGCACGACTATCCCGTCGATCTGCTCTTCCAAGACCAGTGCGGCGCGCGGAGATGGCATTACGACACCAACCCGGCCTCACCGAATCCCGCCGCCTACATCGAGGGGATGTTGCACATGAACGATGAGGACAGTCGCATCGTCCCGATCGGGACGGAGAACGGTTGGGATCGGACCGCCAACTTCCAGACGATGATCTGCGGCATGAGCTGGGGACATGTGCCGACACCGTGGCGTACCTGGCAGTGGTACTTCAAAGAACACTATTCGGCGAACTCGTGGGAGATGTATCCGCTGGCGCTTTACCTGTTCCACGAAAACTGCATCTTCACGCATCACGACCTGGGACAGTTCATCATGCCCAACCGCTACGACACGCTCGTCTGGACATTGGCGACAGGTTACGGATTGAGCTTCGCCTCGGCGACACGCGCGATGGTCGAACAGGACGCCGTCAAACACTGGTACGAACTGCTCTCGCGTCTTCAGAAATCCGTCTGCGCCCGCTACATCGGCCAGCCGCTCCTGTCATTCCGGCACGACCGCTCGCCGCTCTTCGCACGGGACATCCCGATGGACAGCATACGCGATGATGGAATCATCCGCGCACAGTACGGCCCCGTCAAGCTACTGGCCAACCTTGGCGACATTTCCCGCGATGTAGATGGGTACACGCTCGCCCCTTACGGATTCTGGATCGAAGAACCGGGAAGATTCACCGCCTCCTACCTGGACGGCAAACCGATCACCATCACGGAAGGCGCATCCAACTGGGAATGGAAACCGCGGTAAGGTGGGGAAGCCGGTAAAGCGTGTTAAGCCGGGGAAGACGAGTAAACCTTGCGGTCGCGACGGGGGTTCGACCCTCCCGTTCTCTGCGTGAGACAATCCTACTGCCTTCCCTTGCTTCTCAGCCTCTCAGCTTCCCCGCTTCTCAGCCGGAGTTAGAACTCCCAGCCACTGCGGATGTGCGGGCGAATGAAGGAGTCTGCCTCGGCATTGCCGAAGGTCTTTTTCTCGGCATCCCAGTTCAGTTTACGTCCGGCGAGACGCTGGGCAACGCAGGCAACGGAAATGCCTTCCACCATCGGCACGGAGTGGTCGATGTCGGAGTAAGCCTTCGCCTCGCCCTTACAGGCGTTGACGAACTCGATGTCCTGGAAGGCGTAGATGTTCCCCTTCAGCCCGTAACGCGGCAACGTCTCCGGGATGTCCTTGCATGCCTCGTGGTTCTGCACGGCCTTATACTTCGCCTCGTCCTTCAGGCAGATGTACGCCTCTTCGCCACGATCGTTGTAGCTGTAGAGGCTTCCCTTGTCGCCGATGATCGAGAGTCCGCCGAACGGAAGGTTGCTTCCGAACGTGGCGGCAACCTGCGGCGGCAACCGCCCGATATCGGGACGGGTCTTGCCGTCGTACCAGTAGAAATCGACCGGAACCATTCCCTTCCGTGCCGCGTAATGCACACGCACCACAGTCTTCAGCGGATACGTATCGTGATCCGGGCTGACGCCCTCGACCGAAATACATTCGGCGGACTCAACCGCGCCGAGCGAGAGACCGCGAATCGGGAGGTTCATGTTGTGGCACGCCATGTCGCCAAACGCGCCCGTACCGAAATCGTAGTACCCGCGCCAACGGAAGGTGTGGTAGGCGCCCTGCTTGAACGGACGGTCCGGGGCGGTTCCCAACCAGCTGTCCCAGTCCAGCGTGGCGGGGACGGGATCGGAACCCGCCGGACGAGCGATTCCCTGCGGCCAGAAGTTGGCGGCACGGTCGGTCCAGACATGGACCTCGGTAACGTTGCCGAGGATACCCGACTGCAACACCTCGACGCTCCGGCGGAAACCGTTGATCGCGCTGCCCTGATTGCCCATCTGGGTGACAACGCCCATCTCCTTCGCGACCTTCCCGAAATAGTTCGCCTCCCAAATCGTGCGGACGAGAGGCTTCTGCACATAGACGTGGCAACCGCGTTTCATGGCGCGGATGGCCGCCGGACCGTGCGTATGGTCGGGCGTGGCGACAATGACCGCATCCAGATTCTTGACCTGATCCAGCATCTTGCGGTAATCCGTAAAGGTCTGGACGGAAGAGGGATTCACGCCTTTCCCCTGAAGGTGCTTCAGGCCGCGATCCAATGTGCCGCGATCCACGTCGCAAAGCGCGACGATGTTCTCGCCATAATCCAACATCGGCGTCCAGTCGGACCACCCCTTGCCGCCGACACCGATCACGCCGATATTCAGCTTGTCATTCGCTTTCAGCTCACGCGGCTGACGGATTTTCAACAACTGCGGGAAGGTCAATTCGGCCCTTGCTCCCAACGCGCATCCCGCCGTACCCAACGCCACATTTCTCAAAAACGCTCTTCTTTTCATCTCGCATCCTCTCTGTTTTGGCAAATCCCGAAAAGGGGCTTCCCCTTGACGAATGCATACAGTATAACAAAAATCGATTCCTCATCCAAGCAAATTTGTCCCTAGGAATGAACCGAAATTCCTCTGCTGGTTTCTCACGCAGAGCCGCCGGGGCGCTACGCGCCAGCTGAGAAGCGGGGAAGCTGAACGGCTGAGAAGCGTCCCGAAAACAGAACCAAGGGGATGGCGGTAGCACAACTCTCCACGAGGAAGAGAACAAACGGATTTGAGATTTTTTGCTTCAACTCTTTTATTTCCAATGTCTTATGAGTATTTTTGGTACTTGATTTATTACATTTCAAAAACATTGTTATTTATCTATCGTGTCCGTATCCAACACTTTTGATAACCCAAAATCAAGCATTGTGTAATTATATGAACGGCAATCACTTACAAAAACAAAAACACATAAAAATAAGTACCAAGAATTACCGAAAAATCAAATTGGTTACTTATTTTGCTTTCATAAATCATTGAACAATAATTAGTTATAATGTACTTATTTCTCGTGGTTGATTTGGTACTTGACATTCAAAAATAAAAGTAGTTGAATCACGCTGATTTCTGTTGATGTTGAAAGGGTTGAATATGGGTAAGAGTGATTCAAGGTTTCCGATTGTCAGGGATAAAACAGGGTGGAGAGTCTGTATCGAAAACGGAGAAAATGCTTGGTTCGCAACTCTGAATAACGCCAAAAAATTTCGGGAAAGATTACTTGAACAGACAAAAAAAGAAGATGAGGAAATTGACGCATTATTTGAAAGTATGGGACAGTCTTATGTTTTGAGCAAGGTTGAAGAATGCCTTGATAAAATCGACAAATTGGAGAAACTCATACTTCACCTTCACGAAAAGGTTGATATTATTCTTGATGATGAAATGGAATATATAGAAGATGTCGAAGACGATTAAGATTAGATTACTTTTCAAAAATCTGCTTTATGATACCTGCCGAACCAGATAATGTTGCTATTGTTGCTAAAGCAAGCAACAAAGACTTTGCTAACCATTGAGATATTATTACTTTAAATGAATCATCATCTGTTTTCTTTTCGACTTCAAGGTTTCTGATTCGTTCATCGTGGTCAGCAATCTTACTTAAAACGGATGTCATGTTAGCATTGAGAGTTCCAAGTTCAGTAGAAATGCGGATTGCTAGTTGTGTGAAATTATCTTCATTCATTGGGTGTTTATCCTTTCTGTTTATGTCTGTCTTGTTACTGTGTTCGGCGGTATTGTGATTGTTTCATTTCCCGAAGCATTAGCAAGGTGGAAAAAATAAAGTTCATCATTCGGTTCAAGTCCCCTATTGGCAAATGGAAGATTGCCTTGCGAAGAGTTGGAATGAAAAATCCCTGTGTCCTTGTCGCAATAATAAGTCATGCTTGTATATGATGAACTGCTAACTGGTCTCCTCCAAATTATGTAGTCATTCTTTGCCAGTTTTCCGCCATGATAAGCACCATCAATGACAATCTCACTTGCCGAAAATGATTTTATTACAAGAACCAATCCGCTATTACTGTTCGGTGCAAGAGTGATGATAACTGGTTCGGCATTCTGTTTTTTCCGCATGAAGAAAACATTGGTTGTAGGTCTCATGGTTTACCCTCCCTGCTGACTGACAACATTTAGTTTTTGCTTGTT
>JAFSTA010000175.1 GCA_017450695.1 Kiritimatiellia bacterium | reverse complement strand
GGTGAAGCACATCGCCGAGGCCGAGTACAAACGCGAACGCGGAGCCGAGGAGAAGCGCGAAAGCCGACGAGACCGCCTGCGAACAGCCTACAGGCTTCAGCACAAGCCGGTCGGCCGGAAGGTCAATCTCGATGCCATCTTCTTCCTCGTGGGCAACATCGCGTCGGTCACGTTCGCCGCGTGGCGCGGGCTCTTCGCGCTCGACATGGTTGCGCTGGCCGAGGCGGGAACCCGCGAGGATTTCGACGACCTTGAGTTCATGGTGACCCGTGCGCTTGGCGAGCTGAACGGAATCAAGAACCTCCTCGCGCTCGCCCGCCGCATCGTGTAGCGGCGGCGCTCATCAAGCGGGCGGCGTCGATCCCCGCCCGCATCTTTCGACGGGTGGAACGCCCTGCGCCTTGCCGTATGACCGCCCGCACCAGCGCCTTGCGCCAGAAGCCCGCCACGTTGCCCCGTGGCGGGCTTTTCCCGTTCGGGCGGGCAACCGCCCGCCCTCGCGCCGGAGCGCGCCGCCGCGCCCGTCTGCCCGCCTACCGCCTATCGTCCCTAAAGCGCAACCCCGATTTGAAAGCATCGGCGGTCTTGCCGCCTCACTTCCACCAGGGGCATTGGAATTTCCCCTTTCCCTCCGCGATTTCGGCGGAGACTCCGTGGATACCTGACAATTTCATTTCGGGCGGCGATCCCCAAACCCGCGCAAGCGGGGCTGACACGCCGGAAACGGTCACGTTCGTCAGGGAAAACGTGCGCACGTTCGCCAAGGAGAACACCTCGGTCTGCGGTTTGGCAAACGAGATGGTGCTGTCGGACATCGTGAATTCTAGCGGCAGATCGCCGGCCTCCGCCTTTCCGCCGTTCAGCGCAACGGGAAGGCAAATGCCGGATGCCTCTATGCCCTCAAAGTGGATGTCGGCGAGCTGATGGGCAAACTGCCAGGCATCTCCGCCAAAGTTGTAGCGGACAAGTCTCACCGCGTTCTCGACCTTGCAGTTGCGCACCACGATGTTTCCCGGCTGGTGCCTCACCGGCATCGTGTAGTCGCAGATGTAGATGAAGAACGTCGCCATTGTGTGCCGCCCCGGAACGACGGTCGGATTCCAGAGTCCCTCCTTTTTCGCCTGAACGGAGATTCTGTCGCGGAAAACGTATTCGCACGGCCCGTGCGCATGGCAGTTTTCGATTAGGATGTCGCGTCCGCCGATCCTGAATGCATTGCACGAACTGGAAAGGTCGCATCCGCGCACGACCATGCCGCAGTTGTCGAAACCGGCGACGGCATCGTCCCCCGTATGAAGGTAGCAGTCCTCCACGCGGACGTTGTCGCATCCCCGCGCATGGAATCCGTCGTGTCCTCCAAGCGCCGTCACGCGCTCGCACGTGACGTTCCCGCAGTAGCGGAGCAGCATCGCCCAGTGCCCGGCGTGCCGTATGGTAAAGCCGCGCAGGGCGACATTCGTCGAGGCGATCGCGCTGATCCAGTGAACGCCGCGATAGTTCAGTTCGCCGTTCGGGTTGTAGCCGTTTGCGCCGTCGATTACCGATCCTTTTTCGCCGGTGATCGCAACGTCCTCCGCGTTGAGAATACGTATGACCGCATCGTTCCAAGGGGAGAGGGGGTCGGAGATGTGTAGGCGGGGCGAGGTGCGCTCAAGTTCGCCGCGCGGCGGCGACTACCGGCGGGAACGCCCCCTCTCGTATTCCGCCGCAGGAATCGGCTCCACGGCGTCTTTCCCAAGGATGTCGAAGTCGGCGGCGTTTCTGCTTGCCTGAAGGACGGCTCCGCGTTCAAGGTGAAGCGTCACGCGGCTGCGCAGGCGGATTCCCTTGATGGAATAGAAGCCGCTCCCGACGACGACCGTCCGCCGCCCAGCCTGAAGACCTCGTCAATGGCGTTCTGCAAAAGCGGCGTTGCATCGTCAATGACCCTTCAATCCATTTTGGAAAATCGTTTGTTTGATATCGCTGACAGAAAATGATATAATGCGTGCCACATTTCTTGTTGGAAAAGTTTCGCAATATGGTACTCTGTTACAATCGGCTTTGGAAGCTGCTCATTGACCGGGGGATGACGCGTACGCAAATGCGTCTTGCCGCCGGTATATCTACCACTACCCTTGCGAAGCTTCCCAAGGGCGAGGACGTGAACACCTCCATCCTCGTCAAGATTTGCGACGCGCTCGGGTGTAGCATTCATGACATCGTGGATAGTGTCCCGGAGGTGCGGTTAAAGCATTCTCCTGTGGGTAAAGGCATGAGGGATAAGGGAGAGCAAGCACGATGAACGACATATTCGAGTTCAGGAATGGACTGGTCGAGAACTACAAGAAGTTCTCGACGAGTTTCGCGTCTCCGCGATCCACGGACATCGCAAGCAAAGTCCAGGCGGCATACGACGAGGGGCGCTTCTGGCCAGATCCGCTCATCCAGATCAACCCCAACTACCGCAAAGGCGCATTCATTGACGAGCTTGCGCGGCAAGGGAATGTCGAGCCCGAGACAGCGCAGATATTTCAGACCGGCAAGCAGGAAGAGCCACCTTGCCCCAAGCCCATTCAGCTCTACTGTCATCAGACGGCGGCGCTCACGATGGTGGCGGGCGACAAAAGTTTCGTTGTCACGACAGGAACCGGATCGGGGAAGTCCCTCACGTTCTTCATCCCGATAGTGAACAGGATCATCCGCGAGAAGAAAACCGATCCGTCTCCGCGCATACGGGCGATCATCGTCTATCCGATGAATGCCCTCGCAAACAGCCAGTTCGAGGAGATCGGGAAGTTTCTGGACGGTTCCAATCTCGTGACCGTGAAGCGGTACACGGGACAGGAGTCGGCGACTGAACGCACGGCCATCAAGAAGAACCCGCCAGACATTCTCCTCACCAACTATGTGATGCTCGACCTCATCCTGACGCGCCATCAGGAAGACCACGAGGTCGTGGAGGCGGCGCAGAACCTCGAGTTCCTCGTCCTCGACGAGTTGCACACCTATCGCGGTCGCCAGGGCGCAGACGTCGCCATGCTCGTCAGGCGTATCCGTGCGCAGCTGAACGCCGACAACCTCCTCTGCATCGGCACGTCCGCCACAATGTCTTCGGTAGGCTCCACGGCTGACCGCCAGAGCGCGGTGGCGCAGGTCGCGTCAAAGATATTCGATGCCGACATCCCAGCCCAGCAGGTCATTCTCGAAGAACTTGAATATGCGACGGCTAAGATCTCCGATTCTGCGGTCAAGGCTGCGTTGCCTGCC
>JAFSTA010000174.1 GCA_017450695.1 Kiritimatiellia bacterium | reverse complement strand
TCCCATTGCTCGTTCAAAATGTCCTTGTGGGACGAGTCGTAGCGGAATATCCAGCTGCCGAGTCCATCGTTGCAGCGGACGAATCCGAATTTTGTGTATTCGGTGTTGTCGCCGGCGGTTCCATTGCCGGCCACAAGATCGAACGAGATGAGCCACTTCTTGGTGCGCACCATGGAAAGGTTCGGGCGGATGATGTTGCACGTCCGGGCGCCATTGGGTTCGAGCCGGAAGGAGCCGTCGGATTCCAGAGCCCCGCTGGTTTCATCGACGAACGTGTAGTCGGCGTTCTGGTAGATGCGGGCAGTGCAGTTGGCCGAGGTGAACGGATAGACGGAATCGGCAACGTCCTGCCAGTTGTGAGCGGTGCGGGCGCGGTACCAGCCGCGGAAGCCCGAGAGCGTATGCGTCATCATCGGAATCCTTGTCGCGTTGTCGTTGTAGTAGTAGCTGGAAGCCGCGAATCCGACGTAGTAGCCATCCGGGACGGTGGAGAGCGTTCTGGACAGGTTGAAGGTCGGGCGCTGAACCGAGAACATGGCGTCGCCCTGCGTGATGGTGACGGTGATAAGGCCGTTGCGGCATGTGACATCGATCTCGCATTCCTTCTTCAAGTCCATTCCGGGGGCGATGGCGGCCACCTCCGCTCCCGGCATGTTCACCCCAACGTCCGACTGGTTCAACTGCCAGCCCACCTTGATCGGGGCGCCGTCCGACGACGTCGCCACGTTTCGGATGCAGAACCCGTGGCCGCGTCCTCCGGGCTGGATGAACGACGTGCCGCATTCACTCGGGCTTGCCGCGAGGAAGATGCCGAAATACCCGCACCAATCCAACGCTCTGCCGGCGTATTTCTCCGGCAGGGTGCCGTCTGGCTTCCAGAGGAAGTGCAGCCCCCAGCTGTCGTGCATCTTGAATTTGCGGCCGCTGTAGAAGGCGGAGTGGACTTGCGCGGCGTCGTCCACGAGCGCGAGATCGCCGGATTCCGTCACGTAGGGGACGGTGTCCGTGAACGTGTGGTTCGAGGTTTGCGCGTCCGTGTTTCCGTTGAAGGTCCAGTCCTGCGGCGTGACGCTCCAGTCCGGAATTTCATGCGCGCCGTTGATCGCGAGGAACCTATCGCGCAGGGCGACGGAGGCGCCGTTGCCGAGTCGGATGGCGCGACCGTTCACGAGCGCCAGGTCTTCCGGGGTCAGGACGGAGCCGTCGGGGCCGTTCCAGACGAGGGTGCCGGTGAATCCTGAGATGTGCGAGAGCTGGTTCGACGTGGTGAGCGTCAAGGTGCCCTTGCCCACGTACTCGATGTTCGCGTTCAACGAGGAGTCCGCCGTGAAGGAGACTCCCGGTGGGACGAGAATCGTTCCGGTGAACGCGGCGTCGATGCGCGAGGCGATGCCTTCCGTGGCGATAAGGTGGCCATTGCCGCCGACCGTCCAGGTTGCGCCGTCGAGGACTGTGAGTTTCAGGTATGTCGGCAGGACAATGTCCCAGTCGGTATTGTCGCGCCCCCCGGCGATGACTCCGGTGAAGTCCAGCGGAGGCGTGAAGTGCAGGACGTGGTTGAAACCGGTTTGGTAGGGGATGTTCGCCTTGACGGAGCCGGTAGGGACGCCACCATCCCAGTTTTCGGCGTTGCTCCACGCTACCGGGTCGGTGCTGTAGCGCGGACCGATCCATGTTGAATCGGCGCGGACTTCATGTGGCAGGGCCGCCATCGCCGCCAAAACCGCTACGGCAAAGAGGTTTACGATGAGTGAGTGCGAACGTGCTTCCATTATTCCTCCCTTTGTTGAATTGCCAGACAATTGCATTTTAATTGTAGCAAAACGCCACCGCAATAACGATGGTTTTGCGAAAAATATTATTGACGGTTCCGCTTCCGCCATTCGCGCATCGACATCCCGGTGCGGGCGCGGAAAAGCTGCCGCAGTTCGACCTCGGAGCCGAAGCCGCAAAAGTCCGCTATGGCCCCGATTGCGGTGTCGGTGCCGGCGAGAAGCGTCTCGACCTTCTCCAGGCGGACATGCATGATTTCATCCAGAATGGAATGGCCCATCGCCTCGCGGAAGCGCATTTCGAGCAGTCGGCGCGAACCTGGCATCCGCGCGGCAAGACCTGCGGCCGTAAGTCCCTCGCACGCCTCCCGGCGGATGATTTCGACGGCTCGGGTAATATACGGTTCGCGCCGACCGGAGCCGCCTGTGGACTCGCGGCGAACGACAAGGAGCGGGCCGATGGTGGCTGCGGCAATGCC
>JAFSTA010000019.1 GCA_017450695.1 Kiritimatiellia bacterium | reverse complement strand
CGTTGGTACGCCCCGTGGCATACTGTCGCGCCCAGCCTCGACCGAGTCGAGGTACCGGTCGATCTGGACGAGACGCACGCGCCCGCCTTCGCAATGCGCGAAGCGCACTGGTACGATGTTCTGAAGCACCCCGAATTCGCCGCCCGCCTGCGCATCAATTCACGCTCCTGGTGCCGTACGGAGACCAAGTACGGCGGGGAACCCTATCGCTTTGGCGGCGGACTCGACATCTGCCACACTTTCAGCAAGCTAGTGCCGCCCGGCGAGTTCTTCGACTCCCACCCCGAATACTTCAGCATGGTTGGTGGTGTCCGTGTCAGGGAGAACGGGCAGCTCTGCCTCACCAACCCGGATGTGCTGCGAATCGTGACGGAGCGGGTCCTTGAGCGCATCCGCAAAGACCCGGGAGCCAGATTCTACGGTGTAAGCCAGAACGACAACTCGAAGGGCTGCACCTGTCCGTCATGCCAAGCCGTGGACGATGAGGAAGGCAGCCGTTCCGGAACACTGGTGCGCTTCCTGAACGCGCTTGGCGAGGCGGTTGAAAAAGAGTTCCCCGACGTCCTAATAGAGACGCTTGCATACCAGTACACGCGCCATCCCCCGAAGAAGACAAGGCTCCGCCACAACGTCGTTCCCTGCCTTTGCACCATTGAGTGCGACTTCGCGAATCCAATCGACCGCAGCCCGTACCGTCACAACGAGGATTTTCTGGAAGACATCAAGGGATGGTCGGCGCAGACGGACGGCCTTCTCATCTGGGATTACACGACGGACTTCTCGCACTTCCCCCTGCCGTTCGCCAATGTACGTTCCCTTCAGGGCAATCTGCGGTTTTTCCGCGACAACGGGGCGAAGTTCATCTATGAGGAGGGCGATCACAAGGGACGCCACGCCGATTTCGCCGAATTGAAGACCTGGCTGCTTGCCAAGTGGATGTGGAATCCGGATCTGCCTGAAGAGGCGCTTCTCGACGACTTCTTCAACGGCTACTACGGCGCGGGAGCGCCGTTCGTCCGCCGATACTTCGACGAACTCCACCGTCGGCAGTCCGAATGGTCCACCAATCCCGAAAATCCCCTCCTGATCTTTGACGGAACCGAAAATCCCGCCCTGTCAGATGAATTCCTTGCAGAGGCGGCGGCATTGTGGGTAAAGGCCGCGGAAGCCGTCAAGGACGATCCTGTCCGCTCATACAATGTGAGAATGGGCGCGTTTTCGGTTGACTACGCGCGCATATCGCGCAGCGCCAAGCTCGTGAGGTTCACAGCGTCTGGCGCGCTTTCACCTGAGGAGAACCGCGCCCTGGCCAAATCACTGCTTGACCGCATGGCTGAAGCCGGTGACATTCGTCTCTGTCTTGGCAGCGACGACGCACGTGTGAACAAATGGCGGGCCATAGCCAATGGAATGTATGCGCCCGCACCTGTCACGGACGGGCGTGTCGAAGTGGAGGAACGTTTCTTAGGTCTGAGCGGACGCGGAAAATACGGCGAATTCGTGGACGATCCGCTCGCGGAGAATGGACGCGCCCTGAAACTGTTCAACACGCATTTCGAGTGGTGCACAACCTTCGGCATGGACAACTGCGCGTTCAAGCCCGGGGAAAAGTATGTCCTTTCTGTACGGTTGCGCGCGGAGTCCGCGTCTGACGGCGAGGCGTTTTGGGCGGGCGTCTACGACAAGGTCGAGGAATGCGGACGGGGCGGCATCGAACCGCAAACACGGGATGTCCCAAACGAATACCGCTGGTATGACGTCCTCACATGGGAACCGAGGCGAAGCGAGTACCTCTGGATTGGTCCCGGCCGCTTCGGAAATGACGGCAAATCCGCCGTCAAGGCCGTCTGGATCGACAAGATCGCATTCCGACACAAAGGGTCAGACACTTTTGATACAGTCAGCAATACAGTCTCGCCCATGCCATTTCAATACTGAGTAGGAGGGGAAACTTCCATCCTCCAAACCGTCAAACCGTGAAACCGTCAAACTGCTAAGCCATCTTTTTGATATAATCTTACCGTTTACGGTTAACCAACCTGGAGCTCATAATGACCATCATCTGGCAGGGCCAGCCCGCCCTTTCCCCGTTCCGTCTTGAAGCAATGGCCAAGAGCCTTTCCGAGCGCCTCCCCGCCCGGAAGGGAATCAAGGTCGAGTCGCGTTTCATCTACCTCCTCGACGCCGCCGAGGCGCTGACGGACGACGAGACCGCGCGCGCCGCGCGCCT
>JAFSTA010000173.1 GCA_017450695.1 Kiritimatiellia bacterium | reverse complement strand
CACCCCGCGAAGGCGAAGCCGGAGCGCGTGAAGCGGCAGGCCGGGAGGGTGTAGCGCGTGCTGTTCGCGCAGAGGTCGGCGTTGACGTTCACGTTCGCCATCGAGCCGGACCCGCCGCCCGCGTAGAAGCGGATCGTGATGTTGTAGGCGCAGTCCGACTGCTTGAAATGCTCGATCGCGCGCCCCTGCCACTTCTGCGGCAGGACGCGGGAGGTCGCGACGCCGTCCCATCCCTTCGACCCCTCCAGCACGAAGTGCGTCAGGTCGGCGGGCGAGGAGGTGAAGGCGTCGGAGGCGCACGAGGGCGCCTGCTGGCAGAGGTAATAGACCGCCGACACCGAGGAGCCGCTGAACGCCGCCGATCCGATGCTGGTCACGCTCGCCGGAACCCCCAACGTCGCGAGGGAGGTGCAGTTCTTAAAGGCGTTCGCGCCGATGGCCGTGATCCCGGAGGGGAGCGTCACCGTCTCAAGGGCGGTGCAGCCGGAGAACATGTTGTCCACCACCGCGGTCGGCCCGGCGGGGACCGCCACCGACTCCAGCTTCGCGTAGGCGGCGGGGAAGAGGTACTGCATCGTCCACCGCGACGGGACGCCCACCTCCGTCAAGCCGCTGCATCCGCTGAACGCATACGAACCGATGGACGTCACGCTTCCCGGCAGGTTGACCGAGACCATCCGCCAGTTTCCGCTGAACGCCCCGTATCCGATCGACGTCAGCGCGTTGCCGGGGAAGGACACGCGCTGCAGCGAGGAACAACCATAGAACGCGTAGTTCCCGACCGTCTTCACGCCCGTACCGATTAAGAGATTCTGGATGTAGGAACACTCGTAAAAGGCAGAATCACCGATCTCCGTCACCGAGTCCGGGATTACCACGTTGTCGAGGTAATCGCACGACCGGAAGGCGCCGTTCCCAATCCGCGTCACCGTTGACGGGATCGTCACCCGCTCCAGGTCATGGCAGTCCCTGAACGCGTTGTCCCCGATTCCCGTCACGGTGTACCCGTTCAGCGTTCCGGGAATCGTCACGTTCCCCGTCATGTGGGTCGTCGCCGTGATGGTTGCCTTTCCACTCGCCACGGTGTACTTCCACTCCGAATAGACCGTCACCGAATAGACCTCGGACTGCGCCGTACCGTTGATGTAGGTGGTGTAGGTCAGCGTGTGCGGTCCGACAGTCGAAGGTGTCCAGGTGAACTGCCCCGTCCCTGTCGCGCGTTTCACCTCCGTCCCGTTGTCCTTGATCACCACCGTCGCATTCGCGTTTCCGCCAACCCATGCGGCGTTCCATATAATCATAGTCGCGACCGGATCTTGAATGGTATTGATCGCAACAGGAGTACTCTCGCCGCGCACCGCGCCGAACACAGACGGCGCGACCGCGCCGCACAACAGGGCTAACATCAACATCATCGTTTTCTTCATTTCGTTTCTCCTTTCACAACTTGGAATCTGTTATGGATGATTTGTTCCATGTTATCGACAAGCTTCTTGAGCGATCGTATCCAATATTCAACATCTTTTCGCAAAATTGGT
>JAFSTA010000172.1 GCA_017450695.1 Kiritimatiellia bacterium | reverse complement strand
GAGAAGCTTGAAAAGAACGGCAGGCCCGTCCCGCAGAGCCTCGCCGACAGGATAGAGGAGCTGAAGTCCGGCGCCCTGTCGCTCATCCGCGAGGCGCGGAGGTGAGGCGCGACCCTCCGTTCCATTCCCTCGTTTTCCTCGCAAGGAACTCGCAAGAAAAATGGCGGATTTCGCGCACAAAAGCAACCCTCCGCACATGATTTGCGAAATTACAAAAAGTTAATTTCGCCCTTATTTCATGGGGGTTTACTTGATTTTTATAGAATTACAGAAAATGCGGAAATGAGGAATCGCGTCCCTCCCTTTCTCTGCGCGAGAATCCGTTGGCGGGTTCGCGTGTTCAGAGGTGCGGTCGCGACGGGGCGCGACCCTCCCGATCTCCGCGTGAGAATCCGTTGGCGGGTTCGCGTGTTCGGCGGTGCGGACGCGATGAATCGCGTCCCTCCCTTTCTCCGCGTGAGAATAAGTTGGCAGGTTCGCGTGTTCAGAGGTGCGGTCGCGACGGGGCGCGACCCTCCCGATCTCCGCGTGAGAATCCGTTGGCGGGCTCGCGTGTTCGGCGGTGTGGTCGCGACGGGGCGCGACCCTCCCTTTCTCCGCGTGAGAATCCGTTGGCGGGCTCGCGTGTTCAGCGGTGCGGACGCGATGAATCGCGTCCCTCCCGATCTCTGCGCGAGAATCCGTTGGCGGGTTCGCGTGTTCGGCGGTGCGGTCGCGACGGGGCGCGACCCTCCCGATCTCCGCGTGAGACATACTGATTCTCATTGACATTCCCGTGCGGAATGCTGGCGCATACGTGAAAAAGTGGACTAGTCCACATGAGAAAAGGGGTGTTAGGGGGCGGGTGGATTTGTTATACTGAAGCGTTGATTGAAACAGGTCGGGTATGATCAAGGGTAAGACGAAAACGATTATCGATGCGCTGAAAACGCAGATTCTGAACGGGAAGTTCGACGAGCGACATCCGTTGCCGAGCGAACGCGCCTTGATGCAGCGTTTCGGCGTGGCGCGGGCGACGGCGAGCCGGGCGCTGGCGGAGCTGGCCCGCATGGGGTTGGTTGAGCGTCGTCCGGGCAGCGGGACGTTTCCGGTCTCCCATCCCTGCACACCGCTTTCGGACGGGGCGATCGGTTTGTTCATGCCTGTTTCGCACTGCGATATCTTCGTGCCGATCTGCCGCGAGATCGTGCGGCAGGCGCAGGAGAACGGCTTTACGTTCATGCTCGCGGACGTGACGACGATCGACATCGGGTGGCGGGCGAGTTCCGCCGTGCAGATCGCCGAGAACCTCGTACGTTCACAGGTGCGCGGCGCGATCTTCCATCCGCTGCAGAATCTGGAGAACTCGCAGGATGTCAACGAAGCCATCCTCTCCATCTTCGCCAAGGCGCGGATTCCCGTCGTGCTCGCCGATTGCGATACGGTCGCCTTTCCGCGGCGCAGTTCGTATGACGTCATCGGGATCGACAACGTGAACGCGGGGTTCCGGATGACGCGCTACCTGCTTTCGCTGGGCTGCCGCCGCATCGCGTTCCTGACGCATCCCACGCTGGGCGCCAGCCACCGGAACCGCGTGGCGGGGTACCGGCTCGCGATGGACGAGGCGAAACGGAGCGAGAGCGTCCTCTCCGTCGCCAATGACGCGCCCGCCGCGCTTCGCCAACTGCTGAACCGCCACGGGATGCCGGAGGCGATTCTCTGCAGCAACGACCGGATGGCGATGAACCTGTACGAGCAGCTGCGGGCGCTGGGCAAGCGCGTGCCGGATGACATCCTGGTCACGGGGTTCGATGACTGCGAGCTGGCCAATGCGCTCACGCCGCGCCTGACAACGATCCACCAGCCCTGCGAGGCGATTGCCCGAACCGCGTTCCGGTTGCTTCTCGACCGGATTCGGAATCCGGGGCTTGCGCCGCGAACCGTGTATTTGGACGCCCCGCTGATCGTGCGCGAATCGACCGCGCGGAAGGCGGAGCCGAAGTCTGCCCGGAAACGGGAAACACTCTCAACGAAAAGAGGAGAACCATGAAACAAGGAATTCATACTTTGTCCATAACCTGCCTGTTGGCATTCCTTTCGGGAGGTCTCGCCCATTCGGCGGGCGATCCGTTCACGGGATGGCCGGTGGACTGCCGTCCGTCGGACGTGAGCCGGAAGATCGCGAACCAGTTCCTCTCCACCTCGCCGGACCGCTACTGCCCGACGAACGGATACCGCAGCAAGGTCGCCTACGGAGGCGGCAAGCACATCCAGTATTCCGTGGTGAGCCTCTGGGTCAACGCGCTGGAGTGCGCCCGGATTCTGGGCGAGACGGAACTGGAGAAGAAACTGATCGCGGCGTTCGATCCGTACTACGGGGAGAAAGCCGGGATGCTGTCGAAGTACAAGCACGTCGATTACACGATCGTCGGTTCGGTGCCGCTGGAGATCGCGCTGCTCACGGGCGACCAGAAGGCGCGGGAACTGGGGCTTTTCTATGCGGATCGGCAGTGGGAGGAACCGAAGCCGGGCGAACATGCGTTCGGAAGCTACGAGAAGCGCCTCGAATGGTGGAGGCAGGGGTACACCGACCAGACGCGACCGTGGATCGACGACACCTACATGATCTCCCTGATCCAGACACAGGCCTATCGCGTGACGGGCGACCGCAAGTACATCGACCGGGCGGCGAAGGAACTGGCGCTCTACCTCGACCGGTTGCAGTTGCCCGACGGGCTCTTCCACCACGCGCCGTTCGCGCCGTTCGTGTGGGGGCGCGGGGACGGTTGGGTCGCGGCGGCGATGCCGCTCGTGCTGAAGTACCTGCCCGCCGACAACGAGTACCACGCGCGCATCCTCGACGGGTACCGCAAGATGATGAAGGCGCTGCTCGACCGCCAGCGCGAGGACGGCATGTGGGCGCAGCTCGTGGGCGATCCCGGCGCGTGGGCGGAAAGCTCCTGCACGGCGATGTTCGCCCATGCGTTCGCGGAAGGCGTGCGGTACGGTTGGCTCGACGCGGCGACCTACGGCCGCGCCTTCCGCAAGGCATTCCTCGCGCTGGTGGCGCGTACGGACGAGTGGGGGAACGTCGCGAGCGTCTGCGTGGGCACGAACGCGAAGAACAGCCGCCAGTGGTATCTCGACCGCGCCCGCATTGTCGGCGACGCGCACGGGCAGGCGGCATTGCTCTGGCTCTGCCGCTCCATTCTGGAGAAAGCGAAGGGACGCGCGGTGCAGGGACCCGGCGCCACGGTGGTCGAAACCGGCATCCGCGAGGCGCGTCCGGAGGATGACCTGAAGCAGAACGCGCCGGTGCTGCTGAACCGCAAGGCGCCAGGTTTCCGCGGTATCTGGTACTACAACCAGAAGTCGAACGACGAGTACGTCTATAAGTATTCCGGCGGGCTCGGCACCTACTGCGCGGGACATATCCCGATGGCCGTCTATTCCAAGGAGGCGGACAAGACCTTCTTCACCTTCGGCGGCACGGACGAGCGGAACTCGACGCTCCTCCAGTCGGTCTCCTACTTCGACCACAAGACGAAGCGGCTCGCGCGCCCCACCATCGTCTTCGACAAGCGCACCACCGACGCGCACGACAACGCCGTCATCGGCATTGACGGTAAGGGCTACCTCTACGTCTTTTCTTCCAGCCACGGACAGAGCCGTCCCTCCGCCATCGCGCGTAGCGAGAAGCCGTACGACATCTCGTCGTTCAAGGTAATCTGGGAGGGAAACTTTTCCTACCCGCAGCCGTTCTACGTGCCGGGCCACGGATTCCTCTTTCTGCATGCGTCCTACCTGAACCAGCAGGGGAAGGTACGGATGTCGGGCCGTTCCAACTGTTTCATGGCGAGTAACGCGGACGGTACCGAATGGACAGACCGCACGCGCCTCGTATTCTTCAACGACGGCCATTACCAGCGCGCGTGGCAATTCGGGAACAAGCTGGGCGTCGCCTTCGACCAGCACCCGGCGGGCAAGGGACTCAACTGGCGTACCGACATTTTCTATATGGAGACGTCGGACTTCGGCAAGACGTGGCAGAACGCGAAGGGCGAAACACTCGCCCTGCCGATCAAGAGCCGCGACAACCCCGCGCTCGCCGTCCCCTACGCCGAGAAACAGCGCAACGTCTATATCAAGGGCGTGAAGTTCGACTCCAAGGGACGTCCCGTCATCCTCTCCACCATCAGCAAGGGATACCGTTCCGGTCCTGAAAACGGGCCGCGCGAGTGGAAGCTCGCCAAGTGGACGGGAGAGGCGTGGCGCGAGATCGACACCGGCATCCGCAGCGACAGCAACTACGACTTCGCCGTGCTCTACCTCGACTCCGACACCGACTGGCGCATCCTCGGCGCCTCCGAGAAAGGCCCGCAGCCCTTCAATCCCGGCGGCGAGATCGCCGCATGGGTTTCGCATGATGCGGGCGAGACCTGGAAGCTGGAGAAGCAGCTCACCTCCGGCAGCGAGCGCAACCAGAACTACCCGCGCCAGCCGCTGAATGTGCAGCCGGACTTCTACGCCTTCTGGGCGGACGGTCACGGCCGCCAGCCCTCCGTCTCCCGCCTCTATTTCTGCGACAAGTCGCTCCATGTATTTCAGATGCCGCTGGAATTCGAGGGCGACTTCGCTGATCCCGTACCATACAAGAAGTGAGGGCGCTGAAAATGAAACTGGATCCCCCATTTGAATTCTCATGCCGCAGAGTGGCTGGGCCGCCGGGGAGTGGCGCGGCAAGAGGCTTGAAAACTGTGATCGCTGTCGGAATCGTGGCCGGCGCCGTCCTTGCGACGGCGTACGGGGCGGACACGCCCGAATGGGTGGGGCGGATCCGCAAGGATCATCCGCGCATGTTCTTCAACCGCGAGACCTGGCCGCAGGTGAAGGCGCGCGCGGAGGGACCGGCGAAGGCGGAGCGGGACGCCCTCCTGAAACGCTGCGACAAGTATCCCGCCGATCCCGTCTGCTCCGGGTTCGCCCCCGTGGTCTTCCGCGAAGTGAAGACCGCGAGCGGTACGCACCAGACGACGGCCGCCACGCCGATTCCGAACGTGAAAGAGTTTGGCCGCGAGGCTGCGGAATGTGCGCTCGCCTGGCGCTTCACCGGCGACCGGAAGTACCTCGACAAGGCCCGCAAGATGCTGGTGGCGAGCGCCGCCGCCTATCACGCCGCCTACGCCAACGGGAGGGCGGTCAACTGGCACTCGACCACGCGCATCCTTGCCCTGTGCGCCTACGACTGGATCTGGGAGGGGTTGACGTCCGACGAGCGCAAGGAGATCATTGTGCCGCTCGTGCGGCATGTGGAGGACGTGCAGCCGGGCAAGGGGAAACCCTTTATCATCCGCCGGAACACGGGTGGCGTGGGAAGCGGCTTCTATAGCGTGAGGAGCCTGTTGTGGTATTCGGGTCTGGCGGCGTTCGGTGATGGCTTCTGCGACGATCTCGCCGGCAAGCATCTGCTCGCGGGGTATGGACTCTGCCGGGAGATGGTGAAATTCCGCAATGACGGCGCGGGCGACGACGGGGCGCTCTCCTCTGCCGTGCCCGGCTATTGCATGGGTGCCTATCCGTGGGCGCACTTCAACTTCTTCCACACATGGCTCTCGGCCACGGGCGAGAATCCGGCAACCTCCTATCCGGGACTGGCGCTCTTCCCGAACTGGATCTACTGGACATGGATTCGAAACGAGTCCGATCCGAACCATCCGCTCTATTCGGGTTTTGGGGACGATCAGCACACGCACAATTCCCTGAGCGTGGGGCGCCTCTACGAACACATGACGCAGTACATCCACTTCTTCCGCGACGCGAACCCCGCCGCGGCGCGCCTCGCGGCATCGTTGCGCGAACGCGCGCCCAAGCAGAACATCGGCGAACCGTGGGTTATGTACCCGTTTCTTTTCGGTGGCGAGGATGACGGCGTGAAGCCGTATTCGTCGGAGGAGCTGGAAAACCTTCCGCTGTACGCGCGTCACTTCGAGAACCTCGGGCAGATTCTGATGCGTTCCGCCTGGAAGCCGGATGCCACCTACTGCACCTTCACGGCGGGCGCCAAGCTGCACATGCACAAGCATCACGACGAGAATAATTTCACCATCTACAAGCACGACTTTCTCGCGCTCGACTCCGGTACGCGCGGTGTGGAGACGGACTGGAACCTGAAGTACTACTACGCGCAGACGGTCGCCCACAACTGCATTCTCATCCGCCGTCCGAATGAACCGTTGCCGCGCTATTGGGGACCTGCCTATCCCGGACCGGAGGGCAAGACGAACGACGGCGGCATGTACGACGAGTCGGCCAAGTTACTCGCGTTCGAGACCAACGACGCCTATACCTACCTCGCCTCGGACGCCACCGCCGCCTACGGCGAAAAATGTACCGAGGCCGTGCGCCAGTTCGTCCACCTGCTGCCCGATGTCTTTGTCGTCTATGACCGCGTGGGAGCCGCCACGCCGTCCGACCGCAAGGCGTGGCTGCTGCATACGAAGGAAGAGCCGCGCATCGAGGGCCGGTTGTTGGTTGCCGACAGCGGGAAGGGACGCCTCTTCTGCGAGACGATCCTGCCGTCGGACGCGGTCCTGGAAAAGATCGGCGGTTCCGGCAAGGAGTTCTGGTCGAACGGCAAGAACTGGGAGCCGGACGCCGCGTTTCTGGAATCCGCCGCGAGAGGCGCCAAACGAACGGGGCGCGGTCCGTATTTCGGCGCGTGGCGCTTGGAGGTCTCTCCTGCGGGGACGCGCCGGGATGACCGCTTCCTCCATGTTCTGACAGCGGCGGACACCGCCTCTTCCGCGCCGCGTTCGAAAGCGGTTTCGGATGAGGACTGCGACGGCGTGGAGGTGACGGTCGATGGATTTACTCGTAATGGAATGCGCGGCAGGTTGGTCGCGACCGTACGGTTCAACCGCGTGGGTGAGGTCGGCGGGGTGATTCAGATCACGTTCCACCCCGAAGGGAAGGATGCGGAAACGGTGATTCCGCAACGGCGTCTGACCAGATCGGTACAGCAACAGAGTGGAATCGCGCCGCTTCCGTGAATGACACGGGTATGCACATGTGAGTAACCCAAGTAACCACCCAACTACCCAACCACCGAACCTTGAACTTATCGGAAAGGAGACGACGAATGGACAGAAGAGAGTTTTTATTGGGGATTGCAGCCGGTACAACCTTGCCCATTGTGGCGGGATGCCGGACGACAGGAACCGCCGTGGGCGGCAAGTCGCCGTCGATCCGTCCGCCGCGTTTCCAGCCGATCACGTTTCCGGGGATGGAGCCGAAGCCCGATTTCTGGAAGGTGCGCCCCAACGAGATCATCGAAATCTGCGAGCGCGCGAAGAAGTGTTCCCGCAAGGAGGTGATCTGCCACACGCCGCTCGGATATCCAGTCTATGCGCTTTTCTACGGGGACTTCAGCGAACCGCCCCCGCAGTCCAACTGGTCGGCGGGATCGAGTTCGCGTACCTACCGCAGTTACTACGGCGACCGGAAGGACGGTGTGCAGACCTTTCTTTTCCTCGCGGGTATCCACGGGGCGGAGCAGGAGTGCGTGGCGGCGGCGATGAACCTCGTGCAGATGCTGGAGACGGGACGTGACTTCCGGGGACGGACGGACGCGGAACTGCTGAAGCTCATCGGACAGTACCGGTTCATCGTCGTGCCGTGCGTGAACATGGACGGACGGTCGATCTCGCCGGACCACCTGCGCGGTCTCAACTTCGAGGACTTCCGCCGGGCCTCGCAGGGTTATTGGAAGGACGGCAGTCTCATCGGGTGGCGCGGATCGAAATGCTGGTTCCCGCTGCCGCTCGACAAGGTCGCCTATCCCGGCGGCTATCCGAACTCGGAGGGGTTCAACATCCAGCACGACGCTTGTCCCGGAAACATCCGTACCGCCGAGGCGCGGGCGATCCTGCAGCTCGCCGAACGCTGGCGCGTCGATGCGGTGCTGAACGGGCACTCTTACGAATGGGCGCCCTCCGTGCTGTGCCCGAGCGCGATCGCCCTGCCGCAGAACGTGGAGCGCGAACTGGACATCCGGCAGCGGACGAACCGCGCGCTCGTGGCGGCGGGGCTTCGCGCGACGGAACCGCAGCGCGGCAAGGCGGGGGACGGTTTCACGATCAACGTCCCTCTCGCGCTCGCCTGCGGCGCGCTTGTCCTCACGCTCGAATGCTCGGTCGCGTACGACAAGCCGATCAAGGGCGAGATGCGCCCGACAAGGCAGTACACCTTTGACGAGATGATGGAACCGCCGTTTGTCGTGCTGCGCGAGTATCTGGCAGACGGGCTGGAACGCCCCTTCCTGATTCGTGGCGACGAGAAAGAAAAAGGGGATTGAGAGGGAATAGGGATGGTGTTAGCTGGTAGGTGGCAGGGCTGAAAGCTAAAAGCTACCAGCTAGAAGCTATCAGCTAAAAACAGGAGAGAAGAGATGAACAGACAGATGGGAATGGCGATGACGGTTGCGTTTTTGGCGGTGGTCGCCGGAACGCTTTCGGCGGGTGGTGTCACTTGGAGTCCAACCGCAACGGGTACCTATTCATGGGCCGATCCGGACAACTGGGGCGGCACCCTCCCGACTACGAATGACACGGTGACGTTCGGGGCACTTTCCGGAAACCAGACGATCGATGCGCCCGAAGGTTCCGTCGCCGGACTGCTCGATGTGCTCAATGGACGAAGCGGCAGTCTTTATGTCCGTACCTTGACCGGTACGCTCACCACGTGCAGCAATGTATTCCGTACGGGCACAACGGTCTTGAAGGGGCGTCTGGACGTAACCGGCACGGACGAGACCTACACGCGCATCGGGACCTCTCAGACTTTTTCGTTGATGGCTACGCTCGATGTCGCAGACGGCGGCGTCCTTTGCGCGACCAACGACCATGCCGTGGTTCTGGGGTACAACAACGGCGGCTCATCAGGTGCTGCCGCCGGGCGGTTGATCCTGCGCGACGGTGGGGAGCTGTACCTGGGAGGGGGCAGAAACGCCTCGATGTCCGGTCTGATGCTGGGGCGCGGCGATGGAAACGGTAGCGCCATCCGGCTTTCCTCCTATTTCCAGGAGGGCGGCTATGCTCGGATCACCCGGTTCGTTTGCGGGTTTGAGAAAAACACGCGCACGGGGATGACAATCGCGGGTGGCGTGTTGGAACTCCCGTACTCTTCCGATACCCGTTTCCGAATTGCCCATCTCGGCTGCGGCGTCTTCCAGCAGTTGGGCGGCGAGATCTTCGTAAACACGAACAAGGCCGTCACGAGCGTGACCGGCTCGACCCCGTCGGAATCCTTTGAGGTCGGGGGCGGTGGCACGAGCGACGCCGGACGGCTTCCCGGGTCTGTCTACCTGTGTGGCGGAACGTTCACCTGCGGGGACGTGATCTCGATACAGGGGCAGCAGCTTACCCCCGCCGAGAGCGTCGTAACGAAACCGGCACCGTATGCCGATTTCACGGTGGACGGGGATGCCGAGGTGAGCGCCGCCTCCGTGCGCATGGGCGTGAACCGGGGGTCTGGCGCCGCCATACTGAACCTGAACGGGGGGAGGCTGTCGGTCCGGTACGTGAGGCGCGCCAGCGCTAGCCATCTCGGCCCGCGCGAGGTGAACGGAAACGGCGGGACGCTGCACACGGAGAAAGTGACAAACGACCATGAGTACCATTTCGCGGGAATCGACCGCATCCTTCTCTATTCCAAGGGACTGACGGTGCAGAGTGACGTGCCTATGAAGCTCGGACTGGAAGACGATCTTCGACCCTTGCGCACGGCGAAGGGGTACGGCGTGGAATCGGTGTCGGTCACCTCTGGTCTGACGGGATGTTACGAACCGCCGTTGGTCACGCTGGAAGGCGGAAGCGGCTCCAACGCGACGGCAGTCGCGCTCATCGACTATTCGAGCAATCAGCTGACAAACGTCGTCGTCACCTGCCGGGGGGAGGGGTACGCGGCAGACGATGTGCTGACCGTGAAACTGCTAAAAGGCGATTCGACCGCCGCCGCCGTGACGGCAACGGTCACGCTCACGCCGAACACGCCCGGTACGTTTGTCAAGACGGGAACGAACCGGCTGGTGCTGTACGCGCAGCCGGATTTCGACGGCACGTACGAGGTGCGTCAGGGACTGTTGCTGCAATCGTCGACGGCTGATTTCGGCTCTACCAACGTGGCAGCGGTTGTCGTGGGTGGTACCAATGCGTCGTTCCAGTGCGGAACGGGTAATGCGAGGGCGATCGAGGCGAACTGGAATCCCGTGAACACGAACGCGGCGCTGACTCTCGGTACGGAATACGGTCCGGGCACGTTGACGATTCCCTCCGGCGCGGACGCGAAGCCTTACGAGCAGACGTTCGCATCACTGGCCGTGAACGGAAAGGGGAACGTGATCAGTTTCGTCAACACTTCTTCCGTCGGTTTCAAGCTCAGCTTCGGTACGGTTTCCTGTGCGCAGGACGCGGAGGTGACCATTCCGCGCTGGGATTCGCAGTACAAGGTCTATGTGACGGGAATGCCGGAAGGTAGTCATCTGCGCGGTGTGGTGTTTAACGGTACCGATAGGTTCGCGATGGTCGGTCCCGGTGGCCAGCTCATCCCCGCCCGTCTCGGCACCGTCATCAGTGTCCGCTAGTGCCGGGTGCCTGATGCCACCAGCAAACGGCAGCAGGATCGCCTCGCGCAAAGTCCGCAAAGGGTCGTGCCCCGCCCGTCCTCCACAGCCATGCGTAGGATGGATCGCGACGAAATGGGAGGGGCGCCGTCCTCGGCGCCCGCTTCGACCGTGCGGAACTTGCTATCGCTACGGGGAGTCTCGGAGTTTCGGAGATGAGGGGGTACCGCAGTTCTGCGCGTGACATTCGGGGAAGCGACACTCCTGTCGCTTCGCGGGGTCTCGTTTTTCCCTACGCCGAACCGGGAGGGTCGCGCCAGGGAAAAGTGAAAAGATTCAATGGTTAAATCGCCGCTAACGCGGCTTTCAATCAGCCTGATCCGCCCCGCTTTTCGGTGTCTCGTCCATTTCACCATTTCACCATTTCAAAGCGCAGCGATTGAACTTCCCCTCGCGGGGTCGTGCCCCGCCCGTCCTCCACAGCCATGCGTAGGATGGATCGCGACGAAATGGGAGGGGCGCCGTCCTCGGCGCCCGCTTCGACCGTGCGGAACTTGCTATCGCTACGGGGAGTCTCGGAGTTTCGGAGATAGGAGTGCTGTTCTCCAAGCCTCCGAAACTCCCAGAAACGAAAGGAACGTTGATCCTAGATTCCATTTCAGGGTTTCACGCGGAGACGCAGGGAACGGGGGGCGTGTTGGACGCGTCGCGCCAGCTGAAAGGCGGTGGCACTTCTCCGAACGTTTCGCCCAGAACTTGGAATCGGAACATATTCGGTAAGACGTGCTACAACTTTCCATGTTATATTGTTATTCCTTGCGTTTCCCACTTCCTTTCATCTAAGATTGGCGGCATGGGCATTTGCTGAATCATCAGCGAACGTTCGCCGGGCGTTTCCCGGCGATTTTTGAAAGAGAGGTGAGATGATGGGAAAAGGGAAAGGCGGATGGCCGAGCCGGACGGGGAATCCGTCCGGCGGAAACCGGGACAACAACCCGCCGAGCAAGTGAGTCAGGCGGCGGTTTCGCGTACACGCAGAAGATTTGCCATCTTCAGTTTCGACACATCTTCAGTTTCGGCTTGCCAGTTTTTTTATCTGTGTGCTAAACTGAACGTGTCCCTGCGGGGGTTTCCCGCCGGGGCTGATCCTGGCGGCAGGACAGAAACGTCCTGCCGCGTGTGTACGCAACTGTGATTTTCGCTCGCAGAGAAATCGCCAATTATCTGAAGCAAAGCGGAAACCGGGTGCGTCCATGTAGCATCCCTATGTGGCGTACCCTCTCTTCTGTATTTGTTTCGGGCGTTTGGCGATGCCTTCTGCGAAATCAGACGAGGGGGACTTTTTGTGTCCTCCCAAAAGAAAGGGAAACGACAGATGAATGGGATGGAAAAAAGGAGCGGATGGACGGGCATGATCCTGCTGGTCGCTTTGTCCGCCTGCTGCGCCGGCTGCACATCGTACCGTTTTCAGGGAACGATTCGTGGAACCGAATCTGAATCCCCACGCGGGAGATATCGGATCGTGGAATTCAAGATGACGGTTCCTAAAATGGACATAATCCCGATCCGCGATGTCGATGACCCGTATGCGATTCCGGATCCGTGGTCGATTCCGCAGTGTTCTTACAAAAGAAACCGGGACGCAATTATTCGCGATTTAGAAATTGCCGTTTCACCTACGCTTTGCTCCGACCCGAATGCGGAACCGGTTTCTGTGAAAGTCATCTCCGCTGGCGACACCAAGTCCGGCATCATAACCATATTCTTCCCATACCTGATTTCACTCGGGATTTTGCCCGCACATTTGGCTACGGAAAGCAGATGCGACGTGACCGTTGCGCTCGTGCGCGATCCCAGCCAGTCCCGCAGTATCTCCATCGAATACCGATCAGACACTAAAGTGTCCGTGTTCTCCCCGATCGGGGCGATCTCCTTCGATCCCGTCCCCGCCTCGTCATTCCGGACAGCGTCCGGAATCATGACGGCGCCGCACATTGACAAAGTCGCCATGAAGAATACCCAGGACGTATTCATCGAAGCGTTGGCGAAAGGCATCGCGGCGTGTCTCGCCGACATGGAGCGGGTGCGGACTGCTCTCGCCGCTCCCGTGACCGTTTCGACGCCTCCGCCTGCTCCGGTCGTTTCGACGCCTCCGCCCGTCCCCGCCGTCCCGCAACCGTCCGTCGGTTCATCCATCTCTGTCCAAATCTCCGAACTGAAAGCTTTGCGCGACGCGGGGACGATCTCCAAGGAGGAGTACGAGAAGCTACTGCTTCGCGCAGTGGAACAAAACCAGAAGAAGGAGGAAACAAAATGAAGCGAACCATTCTAGTTCTTTCCGCCTCTGCGCTGTTGTTGGGCGGGTGTTACAACACGGGCGAACATCCGATCTTCCGCGTCCCGACAGAAAAGACCGCATTGCTGAGTTTGGGTACGCGGCAACGGCCAAGACTTGGCATCATGCCGTTTGCCGACAACAGGGGGCACTTCGAACTGAACCGGATCGGCCTCGCGTACATCCCGTTTTACCCTCTCGGCTGGTCGAAGTACGACCGGATTGAACGGCGGTATCCGAATTACTTTCAGGTCTCCGCGTCGGACGACATCACCCGCGCCACCGCCGCCTGTTTCACGCGGAGCGGTCTCTTCCAGAGCGTCAATCTGGCGAACGGAAGCAATTCGGCGGGGGACGCGGACTATGTTTTGTCCGGATCCATTGAGAATATGCGTTACTCGCGAGCCTACTTCACCTACGGCGTTTCGATTTTTGCGCCGCTGAGCTGGGTCGGCGCGGCGCCGGTCAATGCGTCCATGCAGAGGCTGGATCTGCGTCTCACCCTGCAGGATCGGAGAGGCCGTGTCGTCTGGACGTGGCGGGCGACCGAGAGAGACCAGATGCACGCGTGCGTGCAAGGCGCCTACTACTGCAAGTACACCTACCGGATGTACGGCAGGACGCTTGTGGAACATGTCAACAAGGCACTCGTCAGCTTGCAGACGTTTTTCAGCCAGAACCCGCTGCCCCAGGAAAGCAAGCCGCAATCAACGGCCGTAAAGACAAGCGCCGTGCAACCCGTCGCGCCCAAGGCCGCGCCTCCGCCATCCCCCGAACAGATCCGCCTGAAGCAACTGCTCGACGCGGGGACGATCTCCAAGGAGGAGTTCGAGCGGCTTTCCAAGCGAATTCATGAGAAATAGGAGGCGAACATCGATGGAAAACAAAACACGGACCGGAATCAGCCAAGCGGCATGCGCGTGTCTCGTACTTTTCACCGCCGGATGCGCCAGTATCTTTAGTCGCTCACGCTACCAGATCCCGTTGCGTTCAAATGTGGATGGTACACTTGTCACCGTTCGGGACAGAAGCGGAAACATCTGTGCAACCGAACGAACGCCCGCCACGGTTACGTTAAAGTCGGGAAGCGGATATTTCTCGCGCGGCAAATACACCTTTACGTTTGAAAAGGCAGGGTACTACAGCGATACACAGCAACTTTCCGCACAAATGAGCGGTTGGTATTTTGGAAACCTGATTATCGGAGGACTTCCTGGATTGGTCATCATCGACCCGATTACCGGGGCGATGTTTAATCTGGATGAAACTCCAGTGAACGCCCACTTGGTGTGTAAGCCGAATCAGCCCCCGCCGATCCGGAAACAGACAACGCCGACGGTTGCCGCCCCCGCCCCAACTCTCCAAAAGCAACCGACGCCAGTGTCCTCCGCAAAACCGCTCGCGCCAGTCATTTATTCCTCGCCTTCTGCCGTGAAAACACCTGCGGTACCCGTAAAATCGGTTGCGCCGGTCACTCCTCCCCCGCCTCCCGCCGGGCAACCGCCAGTGTCCTCCGCAAAACCGGTCGCGCCGGTCACTTCTTCCCCGCCTCCCGCCGGGCAACCGCCCGCCGCCCCGGTCGTCCGGGCGATTCCGGCCGCAACGGTACCTGCGGCGACGGCATCCTCGCCCTGTCCGGCAGTCCCCAGCCCGGGGCTTTCGGGAACGGTGGAAAAGCTAAAGCAACTGCGCGACGCGGGCACGATCACGCAAGAGGAATACGAAACTTTAGTCCTGCGGGTCATACAAAAGAAGGGGAAAGAGTAAAGGGTGGAAAAACGGAACGCCAGACTTGCGATCCTTCTCGTTGCCGTCTTGACTGCGGGGAGTTATTTCCTTTTCCGCTCGCCCGGTGGGAAAAGGCGTGAGGGTACACCCGTTCCCCCTTCCGTTTCGGGGAAAATCGACCGCGCTGCGCACGATGAGGATTATCCGTTCCGCGGAACGAATGCGCCACCTCTTGCGGACGACGCCATTCGGATTGCCGAGGCGGAACGTCTGCTGGCGTTGCGCAGGGCAGGGAAGATTGACGACTACATCCGCGAGGCGAGGAGCTGGTTGACGACCAACCGCGTGGACTTATTCGCGACGGATGTCATGACGCTTTACGCGAGGGCAAGGAACACCAACGAGTTCCACGCATTCGGCATCGCCTACGCGACAAACTCGCCCAACCTGCTGCTGGAGTTCGCCGACATCGCCGACAACGAACGGTGGCCGGAAATGAACGCGGCGTTTGCACGCGAAACGGCAAACGCGCCGAACGCATCCTTCGCGCAGCTTCGCCGGTCTCTCCGTTTCCTGATGGATTGCAACGAACGTGGCGATTTTTCAGAGATTCTCGACCGGATGCAAGGACTGGCGGTTAAACGCCACGAGCGAGAATCTCTTTCCCTGCTGCGGTGCGAGATTGCCGTCCGGAACGGTGCCGTTCCCCCGGAGGTCGCGGCTGAACTCCGCTCGCTTTCCGACGACGCGATGATGCCGCCGGTTCGGGAATCGGCATCCAAACTCCTTTCTCAACTGGAACAAAAACCATGAACAAAAAGTACATTCTTCCATTTCTCTCAACCCTGATGCTGGCCGCCAACCTGTTGGCACTACGCCCCGTCGTCTTCCTGCACGGGTACGATTTGAACAGTTCGAGCGATGCCGGATCTGTCTGGAACAACATGATCAAACTTTTGAAGTCCGATGCCGGATATGCCGAGTCCGACCTCCATGCCTATTCCTACTACAGTTCTGCGTTCGGCAACAACAAAAACACGCCGATCCGGACTGTCGCGGAGAGCGTCGCGAACGAAATCGCGGAGCTGTACTACGAAAACGGAATGCAGCCGGTCGATCTCGTGGCGCACAGCATGGGCGGCCTGATCGTCCGCGCGATGCTCGCATACAACCTGATTGACAGGCAGTGTCTAGGGAGGTTTATCACGCTCGGAACTCCGCATTACGGGCAGAACATGGAGAACGACAACTCGCTGGATCTTGCAGGGAAACAAGCCGACCAAATGAAATACGGCTCTATCTTCCTCTGGGAACTGGCGGACGCCTGGCATTTCAACGGGAAGACGCTCCCCAATACGCTCTGTATCGCGGGCGTATATGACACCAAGAACAATTCGAGGTGGGACGGGCTCGTCCATGTCTGGTCGGCCGCGCTGGGCGACGCGCCATGCCGATATGTCAACAAGTGCCACGCGCCCATCCTTTCGTCCAGCACATCTACCGGATCGTTCTGGGGGGCACTGATCGGAGGGATTCTCACAGGCGGAATCGGCGGTATCATCCTCGGTGGTCTTGGGGGCGCGGCGGCGGGCAAAGCGGACGCAACGGATGTACTGTACCAGTGTACCAAAGGAACATCCGATGATGTCTATGTTCTGGTCAAATGGTATCTGCGCTACGGGTACGCCTATCCGCAGTCTTCGCTGAGTTATTCCCCTCCCGCCGCCGTTACCGAAACAGGCGGGTTGTTCTATCAGATTACGGATGCCTACGGCTATCCTGCGCAATATCAAGCGGGAACCAGCAAACTGATTACCGAGTTTTATAACCAGAGTACATACAGCACGGTCACCCCCTCTTTTCGGGACCACGGTGCGGCTGGAACGGAATCGCAACCATACGGCATCGAGTTTATTTTCGGCACGATGCCGACCGGGACTTACGAACTGACGGGCGCAGCCTCGCAGACCACGCCCGCGTTTCGGAAGAGTTCCGTTTCCGTGACCGGCGGGAGAGTCAACGTGCTGCGGATCAAATCGCAAGTCACAATCACCTTCGATGCGAATGGCGGCTATTATGTCTATCCGTCGCAGCGTACGTATGCGGCGGGAATGACGTATGGTACACTTCCGACAGCCTACCGGACAGGTTACAGCTGTACATACTGGACAAACTCAATCGGAAGTTATGTCAGCAGTTACAGTTATGTTCCTGAAAATAACACCACGCTGTATGCGAGATGGTACGCCAACACCTATCTCGTAACGCTTGATCGTGCAGCTGGAAGCGGTGGCACTTCCTCGACCTATGCCACCTTTGATTCTGACATGCCGACCATCACCATCCCGGCGAAGGACGGCTATCTTTTCGGAGGCTACTACACCGGGCAGAACGGGAGCGGAACGCAGTACTATTCCGCGAAAGGTGTCAGCTCCCGCAAATACACACTGGCATACGATACCACACTCTACGCGAAGTGGACGAAGTGGGAAACCACTGCGGACATCAATGATGTCGGCTCCGGGATCAAGCTGACATGGACAGCGACACCGTCCGCCAGCACCTACACAATTTGGAGAAGCGCTACCAATTCGCGGGAGAACGCCTCGATGATCGCGGCGGTCAGCTCTACCACCCGTACCTACACGGATTCTTCCGCTATGCCCGGCAAACAGTACTGGTACTGGATCGAGGCGAAGGACACCGCCGGCGCCAGTATCTGCAGTTCGGCAATCTCCGCCATCCGTCACATTTCCGTTGCGGGAAATGTCACCGCCCAGTGCGGCGCATCGACCAACTCGATTTTGATCACATGGAGCGCTGTGCAGGGAGCAAGCTACTATCAAGTTTTCCGCGAAAACTCCTGTTGCTCCCAAGAAGATGGGATCGTCCCCATCGCCACCACGACCGCGACACGTTACCTCGACACGAACGTCGCGCCGGGATTTGAATACAGTTATTGGATCGTCGCGAAAACGGCTGACGACACAAGCGCAAGCGAACTCGTGGAAGGCTTTGTCCGTTACCCCGTACCTGTAATCGATGAGATTCAGCTGTTCAATGTCCGTCGCGAAACCGAAAGCCGCCACCACGTGCTGGTCTCCTGGGACACCTTCCCCATCGACGATTTCGCCTGCGTCCTGCCCGCCTACCGTCTCTGGCGTGCCGACTCGCCGGACGGCGAAAG
Source organism: Kiritimatiellia bacterium (assembly GCA_017450695.1). Lineage (GTDB taxonomy): Bacteria > Verrucomicrobiota > Kiritimatiellia > RFP12 > UBA1067 > RGIG8368. Next base: position 19,732 of record JAFSTA010000172.1, on the reverse strand, counting down.
AACTCTCGTATGCCACCTCTCCCCGGATGATTACTATTGGGATTTGTCGGATGAATGGGATACCGGAGAAGATGTCGCATGGGACGACGAAGAGGAAGATTGGGAGGAGGACATTGTCGAGCTGGAATTGTTGGTGACCGAGACGGAAGCGGGCAAGGTCTTTTCAATCACCGTGTGGGACAACGGGGACAAAGCGGCGGGGTCGAACTACTGGTACTATCTGGAGACGGTTCCCGAATGGTTCGATCCCGAAACCGAATCTTACGACGAGGACTTCGAAATCTACCGGATGATGGAAAGCGGGTTAAGCGAACCCGCGTCCGTTTTCATTTCGCCGACGACAACGGAACTATCCGCATTGCTGGCAAATGACCTGCGTGAAAAGGGATGTGAGTTTGCGTCTGTCGCTTGTTCCGGTCCCGTCTCCGCCCGGTTCGACAACAATGGGATTGAAGCCGTCCGACTCGACTCCTATCCAGGTTCCACCAGTACCGACTGGGGTAACGGTAGACGCGGCGAGTTGTCCCTCACGACAACCGGAAACGGCAGACTCGTGTGCGACCGGAACGTGGACGGAATCACCCCGCTGCAACTCTATTTGGACGGGGAGCTTCTGGATGAACTCTACGATACGGGCGGTGACTGGAACACGCTGACCAACGACGTCACGGATGACGGCACGCACGTCTGGACGTTCCGTTTCGAGAAAAACGATGAAGCCTACGATGAGTTTGAGGATGATCCCGACTGGCTCGACGAGGGGATGCCTTACAACTGCGCACTGCTGAAGGTGGTCAGCTGGCAGAGCATTCCGGCAGTCACGTTCCGTCCCGGTGATCACGGTACGCTCCAGGGAGACGGAAGCCGTCTCTGGATCCCCGGCGAGATTGAGGCGCCGGAAGTCTCCGTATCCACCGGATACCGTTTCACGGGATGGGACGGCGCATGGGACTCCGTCACGACAAACTTGACCGTAACCGCCCAGTACGTCAAGACCTGGAACGTCGTGTTCGTTCCCGGAACCTACGGGACGATTGCATCCGGCGACCGCAAGCAGACCGTCGATGAAGGAAGCGACGCCATCCCGCCGGAGATCGAGGCGAAACCGAACTGGCGTTTCACCGGTTGGAACAACGCGTACACGAACATCACGTCGGGGCGCATCGTCCGCGCGCAATACGTGGAAACGAGAAATGTCACATTCGACATCGGCGAAAACGGAGTGTTGGTCATCGGCGTAACGAACCAGGCCGTCGATGTGGGCGGACGCGCCATCGCCCCGGATGTCGAAGCGAAAAAGGGATACCGCTTCACAGGGTGGGACACGTCATTTGAAACGATAACGGAACACACCACCGTGACCGCGCAGTATGTCAAGACGTGGAACGTCGTGTTCGTCCCCGGAACCTACGGGACGATTGCATCCGGCGACCGCAAGCAGACCGTCGATGAAGGGAGTGACGCCGTTCCTCCTGAGATCGAGGCGAACGCGAACTGGCGTTTCGCAGGCTGGGACAAGCCCTACACAAACATCACATCAGGGCGCATCGTCCGCGCCCTCTACCGTCAAACCGTCTCCGTGCGGTTCGACTGCGGTGAAAGCGCCAGTCTCTCCGATTCGCAAAGTCCTGATGGCGGGACGGGGATATACGATGTCGGATACGCGTTCGGATCTCTGCCCGTCGCAAGCCATCCCGACTATCGGTTCGCGGGTTGGGAAACGCAGTCCGGAACTTTGGTCGATGAATCCACGTTGGCTGGTGCGGGCGACACGGTGCTCCGCGCAATCTGGAGTACTCGCGGCGACGGCGATCCTTCCGATCCGATTCCCTCCGGAGATCTGATTCCCGTCTCTCAGCTTGCCGATCAAAACACCTCTTGCACACCGATCGCCGTGCCATTCTCATGGCTGCGGGACAAACTGGTCGTTGCCTCGTCCATTGTCGCGGATGCCGCAATGGAATCCCCCCGATACTATCTGCGGCAAGACTTTGAACAAGCCGCCATGAACCTGACCGGGAAACGTGACGCCTCCGGTCGGGAGTTACGCGTATGGCAAGACTACCTGGCCGGTACCGACCCGAACGATCCAACGGACCAATTCAAGATCACCTCCGTTTCGCCGGACGGGAACGGGATCCGTTTCCGCTGGTATCCAGACCTCGGAAGCGAACGCCGCTATGTCATCTACGGCAAGCGCAATCTCACCGACCCGGAATGGGCCACCCCCACCAACTCCGCCCACCGCTTCTTCAAGATTGAGGTGAATATGCCATGAAAACCCTAATCATACTTGACTCAAGTGTTCTTTTACAACGTCCTCGAATCATTTATGCATTAGATTCACTTAAAATTGACTTTATCTGCATAACGCAGACAATACTCGATGAAATTAATTTTCAGAAAGATCATGGGAGAAAAAGTCAACAAGCATGGCTTGTGATGAAGTCCTTTAATGAATTTCAAAAAAAGGACAGCTATAGATTTCTGGTACTTGACGACCATTCCAATAATACACTCCATGACAAACGCATTCTTGACACTGCGCTTTTTATCCATAAGACCCATCCTGAAACCGAAATATATGTTCTCTCGGAGGACATCTTTTTCCCGTTGTATTCGAGTAATACAAGCCAAATCAAAATCATGACAGTTGTAGATTTTGAAACAACTTTCACTATGCAAAAGTCAATGTACGACCGTCAAGCCACATTTGATTTGTTTCAATCTTTGGAAAATAGGGATTTGGAAAAGTTAAAACAAATCGTTTCTAGAAATCCAGATATCAATGCAAGAAATAGCAAAACGGGATTTACTCCTTTAATTAGCGCAATACGGAATCGAGACATTTCAAGTGTAAAACTTTTACTATCATTACCCAACCTAGATATCGATAAGTGCGATGATGCGAACTATAAGTTGCCTCCGTTATGTCACGCAATCCAAATGCGAAATAAACAAATATTTTCGATGTTGTTACTTGAAGGTGCAGATGTGGATCATTGCTCTGAGGGAAAAAATGCAGGCAACACTGCCTTGATGATTGCCGCGTGGCATGGCAACTTAGATTTCGTCAAGTCTCTTGTAGAACACGGCGCATGTACAAATCAACAAGATTCAAATGGATTCACACCACTTATAAAAGCATGTATTCGTGGTCATGCTGAAGTTGCGGAATATCTTCTTCCCTATACGGATACATCTATTCGGTCACGCGAAAACAAGACCGCTTGGGACTTTGCAAAAGAAAAAATTCCCCATGCGGTAAGTCTGATTAAGATGCTTTTGTCGAGAAAACATACCTTGTCAAGGAAAGGGACTGTATCATGATAGACAGAGGATGTATCTCACTAACCTCAGACTGTACGTTACGTTGTACATATTGCCATTTTGACAAACACCATGCGAAGTCATGTTACAAGGACATGGATATATCTTCATTCCGAAATATTATGTTTTCAATTCTCGAATATACCAATATTCACGAAACAACTTTCAAAATCGGTCTTGTTGGCGCAGGTGAACCTTTGTTACGATTCGATTTAATCAATCAGGCCATTGTGTTTGCACGAAAGTATGATGCCGCCAATCGGTTGTCGTTCTATACCATTAGTAATGGAGTATTATTGACCAATGAAATGCTCATATTTTTTCATAAAAACAAAGATCTCATAGCACTCAACTTTTCGGTAGATGGGCCGGAGTATATACATGATGCAAACCGAAGATTCTCTGATGGAACCGGATCCTATCAGTACGTAATGCAGTCAATAAGAAAATATGAAGACCTATTTTCATGTACGCCAATCGTGAATGCTGTTGTTCATAAACTTACAATCGAGCATCAAACCGATGTGCTGGATTATTTTGAACATAATTTACCTTCCGTTTGTTTTTCGCGGATATTTGACATGAATGAATCCCTGTTATCGATAACAAATGAAGAATTTGAAAACTTTATGCGGTTAGCCTCTCAACGGAATGGACTTAAACTTAGACAATATTTGATTTCCCCGGCAAAATACGATTGTACAATGTATGGTCGATTATGTGGTGTCGGAAGGACAAACATCTTTTTTATCGGAAATGATATTTTCCCTTGTGCCCGATTTGTCGGACAAAGCCAACACCGTCTTGGCTCAAACTCTGACAGGCTCGATACAATCGAAGAAGTGATGCATAAACGTTTTCCCCCTTGTCCCGATGGTAAATGCTGGTATGACTCACTCGTGAAAGGAGTCGCAAAATGAAAATCTGCGTATATGGATTGCCTCAAAGCGGAAAAGATACTTTTATCAGGAAATTGACATCATTGGGATTTGAACATCTTCCCGGATCAAGGACGCTCAAAACTCTTGCACTACAAGAGTACCAGTCGGAATTTTCCAATCTATCTGAAAACCAGAAAACCCTTTTACGCCAAAAGTTTATTACTATCCTTCAATCTATGGACGGAGAAAAAAGAATAGTAGTCGATGGACATTACTGTTTTGGCAACCACATTGTATTCTTTCCAGAAGAAGGTATTGCCTATGATGTATTCATCTATTTGAATACACCCCCCTCCGTGATTCACGAACGCCTCCAAAAATCGGAAAGGAATATACAATATGCGTCTTTTTCGGAACGACAACTTGAAGAATGGCAACGACTAGAAATCCGACAGTTGAGTAAAATCTGTTTCGATAATAGGCGGGAGTTTATCGTTTTGGATTCTAGTACAGAAGATTCTCTTTTGTTTTTGGAACATTTCTTCTTGAAATATCCCAGTCTATCCTCGCTTGTTAAAGCGCAGGAAATAGCCGATAACATCAAAAAAAATTGCGGAAACAATAAGAAAATTGCAATCTTTGACTGTGACAAAACAGTCTCTTCACACGATATTACGGTTTCGGTCTTTGAAGTTGCAAATATTTCCGTTAAATTTCTAAAGCAATTATTTTACAATGAACCATACACGCAATTTCAATTCTGGAAATTGCACCGATTGTACGACAATCTTGATCAGTATGAAAAAGTTTTAAAAGATGCTGTTGTCCAAGTCGATTTTAACGATTTCATTCTCGCAAAGATGGATGAGTTGCGAAATAACGGTTATAAAATATTTGGATTAACATCAGGAATCACAGATGCATGGAAGATTATCAATTCAAGATACAGATTATTTTCCGACGTTTATGGCGGCATTTTATCCAGCGCAATAAAAGGATATGTTGTTCAGATTCTGATGGAAAGCGGTTTCTCCGTTTTTGCGTGTGGAGACAGTACAGTTGATATTTTTATGCTGGAGTCAGCAAGTATCGGTGTTATTTGGGCACCTGGAAAAATCCGAGAAACTATCCAAGCCTATTTTAACGAAAATCCGCGAACAACGATTGTGCAATTCCGCGATAATCCCAATCAGTACTTGGGTATAAAGTCAATCGAAAGGAGCGAGTATGTTGTACCTTCTTAATAAAGAAAGCAATAGCGGCATTTTGTCATCATTGATTCAGAAAAGTAAAAGTAACTCCGGAGTTTCCGGAAGTCAACTTCGGCGAATTCATTATTTACAAGGAAAGATGTTGGCAAGGTATCATTTCTCTTGTCCATGTTCCAAAGAAAGATATGTTATTATCGCCCTGTTACGGGCAGGTATGCCATTTGCTACAGGTTTAGCAGATCAATTGGATTGTACATTTTTATTTTTCGATCCTAAAATATTGACTACCGAACTCTTTATTGATCGTTATCGTCCTTTCTTTGTAGATGGAAGAACTATCATGCTCGTTGATTCGGTCATCAACACGGGACATACAATAAAAGAAATCGCCCGTATGTTACAAAACAATACCAATTCGAAAGTTTATATCGCTGTAAATGTTATCAATGAAAAAGCAGTCACATTGTTTAACGAGTTTGACGTTTATGCGATTCGCTCTTCTGATAATTCTTTTGTTGGTGATAATTCAATACAGGTACAAACCGGTAATGTTGGTCCTGATACAGGAAGTAGGTTATTCCGTACTTTCACAGATAGTAAAGGAGAGAAAGGATGAGACTGAAGAAGTTGGTGTTGTTAGGGGCGACGTTGCTCGCCGCGATTTCGGCAGGCGGTACACCGGTCTCCCCGGCGACGGCGAAACGCGCCGCGCAGAATTGGGTGAAGCTCTCGCCCAGACCATTGGGCGAGAATGTCGGGCAGACGGCAGCGAACGTGGTGTCCGGTATCGATACGAACGGAGCGGCGCTGTTCCACGTCGTGCGGATGCAGGAGGGCGGCTTTGTGGTGACCTCCGCTGATGACGATGTCGATCCGATTGTCGCCTTCTCCGAAAACGGGGACGGTGGATCCGCCACGAATCAGGCGAGTCCGCTCTACGCTTGGCTACAACACGATATGCGACTGCGTTCTTCCCTTTCCAAGAAGATTACCTACTCCGCGAAGGGAAACACGAATACAGTTTCGCGTACATCTCGGCAGCGTTGGGCGGAACTTTTGGACACGGCGGATACGGCATCCGACGCTATTGCGTCCTGGGTAAAATACGCATCGCGGATTACATCGCCCGCGTCGAACGAGATTCGCGTCGATAAGCTGCTCACATCCGCTTGGGGGCAGGGAAATGTCGACGGTTTGTGGACTACCAAGTGTTTCAACTGGTTTACCCCGAACAACTATCCGTGCGGATGCGCGGCCACGGCGATGGCGCAGATCATGCGCTACTGGAAGTATCCTTCCTCGACATACGCTTACACCTTTTCGTGCAAGGTGGACGGTGTATCGACCTCCCTCGCGATGAAAGGTGGCACCTACAGCTATTCCGAAATGGACGGAACACCGGACATTTGGACTACCCAATCCAAACGAGAGGCTATCGGGAAACTGACCTACGACTGCGGTGTCGCCTGTAAGATGGATTACCGGAAAAGCGGTTCATCCGCAACCCCCGCGAATATTAAATCCGCCATACAAAACACATTTTCGTATTCCGTCGCCTCCAAAAGTTTCTCCACAAGCACAGCATCCGACCTGTACGCGACGCTAGACGCGAAATGCCCCGCTATACTCTACTTGGAATCGAGCGAGAATCATGCCGTGGTCGCGGATGGATATGCGGTCAAGAGCGGCTTGACATACACGCATCTGAACATGGGATGGGACGGGACGGACAACTGCTGGTACAACCTACCATACGTGGATGCCAGCAGTTCGGGTGTGTACTATTCTGCCTATCAGATGTTGTACAACATTGTTACGGGGTATACCAATAAAGGGGTAATCAGCGGCAGGGTTCTGGATTCATCCGGGAATCCGGTTGCTGAAGTGACAGTTACCGCCGTATCAACTTCCGGCTATCCGACCTACACGGCGACATCCGACTCCAAGGGAATCTACGCCCTGCTCATATCCCAAACTGGGAAATATAACATCTCTGCGGAAAACTCCTCGTACAAATCTGTCACCAGCACAGTCCAGCTCAAGGACTTGGATGATAACAAGTGGGGCAACAATCTCTACCTTCAGGCGAAACCCACCGCGCCAACGGGACTTTCGGCATCGAACGGTTCGCCCACAGATGGAATTGGGATCAGCTGGGGATGGAATTCCAGCGCAACCTCCTATACGGTTCTCAGGGGCACGAGCAGTTCCGTCACGTATGCCAGCGCACTCGCATCCGGGCTTTATTCTACCTACTACACGGATAACACGGCTACGCCGGGTGTGCAGTATTATTATTGGGTGAAGGCGGTGAACAGCATCGGGGAAAGCCCTGCCAGTTCCGGCGTGTCGGCCTACCGGACAATCGGGTATCCGTCTTCACTGTCCGCCAGCACGATTTACACATCCTTTGTTCTTCTTTCCTGGGGTGGTGCAACAGGGGCGACCTCGTATGAGATTTACCGCGCCGTTTCCAGCGGTTCGTACTCCAGCGCAACAAAAGTGGGAACTTCCACCTCAACGTACTATTTTGATGATGCGGCAACTACGGGAACCAAGTACAAGTATTGGGTAAAAGCGGTCGCCCCTGCGTGTTCATCGGTGGACCAGTACGGTTACGTGATCGGTTATCTGAGAATCGTCTCGCCGACAGGAGTGACCGCCACACAAGGCACGGTTCAGAACGACAATCCCATGCCAATTACCGTCAGCTGGAATACCGCGACCGGGGCAAGTTACTATCGCGTCTATCGCGCGGAAAGCGCGACTGGGGCGAAGATCGCCCTTTCGGGGTGGCAGACTGCGCGGACGTATTCCGACAATTCCGTTTCCACGCCGGACAAGCGTTACTATTACTTCGTCGTGGCGGCAATGGACTCGAACGGAACTGGGCAGAGCGACTACAGTACGTATGCGATAGGCTGGCGCGGCAAGTCGAAAGCCGAACGGCAGCAGGATGCCGCGAAACTCTTCGGTCTATCCGCCACGACGTTCTCCGGGAAGACGGATGCCATCACCGTCGTCACGAACACGGTCGTCTTCGACGGGGCAAAGATCGGAAACAGCAGCAAGGCTGAATTTTCCTTCTCGACATCCGGGAATGTGTTGTTGACCTTCCGCTGGAAGACGTCGAGCGAGGCGAACGGAGACTGGTTACGCCTCTATTGCGACGGTACGAAACTCCAAGAGACTTCCGGGATCGGCGGCTGGCAATGGGTATCATACGGTATCACCGACAGTGCTAGCCACACATGGAAACTGGCGTATGAAAAGAATGCTTCCGTAAAGGCGGGTGAAGATAAAGCCTGGCTCGCCGATCTCTCCGTCCGGAGCGCGAAAATCGTGACCTTCCTTCCCGGTACTTACGGGATGCTTTCGGGCGAGACGGTGCGTTTTTCGGTGGACGGGACAGTTACCGCACCGACCGTAATCCCGAACTCGGGTTATCGGTTCACGGGATGGAGCAAGGACATTTCGCGAATCACGACAGACACAACCGTTACCGCTCAATATGTCAAGGTTTGGACTGTCACCTTTGATGCGGGAACTCATGGCAAGATTGTTTCAGGGAACGCGAACCAAATTGTGGATGCGGGTAAGAGTGCGGTCGCACCCTCGGTTCAGGCGAACGCGAACTGGCGCTTCCTCGGCTGGGACAGATCGTTTCAGAATGTCACGGCAGATACGGTGGTAACGGCGCGTTACAGGCAGACGGTCACGGTTTGTTTCGATTGCGGAGAAAAGGCGACCTACGTGCCGATTCCCGGACTGGAGTCGAATGCCTATATCTACGATGTCGGTTACACCTACGGAAAGCTGCCGACAGCGAAGAAACGCCGTTTCGATTTTGCGGGATGGCGAACGGCGGCGGGTGTCTCCGTCACGGAAAAGACGATCGCTTCGTCCGGCGTGACCAGACTCTACGCGATATGGAAGGAGAAGGAAGTCCCCGATCCGGGCGAGTACCTGATGACCGATGCCGCAGACGACGCATCCGCATTCACAGGAAACTCCGTAGCCACCTACAACGGCTGGCTGTGGGGAGAAAAGACGGTAAACAAGCAGACCGTTATGACGGTTCTCGGAACGGTACAGGTAAAGTCCGGAAAGATGAACAAGAAAGGCGTGGTCAAACTGACAGCGAAGGTCGTTGCCCAAGGGCTGAAAGCTTCGTTGCGCGGGACGGCGAAGCCGTCAGGGGGAATCTGTTCCGCTGCGCTTTCCGGACGCGGTTTCTCGCTTCGCGTCAATCTGCGCGGAAACCGGATGTCGGGCAGTTCCGGAAACGGTCTTTCTCTCGATGGAGCGCGGGATGTCTTCGCATCCGGCGTTGGACTCGCCCCGTACAAAGGAATCTGGACTGCTGCAACCGGAAATGGTGTGGTACAAGGAGCGGGATCCCCCTTGACTCGCGGGTTCAGTGCTTTCTCGCTCACGGTAGGGGCAAAGGGGAAAGTGACGACACGTGGCGTTCTGGCGGACGGCACGAAGGTCAGTTCACGGTGCCAGTTGGTCGCCATCGAGGGATCGAACGGATACCGCGCCTGCATCCCGTTCTTCTTCCAGATCTACACCGGCAAGAAAGGATGCGTGGGCGCACTCCTCTGGCTGGGCGAAGACCGTTCGATGCTCGTGGATGAAGACTTCGGATGGAGCGTGTACTGGGATGGACGGAAAGCAAAGATCCCGTTTGAATCCATTCCTGAGTTTACGGGTGGAAAACTCGGCGCGTCGGGCGGAATGCACAGGGTTCACATGGACGCAAACGACTTTCCCGTCTATTCCGGCGGTAGGGTCACAAGCGGTATGCTGCCAGACGGACTTGGAATTTCTTGTGGAAAAAATTGGAAAATCGCGACCGATTCTGCGAATAATCCTTCCGGAATGAAGTTGACGTACAGGGCGAATACGGGATTGTTCAAGGGAACGTTCCGAGTCGAGTACCTGACAGGTGAAAAACTGTCCCGGATCAGCGTACCCGTGAATGGCGTGATGGTCGGCAACACCGGTTACGCGACAGCCTTGTTCAAGAAGACAACCTCCATCCCGTTCACCGTGGAGTAGAGACCGTGACATGAGAACCGAAAACGAACCGATTGAACAGCGCGATGACCTTCTCCCTGTCGCGGGGGAAAGGAAGCAACGAATGGAGGGAGATTCTTTTGGCGACACGGAGTGTCCCAAGATCCAAAAATTGGTTATCGGAAATCAAAATCCCTTTTCCGATTTTGAGACATCTCAGACAATAGAAGAGTATTTGTGCAAGTTCTCCCCCGTGTCATTTGATTTACCGTCCATTCGTTCCAATCCAGTATTCTTAATGGATTGCCTGTACAGCGAACTGTTCGTTTTTTGGGACAAATTTCGATATGCGCACTCATATTCGGACGTATTTGGCGGAAAAAGGCTGGGTACAACGAAAGATGAAAAATCGTCAAGCGAGATCTTGAAAGGCATCGTCGAGTGGTTGCCGGAGCTAGAGAAAATCGTTTCCGATCCGTTTGAAGTGGAGCAAGACGAGGAAGAGGAATACTTCAAAAATCAGTATTACTTTTTACTCCGTTTCATCAGCCGGTTTGCCGAAGAAGACTTCTCTGCAACGCCTCCGGATCAGAAACCCGCTGGTAGCTGGAGACTGGCATTCACCGACCTGGTGAACAAATTGGAGGGTTACTTACTCCGAATGGGGCAGGAAAACCGCTTTACCGGTGATGGTAAGATATTTCCAGAAGATAAAAAGGACATTGAGACGATTCTTGCGAATCATCTCAATCGGGCCAAGAGGCATACGTTATCCCGTGAAGAGGCGCGGCGGGTAGAAGAGAATTATTTCAAACTCCGTTGTGATGGGTTGCGGTGCATCATCCAAATCATCGGGAAGAGCCTTATGGTGGTTATCCCCAATCGGGATTCCATCGTCGAATGGCGGCTCGCCTTTTTGAAACTCGTGGATCGGATTGAGGATTATTTGCGCCGTGTACAGCAAAAGGACTGGTCTTGCGAGGATGAGAAAAAATTGGCCGCGAACGACATTTTACATGAAATCAAGACTGCCCAAGACAATTCGGCGTCACTTGCCGAGCAGTTGCTTGACAGGGAACAGACGTGCGAGAATATTGGCCGTTTCTTGGTCTTTCGAAAGAGAAGGGTAAAGAAGGATGAGGATGATTTGCTGAAAATAATCGCAGACCCGCAAGGCCCAGTCCATGTTTACGAGGGATTTCCTTCCCGCACGGTAAAAATCATCGAAGAACTTTTGGCTGTTTATCCGTTGTCATGTACCAATCAGAAAAAGGGATGGATAAAATCCAATGAAGGTTGGCGGCAGGCGTTTCAGCACAGAGATCATGTTGCGGAGAGGTTTTATCAAGAGCAGATTCAACGTGAGAGACGCGATAAGGAGAACGCACCGAAAGAAAAGAAAATCGAATTCTGGCGTATCATACCGGATAGGGAGTATTACCAAGGCGAATCCGACGAGCAGGATATGGAGGAGGAAAAATGAAACAGGATTTGAGCGAGATGCCGGAAATCTTGAAGAAGGAAATGGTCGTGGCGGATCGCAACCCATTCCTTCCGGAAATATGGGAAGAGATCGGCGACTACCAGATCGCCTTGAATCAGTTCTTGGAATCTAACCATTCAGAAAAAACATTCTTTGAGCACAACTTGATTTTTCTGAACAGCCACTTTCAGTTGCTGGTTAATCGGGTAACTCTGGAGGGAGTCGAGTATTACGAACGGAAGAGTCGATTTCTGATTGCGGGAGTTGGTGCCTCCACGATATTAGGCAATGAGATTCAGGGAATCGGACTTCAGCAGCATTTTACCGGTTCTCGATTGAGGGAAGACGGGGTGGAGAAGGCAGATCTCGTTTTGGTCAACCTCTTGTGCAATGCGATTTGTTTTTCCATCAAGATGACTGGAAACGCGTTGCAGCTTCTCTTTCCGGAATCTCAAAAAACTTTTCTCAAGTGGCGTCTCGCTTTTCTTGATTTTGTCAATCAGCTCGAACGTTATGCCGTCCAAGAGCATGATTCGGAATGGTCGTGCGAATTGGAGCGTTCAAAATATCTCGAAGAGATTTCGGTTTTGAATAGAAAAGTATGTGATCTTTCGCAACCTGTGCGTGACATTCTTTCAAAGGTGGAACGCAGCAAAAAGCGAATCGGCCGTTTCACCATCTACCGCAACGGGAACAATGATATCTCGGAAATCGTCTCGGACGGCAATCCCGGCAAGATGTACACGTTTGAACGGCGGGCGACCAAGATTCTGGATCGTTTGCTTGAAGCCTATCGGCGCGAACGGGTTACTGCCGAAGATATCGATATTCGGTTGTCCCAATCGCATTGTATCATTTGCGAGACGGAAACCGAATTCTTGCCCCAAAAAGGAAAGAAGCTTTTCCCCAAGGGTGACTCCGCAAGAAAAGAACCCAAGATTACTCGGAATCGGTACTATAAAGGGAAAGGAATCCGGCAATCGGTTGCAGTTATTGAAAACTGGCTGGGTGAATTCTTGGAAAAGGACAGTGAGGCGTTAGCCCAGTGGCGGAAGGCCACCCTCGAAGCGGTAGATTTGCTAGAGGAATATACGGAAAAGGTCTTGGATGGAGGGACGCGAGACGGACTGTATGATCGTTTCCGTAACGCCGAATACGCGATGTTTGGCAGTAAGCGCGAGATTGCGCATTGCCTTCACAAGCGCTTCCGTGCTGCTCCGCGACGTTGGGAGTCCGAGAGATTCAAATTTTCCGTTGAGGATAATCCGCGCAAACTGCATCGTCCGATGCCGCGCATCGATCACGTTGCTGCTTACACATCACGCATAGTTATCGATCCATTTACCCTCACGGAACATCATTCTACCCGTAAGGAATCTTTTCGTTGCCTTTCATTGGAAAAGACCTGTGAAAAGATCTTTTTTTACATTCATATGTGTTTGAACAAAGGGAGTCACACTCCGTTCGATTTGGAAAAGCGCGTACGCCAAGATAAGGTCGCTGGTTGGGTTCCAATTGAGAAAGGATGGCGGCAGGCGTTTCTTTCTCGGAGGGCGGAAGACAGGAAGCCCGGAGGAAAGCCTCCGAGAATCCCCTCTGCGGATGAATTTTACAAGGAGCAGATTGAACAGCGTCAGCGAAAAGAATCCGATGGGAAAATAGTTTCCGAGTGGCGCATCATCCCCGATGCGGCAAGCAGCGCAATTGGAGGCGACGACCATGACGGATGATATCAGGCCCAATGTTATTTTGTTATTCGATGACTTTTTCAGTAGAATCTGATATTGTCGTTCTGTTTGAGGACTGTTTGTCTGATGTCGTTTGGAAAACTTGAAAAGGAGAATCGGAAATGAGTGACAACAACTCAAAAACTGAGGAGGCAACCATTGTGGAGATACGAGAGAACAAGGTTTCGCTCGGCTCAAAAATTGCAGTAGTTGTATACTGCGAGGACAAAAATGGAACCTTTCCTTCAGCTTTTACGTGCGGGACTTGTAGGGAACTGTGGTGCAGTTTGAAGAGCTTGGCACTTCCAGCTGATCATCTCATTATTATCCACGATAACAAGTGGACGGAGCATATTCGGGATGATATTGATCCGGTTTTGAACGCTAGCGATCCATCCGGATTATTTGCGATGAGGAAGCGAACGACGGTCTGCCATACTGGAGGTGGTGCAGGACGCAGCCGCGCATATCAAATCGGAATTGCCCTCGCTCTGCGGACTCAGGCAGAAATCATCGCATTCTTGGATGGAAATGCCTTTCCTCATCCGCTGTGGACTTACGAAATCGTTCGCTTCTTTATGCGCCATAGAGGAATCTGCATCACTACGGGCGAAACGATTCCAACGAATCAGGAGACTTGCGTTCAGGAATATGAGCCCGATTCCGATAAAGACGATGGTGCGGATGCGGAAACCAATGATATTGATCTGCGCAACTTCGCGATTGTCCGACCGGTTGCGGAATCAGATACCTTCGATGGTTGTAATCATGAATATTCGACTTGGATTCTGGTACATGGTGCTGTGCAGGGATTCCGTACAGGCCATAACCCGAACATGATTGTCAATTCGGATCGAGAACCGATACAGACTGGACAAGATCGTGATGATTGTGATGACTTTTGTTAGGAAATTGGGATCGGGTATTCTCGGAAAGGTCGATATGCATTCAAGAAACGCCGTTCCACCGAAGCGCATTTCAACCTTTCTGTATCTTTTGAACCTGAATTCCTCTGTTGGATAATTTGAAAAAACCACGGAACACACGGAATGCACGGAAAGATCTTAAGTCTCTTGGCATGGCGATTCCGTGAGTTCCGTGTATTCCGTGGTAAAAAAGGCATCCGGAACAGGATCGTCTTTCACCATTTAGGTTTCCTTTTCAAGCGACAAACATAGTCGGAATGTCGTCACGCATGTCGTGTGCCGCGTGTCGTTTGTCTATTTCCTCATACGAAGAACGGGGACGCGATTCATCACGGTCCGCACCGCGTGAAGCGACAGGCGTGTCGCTTCCGCGAATGTCCCGCGCCTAGAAGTCAGAACTGCGGCGTTACCCATGCCACAAATCATTGTTCCTTTCGTGATTGGGAGTTTGGGAGGCTTGGAGAACGGACCATTATCTCCGAAACTCCGAGATTTCCCGCAGCGAAAGCAAGTTCCGCACGGCCGAAGCGGGCGCCGAGGACGGCGCCCCTCCCATTGGGTCGCGATCCATCTTACGCACGGCTACGGAGGACGGGCAAGCGCCCCCTCCCGATTTGGGCAACGAGGACATTGCCCCTCCCGTTCTCTCCGCGTGAGGAAAACCAGATCCCGCAAAAGCGACAGGAGTGTCGCTTCCCCGATGCTCGGAACTCAGAACATCTAGGTCCCTACCCGCTAACACCCCCACCATCTACCCGCTAACACCTACCAGCCCCCCATCTCATTCCGTGGTTTCTAAAAAATGTCCGACAGCGGAATTTTAGGTTCAGGCGCGGTTCTTGTTGCGCGGGCGGGCGGGACTTGGTAGAATGCCCGGCGAAAATACGGCGAGGGGACGGATGGGATTATACGGGACATACGGTTCCGCCTATGTGGCGGCGGTTTTCCTGCTGTACGCGGCCGCGTTCTGCGCGTGGCTCTGCGGACGGGAGGGGATCCGTGACCTTTGCCGCAAATGGCGCGCGGTCCCCTGGCAGACCCGCGCCGCCGTAATCCTCGGTGCCATCCTCGCCGCGGCCTACGCGGGCACAAAGCCGGGCGGTGGGAACCCGCGCGGCGGCGTGCCCCCGGGCGGGGAGCCGCCGCGCCTGCTGACGGCGGAGGAGTACGCCAGCGGCGTCGCCCTGATACAGGTCGCGACGGGCCGCTGGGGCGTGGCGGCGATGCCGGCGGACGCGGCCGTCCACGGGAGGTGGCGGCGGCGCGGCGCGGCGGAGGACCGCTCCCTGCTGGAACTGCCGGACGGCTTCACCTTCCGGTTCTTCTCGAACCGCGCGTCGCGGCTGTGGGTCGAGCCGGGCGGACGCGTCGGCTGGGGGAACGACAGGCTGGAGCCGCTCGCCGCGCAATTCTCCTTCCCGCCGGAGGCGAACTGGAACTTGCTGACAAACGGGGCCGCCTCGCGCTTCTGGAACGCGCGGACCGCGACCAACTCCCTGCTGCTCACGTGGGAGAACGCGCTCGCCGGGCGGGACGCGGCGTCGCCCGTCACCTTCCAGGCGGAGCTGTTCCGCGACGGCGGGTTCGCCTTCCGCTACGCCGGGCCGAACCTCCCGCCCGCGGGCGCCGGGTGGACGGTCAACGGGGTCACGAACGTGCTTCCCGGTCCCCCGGCGGGCGAGGCGCGCTGGACCGGGTTCGGCGACCTGACGCGCGGCGCAGCCGCGCCTGGGGACTTCGACGGGGACGGGCTTTCCGACAGCGCGGAGCTGTTCCTCCACGGGACTGGCCCGCGCGCGTGGGACACCGACGGGGACGGGCTTTCCGACGGGGAGGAGCTGGCGGCCGGCACCGACCCGCTGGCGCCCGACACGTTCGGGGACGGCACGAACGACCTCTGGCGCGTCCGCGCGGAGTCCCTCCACTCCCCGACCGGATCGACCTGGCTGGCGGGCGGGGGGGACGCATACGCGGCGCTCACAGTCGTCACGCGCCTCGCCGGCGCGACGGGAACCGCCGTGCTGCGGGCGGGGGATACGGCGATCCCGATCCTCCCCGGGCCGGAGGCAACGAACACGCTGCTGCTGCCGCTCGACCGCGAGATCCCCGTCGTGCTGGCGGAGGGAATCCGGACCGGCGCGGGCGCGGCGGCGACGGTGGACTTTTCGGGCGCGCCGCCGTGCGGGCTCCTGCCGCAGGCGGGGAACGCGCGGACGAACGCGGACGACGGCGTGACGGTCACGGCTGCGCGTGACGGGGACGGGTGGAACGGCTTCAGCGGGACGCTGCTCGCGCCGTCGTGTACGGTCGCGCCGGGACACCTCTGCTCGCATTCCCTGGGGACGCTCGCGGTTCACAGCGAGTCGGGCGCGGCGGCCTTCCTCCTGCCCGGCGGCGGGACAGCCGCCGCGCTCACGCCGTCCGAGCCGGAGGTGAACCTGCCGGAGAACGGATACTTCACGGTTGCGGCCGTCGGCTACCGCGTGGCCGTCGGGCGGGATGGGTGGCTCCCCATCGGCGGGAGGGGGAGCGTCCCGTACCACGTCTGCCACCCGCTCGGCGAACACGACCCGCCGCAGGGGGAAGCGCAGGGGGACGGGGACCACGGGCAGCCCCCCGATCCCGGCCTGGGCGGGGAGTGCCGCTGCTGGACGTGTGCGCACCCGGACGGGAACGTCTGGGCCACGCCCGCCAACGGGGAGGGGGACGGAGGTGAAACGAACCGCTACCGGAACGTGGAGCACCCGCACCAGACCGTCACGCCGACGGCCCCCGCGCGCATGACCGTGCCGGCCGAGGCGGCAGCGTCCGAAGGGACGTGCGGGCTGTGCGGATGCCCGCTCGCCTCCCCGTGGGACGGCGTCTCTGCCCTCTGGCGCCGGACGCACAACGTCTCCGTCCTGCCCGAGATGTGGTACTACGCAACCGCCACGTACACGGCGTCCTACCTGGGGCCAAGCACCAACATCGGGCAGGAGGTGCTGGCCGTCCGGTCGGGCGACGCCTTCCACCGGATGCGCATGACCTGCGCGGGGCTGTCCGCGTCCTTCACGGGGACGGAGGCGGACATCCCCGAAATCCTCACCGGCGCCCCCATCGCGGCGACGCTCCGGACCGACGTGCTGCTGCCGACGGGGCAGATCTGCTTCGCGGCGAGCGCGGGCGTCACGGTGTACGCCTGGAACCGGACGACCGGGGAGTACGAGCCTGTCTTCGACCCCCGCTGGCAGTCGTCGGGGAGGATCGACATCGGGATCTGGCGAAACCGCTTCTGCGACGTGAACCGGGACGCGGAGCTGCGGGTGGTGGCGACGCAGCACGGGGATGGCGTCGTGTCGATCACCTACACGACCTGGGGAGACCCCATCCCCGTCGAATGCTCCGCCGAACTCCGCTTCATCTGCCGTGAGGTCCAATGTGAGCCTGTAAACACCGAAACGTGGGGGGACGGGATCCCGTACAATCCGAGCAGCGTTGCGGTCGGGCAGGAGGCGAGATACCGGATCCGGATCTTTCCCGATAATTTTCCCAGCAACCGGATCACATGGAGCATTTCTGCGCCCGGGTGCCTTGAATTCCTTGGCGGCAACACGGGACCGACCGTTTCCGTCAGGGGACTTGCGGCAGGGGATGTGACGCTCCAGGCAAACATAACGGGAATTATGGGCCTGGGGGAGCAGGACAATCCGACCATGACGCTGCGGGTCGTGAATCCGTCCTCCGTCAAGATCAGGGCATGGATTATCGGGGACGGGCAGCAATGGGCGACGACACCATCCCAAGTCAGCCGAATGGTCGGGCGCGCCAACCAGCTCTATACGCAGGTAGGAATCGATTTCCGACTGGAATCGGTCGGATGGATCACGAATTTTAATTGGATGGTTGTGGAAAAAGCAGAAAATTCTTGGCCGCTAACCCAACAAATTGTTGATTGTACAAACAATACAGATGGACTAGAAGTCTACATAGTAAGCAACATCAAATATGCAACAGGACTTCATCATCCCGGAGGAGTAATTATTTCTTCTGCGGCACCTTTAGTAACTCTAGCGCATGAGATTGGTCATGCCTGTGGATTGGAAGACATTTATGATCAGCATTCCGAATCGGGATTGACACTCTCGGCCACAATTGAAAGGGAGAATTTGCCCAATGATTGGGGAAGCTTATCTGCGGTCAGGTATTATAACCGGACATTGCAATATCCGGATCTTTTGAAGCGCTTGCTCATGTATGGTGTTTCGCATGAAACAAAATCTGATATTTCCTATGGCGATATAACCGGGCTTTGGAAGGAGAATGTGTATGATGAAACAAATCTCACATGGAACACAATTTGGCATCATTCGGCAGCGCCTATCGGTTTTTCCCTTCACGGGACTAATTCACCGGTAAGTCACTAAAAAGGAGTAGCATGAAAGCGATCCACATCATTCTGTTATTCGGAACAGTTGCGACGGTTTCCGCCCACGATCTGGTCGGGAGGGAGCTTGTGCATTACGAGCTGACAAACTATGTCTTCGCGGCGGAACACGATGAACTCACCGATTCCGCGCTTGAGTCATACTTCAAGAACAGCGACTACACGCGGAAAGGGTTCTTTAGGGAACTGGTTTACTTGAGCGAGTGCCTGAAACACGACCAGTCTTCTACGGGAAGACTTGTCCGTGACCGCATTTTAGCAAATATGTGGAAGTTTTCGAAGGCTGGTGCAGAAACGTATTTGAAAAATGTCATTACATCTGAAACAGGACATTCGACATGGTCGGCAGCAGATGGCTTATTATATGCGACCGATATTTCACTAGAGACGATTCGTTTTCTTTCTGCGCAAATTCGTAACGGGAAAAAAAGTGATTCTATTTTCAAATATTCGATTTTAGCTTTTTATGAAACTCAATTAATATACTCATCTATAACGACAAAACAAAAAACGAATATCTTAAATTCGTTGAAGGATTTGGCAAAGGATGAGGTGATGGTTGCGGGACGCCTTGACAAGATCCTCTGCCGCGAGATTCCCGACTATGCGGCAAGCGCGGAACGCGCCGCCACGCTGAAGCGGGTCGCCGAATCGCCGGAGGCTTCCGATTTCATGCGGGGCTATATGCGCGAAGAGCTGCGGAAACTCGGCAAGCCTGTGGAAGCGCCG
>JAFSTA010000171.1 GCA_017450695.1 Kiritimatiellia bacterium | reverse complement strand
GTCACACCGGGCGTTCTTTGCGACCGGTCCCGTCAAGGACGACTGTTGCCAAGGTTACGCGCGACGTGTGCGCGTGATGCTGGAGGACTGCAAGAAGCGTTACATGAAGCATCTCGACCTGATGCGGCAACGCTACGGCGAGACCCGGGGAAAGTACATTCCCAAGGGGTGGCAGTAGGCGGCGGCTGTGCCGCCAGCTGAGAAGCGGGGGCGTTATACGCCAGCTGAGAGGCTGAGAAGCGGGGAGGCTGAGAAGCTGGGAAGCTGAGAAGCGGGGAAGCGGAGAGGAGTTATGCGCCGACATCCATTCCCGGCTTTCCAGAGGGGGAATTTTGTGGTAGAGTGGGGGTTCGAAAAAACGAATGGAAGGAGCTATACATGAGAATGAACGGAATGAGGTGGCTGGTTGCGGTTGTCGGTCTCGCTCAGGCGGGGTTCGCGGCGACGGCTGATTCGGCGTCGTGTTTGGCTGCGGATGCCGTCCGGGAGCACGTCGCTTCCCGGTGGGGGAAGATCTGCGACGTGGCGGACAAGGCGTCGGAGTTGCGCGACGAGTTGCCGAACCTGCCCGAAAGTTCGATCTGGTTCTGGAAAAACGACCAGCGCGGGCAGCAGCGCGCCATTCAGAAGCACCTGCAGCGCGCGCGGCAGCTGTTGCTGTCCACCAACTCCCAGGAACTGCTCCAGAAGATTTCCAAGCTGGAGGAGAAGCTGGACGAGATCCGCCGGGAGACCGACGGCTGGCGGAACAAGATGATCATCTCCCCGGACAAGCGGGAGGAGTACCAGAAGAAAATCGACAAGCTGGAGTCGCAGAAGGCCGAGCTGGATGCCTCGCGCGCGGAAATGCGCGGGGAAATCCTTGCGGAGCTGCAAGGCATGGGGCTGAAGATCGACGAGAAGACGGCGGACTGTTTCCTCTCCAATGTCTGTTCGGACACGATCATCGACGACACGATCATCGCGAAGAATATCGCGGCGGTGGTGGAGAACCTGCGCCAGCTGATGTCCACGAGCGACGTCAAGACGGCGAAACGGTATTTCGGAATGTACATCGTGCTGGTGGATGTCCAGCTGGAATGTTTCCGCGAATATCTGGAGAAGAGCGACGAGGAGTGGTCGCCCGGCGTCAACTCCATCATTGCGGAGGCGGAGGAGACGATGAACGAGGCGTTGCGAAACGCGGAGAACACCTCCTACACGCCGGAACAACGCGCGATCTTCCGGAACAACGCCGCCATGAACAAGCGGACGATCCAGGCGGCGCGCGCTTATACGTCGATGCTGGGGTCCCAGGCGATGGTGGTCAAGCGGAAGATGGAGGCCGCGCAGCGGATTCGCAACGTGGCGATGAACTCCTATAACACCGTGCGGCTCGCGGGCGATTTCCTGTCGCTGATCCAATCCAACGGACGGACCTTCGACGCGATTCTGGAGATGGACATCCCCGCGGTCTTTACCTACGACGATTCGGGACTCCAGCAGGAGTTCCTGCAGATCACGCGCCGGTTGCAGGAAAAGGAGTAAGCGGGGAGGTTGAGAAGCGGGGCGGCTGACGCCGCCAGCTGAGAGGCTGAGAGGCTGAGAGGCCGAAAAGTGAGAAGCTAAAGGGTTGAAAGGGTGTGTTTTTTTTGGTACACTGTTCCGCGAACACACCACTCAAAGAAGCGTGATGTTTCGTGGGAGGGGCGGAGAAAAGCCCTTGGAATCGAAGGAGAAGGATTGATGAATCGGATTGTTCTGATGGTTTGTACGGTGTTGACCACGGTTGGCGCTTGGGCGCAGGAATCGGAACCGACGGCTGCCGCCGCGAAGACGGCGGGGATGTCGCTGAAACAGGCGTGGGAGTACGGCGGCTGGGTCATGTGGGCGTTGGGCGCCATTTCGATTTTCGCGCTGGCGTTCGTCTTTTATTTCCTCGGCGCCCTGCGGCAGGGGGCGATCGTTCCCCGTACGCTTTTCACCGACGTGCTGGCCCGTATCCGTTCCGGCGAATGGGACGAGGTGCGCCGCCTCTGCGACCGCAAGCCGTGCCCGCTGGCGGATGTCGTGCTGACGGGGCTGAACACCCTGCGCGACGTGCCGCAGTGCGACGTGAACTTGCTGCGCTCCGCGGTGGAGTCGGAAGGCGCCCGCATCGCCGAGTCGATCCAGGGCCGGACGGAGCTGTTGCTCGACGTCGCCACCATCTCGCCTCTGCTCGGACTGCTCGGTACGGTGCTGGGCATGCTGACCGCGTTCGGTTCGCTGGCGAGCGATGTCGCCTCCGCCAAGCCCGTCGTGCTGGCGGCGGGCGTCTCGCAGGCGATCACGACGACGATTTTCGGTCTTTTCGTGGCGATTCCCAGCATGGTCTTCTACGCCTGGTTCCGTCGCCGCGCCAGCAAGCAGATCGCGAAGCTGGAGGCTGCCACCTCTGAGATCACCACGGCGATCATCGGCATGGGGGCGAAATCGCTATGAATTTCCGCAAACAGAAGAAGGCGGCTCTGCCGACGTTCAACATGACCTCCATGATGGACATCATCTTTCTCCTGCTGTGTTTTTTCGTCACGACGACGGTCTTTTCCCAGTGGGAGTATGAGGTGAGCATCACGTTGCCGACGGCGCAGAGCGGGAAGATTCCCGACCGTCTGCCGGGCGAGATCATTCTCAACATCAGCAGGGACGGCAAGGTTTCGCTCAACCAGCGGGAGCTGGACATGGACGTGCTGCGCGAGAAGCTGAAGAAGCTTTCCAGTTACTACCCCGGGCAACCGGTGGTCCTGCGTGCGGACAAAGAGACGAAGTACGAAGACGTGATGCGCGTGATCGACACGTGCCGTCAGGCGGACATCTGGAACTTCTCGATGGCGACGCAGGAAGAGGAAAAGGGCAGCGCCACGGAGTGAGCAGGGGATGAACGGGCAAGCGAAACAGATCCTAGTCGGTTTGACATTGATCCTGGTTGCCGGGATGGTGCGGGCTGCCGACCCGGTGAAGGTGGAAGACCAAGTGCAGTTGGCGGACGGTCTCTTCCGCCGCAATATGTTCAAAGCCGCCTCGCTGGAGTACAGGCGCCTTGCCGGCGAGCAGGGGATCACCAACGGTATGGACGTGATCCTGTACCGGTTGGGCGAATGCTATCGTCACCTGGGGCAGGGCGAACTGGCCACGGCGGCATACATCAGCCTCGTGAAGAAGTGCCCCGAATCGCGTTACGCTGCGCGTTCCCGGCTGCAAAGCGCGTTGATCCTGATGAAGAAGGGGACCGCCGAATCGCTGGATTTCGCCGTGAGGCTGTTTGAAAAACTGGTCTCCTCCACGCAGCCGCCGGAGGTCCGTTCCGCCGCGCTCTACCATTGGGGCGAGACGCTGGAGAAGCAGGGGAAGGACGCGGAGGCGATCCAGAAGTACGAGGAGCTGGGCGCGTCTTTCGGCGAGACGGAGTACGGGATGTACTCCGCGTTGCGTGTCGCGTGGCTGCTGTTGAAGAGCGGTGACGCAAAGAAGCGTGAACGCGCGATGGGGATTTACCTGGACTTGAAGACCAAGGCGAAGGATCCGAAGGTTGCCGAGGAAGCGTCCTTCCTCGCGGCGAAGGTGGCGCTGATGGAGCAGCGCTACGAGCAGAGCGCGAATCTCTTCCTCCAGTTGCGCAAAGGCTATCCGAACTCCCCGCGCGTGAAGGAGAGCGCGCTTTCCGCGGCTTGGGCGAACTACTATTCCGGACACTACAAGGAGGCCGTCGAATTGCTCGACCTGGTGCAGGACGACACCGCCAACCCGCAGCGAGAGGAGATCCTCTACCTCAAGGCGAACTGTCTGCGTCAGCTGGAACAGCGCGGCCAGGCGGGCGCGGTGTACGCGACGCTGCTGAAGGACTTCCCGCGCGGGGAATACGCGGACCGGGCGTGGCAGGAGCAGTTGACCTCCTACTACAAGGACGGCGACTACACCAACGTGCTGGCGGTCGCGACCCAACGGACGCAGTTGCAGGGCGAGGAGATGGACCAGATCTACTGGATGGTTTCGGACGCGGCGCTGGCGCTGGGCAAGAACGATGTCGCCGTCGAGAACTGCCGTCTGCTGGTGGATAAATGTCCGAAGAGCCGCTTCGTGAAGGACTCGCTCTACCGGTTGGGCTGGCTCCTGCAAAAGCAGCAGGCGTGGGAGGCTGCCGCCGGGTGGTACCTGAAGATTCCCGAACTCTTCCCCAAGGATCCCGTCGCCTCCAAGGCGCTTTATTCCAGCGGACTCTGCCACCTCCAGCTCCAGCGGGGCGAGATCGCGTTGCGCGACTGGCGGAACCTGCTGGTGGCGTATCCCGATTCCGAGGAGGCCCCCGAAGCGCTTTACCAGAAGGCGCTGGAGGAAGTCCGCGAAAAGGATTTCCGCGCGGCGGGCGCGACGCTCGACGAACGGCTGACCCGTTTCCCGAAGGACGCGCGGCGGGCGGACGTCCTCTATTGGCGCGGCGTGATCTACCGCGAGATCGGCGACTTGACGGAATCGGAGAAAAAATTCCGCGAGTGCCTTGCCGCGAACCCCGGCAAGGAACTGGAGCGGAACGCGAAACTCGAACTCGGCGCGCTCCTTTTCCAGATGGGCAAGAAGGACGAGACCGCGAAGATTTTCCAGTCGCTGCTGGATCCGGCGGTTGCCGACAAGGTCGGTCCCGACCGCCTGGCCTGGCTTGCCGAGATCCAGTGCCAGCAGAAGAATTACGACGCGGCCATTGCCGCCGCCCAGTGTCTGATTTCGCTCAAGCCCGACAAGGGATGGATGCAGACAGCCTGGACGCTGGAAGGACGCGCCTACCGCGCGAAAGGGCAGCGCGACGCGGCGGAACACGCCTACCGCGAAGCGTTGAAGACCGGGGCTTCGACCACCTTCGCGGCGGAGGCCGCGCTGCGGCTCGGCGAACTCTTGAGCGAAGCGGGACAGTACGATGAAGCTGCCGCCCATCTGGAAGACGCCGCCCGCCGCGCCGCATCGCCCGAGATGATCGCGACCCGCGCGCGCGCCTACTTCGCGCTGGCGAACAACGCGGAGAAGAAAGGCGATGACGAGTCCGCCCTGCGCCTGTTCATGAGCGTCGGGCTGCTCTTCGACGACAAGGAACTGGTTCCGCAGTCGCTGCAGCGCGCCATTCATCTGCAGGAATCGCTCGGACGCCCTGACGAGGCGGGAGCGTTGAAGGAAGAGTTACAGACCCGGTATCCCGGATACAAACCGCCAAGCGAGGGCAAGAAATGACCTCATACGGATTCGAGCACAAGTACCCGGAGACGGAACACCACTGGACGGTCTTGATCGTCGCGGTGCTGTTGTCTCTCCTTGTCCATTCCGGCATGGTGTTTTATTTCCGCGACTATTCCTTCTCGTCGCCCAGCGGAATCCAGCAGCGTCTGACCGATCTCCACAACGAGGGGAAGGTGCCGCCGATGACGGTGGACCGTCTGAACGAGGATCCGTTGCTGGCGTTGCAGAATCTGCCCGGCGAACGGGTGGTGCCGCCGCGCGGCACGACCGAGATCAGCAAGCGGGTGGATGAGCTGAGTCCGAATTCCCCTCCCGCGCTGACAGCCCCTCCGCCGATTCCGCGCGAGGCGCTGACGCCGGGCGTGCCGAAGCTGAGCGAGACGACGGCGAAGGCGGTCGATACCACGCCGTGGATGCCGCGCCAGGAGATCGCCGAGATTTTCAACCGCACGGTGCAGGATTCGGAGGCGGTCCTGCCGCGCCGTGAGATTCCGCTGGTCGAGCGCGTCGTCCATGCGCCCGATGTCGTTCCTTCCATCGACCTCGCGGGACGGCAGTTCGGGAATTCGCCGGTGCCGCCCGCCCCCATGCAGATCAAGACCGTCGAGAAGATCGCGGAACTGCCGGTGAAGGACAAGCTGCCGTCCGCAGAGCCGAAGCTCGACGCGCCGGACGTGCCGCCCGCGGTCACCGCCAACGCGACGGAACAGAAGTTCGCGGGTGACACGCAGGAAAAGCGCGGCGCCGTAAAGGGCGTCCTCACCGAGGCGGAGAAGGAGAAGATTCGGCAGGAGATCGAGAAGCAGACCAACCTCGCCAGCGGGCAGGGCGCTTCCGGGGGGCGGTCGGACACGGGAACCTCCGCTGGCGGCGCGGCGGGAACGGACGGTACCGCCCCGGCGGAAACGATGGTGGAAAAGACGGCGAAGAAAGTGCAGGAGGAGATCTCGTCCATTCAGGAGAACGCCACCTACGAGCCGATCGACGATCTGCTGGCGGTCAACATGGAGACCTTCCGCGATGCGGACAAGACGGGAAAGGTCTATTTCCGGATCGGCATCCAGCCGCGCACGGACAGGCCGGTACAGATCATTCCGAAAGACTTGATCTTCCTCGTGGACGTCTCGGGGTCGATGAACCTGCGCCTGTCGCAATGCTGCAAGGCGATGATTGCCGCGCTCGCGGGATTGAACACCGCCGACCGGTTCAACATCGTCGCGTTCCGGGACACCTTCGAGAAATGCTTCGACCAGTGGGCGGACGCCTCGGCGGAGAACCTGCAGAAGGCGACGCGTTTCATCAACAACATGCACGCGCAGGGGAACACCGACCTCTACGGTTCCCTCCAAACGCTCTTCAACTTCGTGCGCGACCCGAACCGTCCGATGATCGCGTATGTTGTCACCGACGGTATGCCGACCTCCGGCGAGATCGAGAGCACGCCGATTATCGGCAAGTTCTCCAAGCTGAACAACGGCATGATGTCCGTGTATATGTTCGGCGCCTCCCCGCGCGCGAACCGTTACCTGATTGACATGCTGACCTACTGCAACCGGGGTGGCTCGGCGATCCTGGAAGGGGAGCGCTGGGGGATTCCCAAGGCGATGGCGGCATCCTACCAGGGCATCCGCAACCCCGTGATGAGCGACGTCACGGTCGTCTTCGACTCCGCGTCGAAGGCCGAGGTCTATCCGCGCAGCACGACGAACCTCTACAAGGACCAGCAGCTGGAGATTTACGGGGAGTGTCCGGCGGATGCCCGGGAGGTGATCTGCCAGGTGCGCGGCCTCGCCGCGAAAAAGGGATACGATTCCATCATTCGGCTCAGTCTCTCGAAGGACGCGAAGTCTGGGAAGAACGCGATCAAGGAGCGTTGGGCGAACCAGAAGATGTACCATCTCGTCGGCGAGTACTCGCGTCAGCCCCGGCATGACACCATGCAGGAGATGATCCGCTTGAACAAGGAGTACGGGGTCAAGATCCCGTACCAGACGCAGTTGAAGAAGTGAGAGACCGCCGGGAATCGACAGGCCTGTTCGGAAGCGACATGCCTGCGGACGGGCCTGTGGTTCGCGACGGAAAAGGGATTCCTGGTCGTGGAGATCGTTTTGTGACAGAGGGTAAGGGAAAGGTTGTTTGAAATGAAACGCAGTTTGCTGTACATCGTGATTGTCGCCGCGCTGGGCGGCTTTTTGTTTGGTTTCGATTCGGGCGTAATCTCCGGGTGCGAGGAGGCCATTCAGAACGAGTTCCACCTTTCGGGGTTCTGGCACGGGTTTCTCGTCTCCGGCGCGCTGATCGGAACCGTCATCGGCGCGTTCAGTGCCGGTACGCCCTCCGACAAGTGGGGACGCCGTCCCTCCCTGTGGTTGATGGCGACGCTCTTCCTGATCTCGGCGGTGGGATGCGCGTTCACACCGACCTGCCAGCCGTGGGGCGCGTACCTGCTGGGCATTTTCCGCTTCATCGGCGGTCTGGCGATCGGCGGCGTGAGCGTGGTGGTTCCCCTGTATATCGTCGAGGTCTCCCCCAGTGCCGTGCGCGGCAGGCTTGTCGCGACGAACCAGCTGAACATCGTGATCGGCATTCTGATTTCCTACGTCTCCAATTACTTCGTCGCCCGCTGGATGGCGGTGGAAGGCGGTTGGTTCCACGGTCTCTGCCGGTGGCTCGCGGACTTGTTCGCATCGAACCCGATGACGACGGAGATGGTGAAGTGGCGCGTGATGCTCGGCATGGAATGCCTGCCGATCTTCCTTTTCATGGTGTTGCTGGTGACGATTCCGGAATCCCCCCGTTGGCTGGTGCGCGCCGGCCGCAAGGAGGAAGCAGCCGGCGTCTTGCGCCGGATCGGATACCCGGAGGTGGAGAAGACCATCGGCGAGATTCAGGAATCCCTCGCGGAGGTCGCGCGCGGCGTGAAGGTCGCCCTCTTCCAGCGCAAGTACCTCAAGCCGATCCTGCTCGCGTTCTTCATCGCGTTCTTCAACCAGGTCTCGGGCATCAACGCCATCAACTATTATGCGCCGCGTATCTTCAAGATGATCTTCGGCGAAGGTTCTGAACTGGCGTCGCTGGCCGGCACGATGGGGGTGGGCACGGTCAACCTGATCTTCACAATCCTGGCGTTCTTCATCATCGACAAGTTCGGTCGGCGCGCGATGATCATCGGCGGCGCCTCGCTGATGATTCTGATGCACTCGCTCGTCGCGTGGCAGCTCTCGCTGGGAGACAATTGCAACGCCACGCTTGCGGTGATCGGCATCCTTGGCTTCATCGCGTTCTTCGCCTGCTCGTCCGGCGCGGTCATCTGGGTCTATATCAGCGAGGTCTTCCCGAACGCCGTCCGCGCGAAGGGCCAGGCGCTGGGGTGCTTCACGCACTGGTTCATGTGTACGATCATCTCCTGGGCGTTCCCGGTGGTCGCGGAAAAGGCCGGTATGTACGCCTTCGCCTTCTTCGCCTTTATGATGCTGGTGCAGGTGGTCTGGGCGGTGAAATGGATGCCTGAGACCAAGGGCGGTACGATCGAGGACATCGAGGAGCGCCTCGGAATCCGGTAGTCTCTTGAGAGGGGAAAGGAATAGCTATGATTTTGGAGAGTTTTTCGTTGGCGGGTAAGGTTGCGCTTGTGACGGGCGCGAAGCGCGGAATCGGCGCGGGAATCGCGGTGGCGTTGGCGGAGGCCGGCGCGGATATCATCGGCGTAAGCGCGACCCTTGAGGAGAGCGGCAGCGAGGTGGAAAAACAAGTCGTGGCGACGGGACGGAATTTCCGCGCATACGCGTGCGACTTCTCCGACCGCGACGCCGTGTACGCTTTCCTGAAGCGTGTCCAGTCCGACTTCCCGCAGATCGACATCCTCTTCAACAACGCCGGTACGATTCTGCGCAAGCCCGCCGCCGAGCATCCCGACGAGTATTGGGACAAGGTGATCGATGTCAACCTCAACTCCCAGTTCATCATCAGCCGCGAGCTGGGGCGTCCGATGCTGGAACGCGGTTGGGGCAAGATCGTCTTCACCGCTTCGCTCCTGACCTTCCAGGGCGGCATCACCGTGCCCGGATACGCGGCGAGCAAGGGCGGTGTCGCGCAGTTGGCCAAGGCGCTGGCGAACGAATGGGCGGGCAAGGGCGTGAACGTGAACGCGATCGCGCCGGGTTACATCGCCACCGACAACACCCAGGCATTGCGCGAAAACGAGGTGCGGAGCCGCCAGATTCTGGAGCGCATCCCCGCCGGAAGATGGGGAACCCCCGCCGACCTGCAAGGCGCCGCCGTCTTTCTCGCCTCCCACGCCTCGGACTATGTCAACGGAATCGTCCTGCCGGTCGATGGCGGCTGGCTCGCTCGCTAGTTCGCCCGCCAGGCGCGGGAATGTGGAACCCGTACGTTTCCGTGCGGGTGCAGCACCAGAACCCGGAACTCATAGGTAAGGAACACGAAATGTCGGTCTTTCAAGGAAAAACGTTCGGACAGCGGCTGGCGCTCTTGGTGACGACGGGATTCGGGATCAGTCTGGTCTCCCCGTTCGCCCCCGGTACCTTCGGTTCCTTCCCCGGTGTCCTCCTCGCGATGTGGTGTGTGACCTGGGAAGTGTGGCTGCAGGCGGTTTTCGCCGTCGGCATGGCCTTTCTCGCCGTGCCGTTCTGTACGCTGGGGGAGATCGCCTTCCAGAAGAAGGACGACGGGCGGATCGTCGCCGACGAGTGGATGCTCTTCCCCATCGCCGTCATCGGTCTTCCGCTTTGGGAAAACCTTTGGCTTCTCCCCGTCTGCTTTGTCGTCACGCGCCTGATCGACATCGTCAAGCCCTGGCCCGCGCGCGGGTTGCAACGGCTGGACGGCGGTTTCGGCGTGATGATCGACGACTTTGCCGCCAATCTCTATTCGCTGGGCATCAACTGGTGCATCTGGCTCGGGTATCTCCATTTTCTGGCGAGGTAAATCATGCGCTCTTTCCTTCTTGTCGGTTCCCTGTTGCTGGCGACGTCGCAACTCTTCGCCGCCCCGCCTCCCCCTCCGCGCATCTCGATCGTACATCCGCCGGCGGGCAGTACGGTGCCGTTGACGAAGGAGTGTTATGTGACCGGTTCGATCACCCCGGCGAATGCCCCGCTCACCTGCAACGGGAAACCCGTGAAACCCTACCGCACCGGCGGCTTCCTCTTCATGTTCCCGCTCCAGAAGGGACGCAACACGATGGTCTTCCAGTCGGGCAAGACGAAGGTCACGCATTCGTTCTTCGCCAAGCCGGAACAGCCCGCCGAGTGTCGCGGCGCCATCACGCCCTTGACGCCGAAACTTGCCGTCGGTGCGGGTGTGAACGAACCGATCGCCCTTGCCTGCATCGCCCCTGCGGGACGCAAGGTCTTCGTGATGGTCGGCGAGCGGACGGTTCCGCTCCGTCCGCGTGCCAACGACCCGATGGTGTACGACGCCTCCGCCTCCTTCGCGTTTCCGGTTGAGAATGTTCCCGTCCTCTTCTGGTCGGACGGTCTCGAAGACCAGCCCGCCGGATCCATCACCGTGCGCAAGGAGTGGCCTTGCTACCGCGTCACCGGCAAGCTTTTCGAGGTCCGTCTCCGGTCATTGCCCGGCGATGGCGACACCCTCGGTTTTCTGCCCCCCGGCTTCGAGTTCCGCTCCTGCGGTTTCTTTGGACCGCACGTGCGCGTGGCGTTTGCCGACAGGACGGGCTACATCTCCCGCTCCGACTTGCGCCAACTCTCTGGCGCGAAACTCCCCGCCGTTCCCGTTTTCCCGGACATCGCGCGGGGTTACCCGGCCCGCCCTGCAGCCGGTAAGCGCCCGCAGGATCTGCTCATCGTGGTCGATGCCGGCCACGGCGGAAACGATTCCGGCGCGCTCGGTCCCTGCCGCAAGATGGAGAAGACGGCGAACCTCGCGCAGGCGAAACGAATCGAGCAGGCGTTGCGCAAGGCGGGGTTCCGCGTACTGATGACGCGCACGGATGACCGCTTCATCGGACTCTACGATCGCGTCCGCCAAGCCTACGCAAAGCGCGCCGACGCCTTCATCTCGGTTCATCACAACGCCACCGGATCCGGAGGCAACCCCGCCACCGCGCGAAGCATCGGCAGCTTCGTCTGGAACGAACGCGGCAAGGCGTTGGCGGAGTATATCGAACCGCGCATCGCGGCCGTGTCGGGCATCCGCGACAACGGCGTGACCATGAAAAGCCTCGCCGTCTGCCGCAACCCCGCCACGCCCTCCTGCCTGCTGGAATTCGACTTCATCAACTGTCCCGAAGGCGAAGAGGAGATCTTCAACGCCGCCCGCCAGGAAAAATTCGCCGCCGCCGTCGTCCAGGGCGTCCTCGACTGGATCGCCGGAAAGCGGCAGTAGGCGGGACGGCAGCTAAAAGGGAGTTTCGCGCTCCGTCGCGACCGATTGCGCAAGGGTGTGCGACACGCGACAGGCGACGTGCGGACGCGACCGAAATAGTAGAACGCGCAGCTTGCGCATTCGGTGCGACGTGAACGGGGTTCTCCACGCCGGCTGAGAAGCGGTGCCATTCGGGGAAGCGGCACTCTTGCCGTTTCATTTGCGAATTCAAGTTGTTCCCCAGTTGTCTATGTTGTTTCCCGATCCCTGTACGTGGAAAAGCCCATGTTCCATTGTCTTCCCTGTGGCGCAAACCAAATCCAAACAGAGGAATTTTTGGGTGCGCACCCGCGTGAAATGCGGACGGCGAAACGACATCGATTCCGTGAAAGCGGGATTGCGTTTGCGAGGTTGATGTGATATGATTTCCTTGTTCTTTTGATGAATGGAGAACACGGATTTGATTCGGTTTTGAACAAGCAAGGAGGAAACGACATGACGATGATTGAAGAGGCGTTGACCAAAACGACGGATACTCGGGCATGCGAGATCGGCCCCGGAGCTACGGAGGCTGTTGCCAAGATGTTCGGCGGACTGTTCCCGGAGGCGAAGCAGGTGATCGTAATCGACGATCCTCGTACGAGGGCGGTCGCGGGCGAGCGCGTGATCGCGCTGTTGAAAGAAGCTGGATTGTCGGTCTCCGAACATATCATCAATCCCGACGGCTCCGACTTCCACGCGACCTACGAGAAGGTCGAGGAGGTGCGCGAGGCCATCGCCGCCTCGGGCGGGGCGATTCCCGTCGCGGTCGGTTCCGGCGTGATCAACGATCTGACGAAACGCGCGTGCGGGGAACTGGGACTGCGTTACATGGTCGTCGGCACGGCGGCATCGATGGACGGTTACACCGCCTACGGCGCGGCGATTACCAAGGACGGCATGAAACAGACGCTGGACTGCAAGGCGCCGCTCGGCTGCATCGTCGATAGCGCGGTGGCGGCGGCTGCCCCGGCGGAGATGACGGCGAGCGGGTACGCCGACCTCATCGCCAAGATTCCCGCCGGTGCGGACTGGATCATCGCCGATCTCATCGGTTCCGAGGCGATTCATCCGCTCGCGTGGAAACTCGTGCAGGGACCGTTGCGCGACACGCTTTCCAATCCGTCCGGTTGCGCTTCGGGCGACGAGCGCGAGGTGCGCAAGCTCTGCGAGGGACTGGTGATGAGCGCCTTCGCGATGCAGGCGATGGGGTCCTCGCGTCCGGCGAGCGGTACCGAACATCAGGTTTCCCACTACTGGGACATGGAGGATCTCGCGGTGAACGGCAAGCCCGTCTCGCACGGATTCAAGGTGGGCATCGGCACACTCGCCTCCACCGCCGCGCTGGAGTTCCTGCTGGAACAAGACCTCTCGAAGTTGGATGTCGAGGAAAAGGTCGCCGCCTGGTGGCCGTCGTTCGACGCGGTGAAGGCGACCTTCCCCGCCGTCTTCCCCGGACGTCCCGCTCATGTGAAACGCGCGGAACTGGAGTACGCGAAGAAATTCCCGATCCGGGACGCGTTGCGCAAGGAGCTGACGACCATCCGCGACAACTGGGGCGACCTCTCCGCAAAGATTCGCGCACAGCTGATGCCGTTCGGCGAGGTGAAAGAGAACCTGAAGAAGGCGGGAGCCCCGACGGAACCGGAGGAGATCGGCGTGACGCGGGCGCGGTTCCGCGAAACCTTCGCGGGTGTACCGTACATGCGGGCGCGTTACTTCGGAGCGGATCTCGTGCAGCGGCTCGGACTCATGCCGGCGTTGCTCGACCGGCTCTTCGGCGCGGGCGGCGTGTGGGAAGTGAAGTAGAGCGGAGGAAAGGCAGGGCGCAGATGACGAAGACGAGACGATCGCTTGGCTGGTGGCAGTGGGAGACGCTGCTGGTGACGATGGGGGGATACGCCCTCTACTACATAATCCGTAAGAACTTCTCGCTGGCAATGCCCCTACTCGCTGAAATCGGCATCAGCAAGGTTCAGCTTGGCGCGTTCCTCACGGCCGGTGGAATCCTTTACGGAATAGCCCGTTTCACGAACGGAGTCATCACCGACCGCAACAGCGCGCGCAAGGTGATGTCCTTCGGGCTCTTCGTCTGCGCACTCGTGAACGTCGTGTTCGGCGTCAGCGATTTCATCGCGCTCGGCAACGCGGCGCCTACTGTCGCCAAGGGCGTTTCCGCCGCCTCGGCGCTCGTCTGGACGATGGGTATCCTCTACATCCTGAACAGCTACTTCCAGGGCATGGGCGTAGGGCCGTGCGTGAAGACGCTGCCGCTTTGGTTCCCGCCGAACCAGCTCGCCACCAAACAGGCGGTCTGGAATCTCTCCCACTCCATCGGCGCGGGCGGCGTCTTCGCTCTGCTCGGCTGGTGGATTATCCCGCACTTCAACGCATGGCGTCTCTGTTTCCTCGTGCCGGCAGGGATCGCGATGGCGGGCGCGTTCGGGTTGCTTCTGGCGATGAAGGACTCGCCGGAGGATGTGGGGCTGCCGCCCATCCCCGGACGCAAGGTGCAGGTGGTGAGGACGAAGGAGGAGAGCGCGGCGTACAAGGCGTTCGTGCGCGACCATGTGCTGAAAAACCCCTACATCTGGATCCTCGCCATCTCCAACTTCTTCATGAACACGGTGCGCTTCGCCGCGCTCGACTGGGGACCGACGCTTCTCGTGGAGTCGAAGGGGCTTTCACTCAAGGCCGCGACGACGCTCTGTTTCACCTTTGAGATCGTGGGCGGAAACCTCGGTATGTTGGCGGCGGGCTGGGTGAGCGACCATGTGTTCGGCAGCCGGACGCACCGCACATGCGTCTTCTGCTTCCTCGGCATCGCACTCGCGGTGGGCGCATTCTGGGCGGTTCCGGAAAGCGCTCCTTTCGTGGCGAAGCTGATCCCGTTCGCGCTGATCGGTTTCTTCCTCTACGGGCCGCAGGCGCTGTTGGGTATCGCCTCCACGCAACAGGCCACGCCGCGCGCGGCGGCATCCGCTGGCGGAATCCTCGGGATCCTCGGGTACATGAGCACCATCGTCAGCGGAATCGGGTTCGGCTGGATGGCGGAACGCTGGGGCTGGAACGCCGCCTACGCGACGATTCTTGCCGCCTCCATTCTCGGCGGACTCGTGGTCCTGCTGATGTGGAAAGCGCCCGCCGAACAACCGCAGGAAGAGGGTACGCCGAAGGCGTAGGTGTTAGCTGGTAGGTGTTAGCTTTTAGCGGGTGGCTGCTAGCGGGTGGGCTAGAGGTTCTAGGGGCTCTAGTCATTCTAGACGGTGAGCAGGGGGGTCTGACCACCTAACCTGACCTCCCGGAGTTGCGGTTTGTCGAAGAATGGTATATACGGTTCGCGTCGTTTTTGAGAGGGATTTTTTCGTTATGCTTGGAAAACTGAAAGAGGAAGTCTGTGAGGCGAACCTCGCGCTGGTGCGGCACGGGCTTGTGGTATTAACTTGGGGAAACGCCTCCGCGATCGACCGCGAACGCGGGCTGGTTGTCATCAAGCCGAGCGGCGTCTCGTATGACGCGATGAAGCCGGAGGATATGGTGGTGGTGGATCTGGACGGCAAGGTGGTGGAGGGACGGTTCCGTCCGTCCAGCGACACCGCGACGCACCTGGTTCTCTACAAGGCGTTCCCGACCATCGGCGGCGTGGTACACACGCATTCGGCGTATGCGACTGCCTGGGCGCAGGCCGCACGCGCCATTCCCAATCTCGGCACCACGCACGCGGACACCTTCCACACGGATGTGCCCGTGACGGACGAGATTCCCGACGACCGCATCCGCGACGCCTATGAGGAGGCAACCGGCGACACCATCGTCGAGACCTTCCGTCGCCTCGGTATCGATCCCGACGAGACCCCTGCCGCGCTGGCCGTCCACCACGGTCCCTTCACATGGGGACGCACTGTGGAGAAGGCCGTGGAGCACGCCGTCTCGCTAGAGGCAGTGGCGCAGATGGCGGCGACTTCCCTTGCGCTGAATCCCACAGTTCGGATGAATCCCGCGCTTGTGGAGAAGCACTATGCCCGCAAGCACGGGCCGAACGCCTACTACGGACAACGCGACGCGGTCGCGCCACGCAGTTCCGGAGTTTAAAGGTTGAGTGATCGGGTATGGTCCGCAGAAAGAATACGGTCCTCAGTTTGAAGTGAATGGCCAACAAAAGGAGATGAAGATGCGTACGAAACTGGTTGGGTCGGTGGTACTCGCCGTTGCGGTTTCGTGGTCGGCGTTTGCCGGTGGCGGTTGGTACAAGTACGACAAGAATCCGGTGCTGGGGAATGCGAAACTCGGAACGTGCTTTGATGTCAATGTGATCCGCAAGGGAACGGCCCGCTACAACATGTATTTCTCGTGGCGTCCCCGTTCCTCCATCGCGCTGGTGCGTTCTGACGATGGCGTAACCTGGTCTGCGCCGGTGATCTGTCTCCGGGAAAATCCGGAGAGCGGGTGGGAAGACAACATCAACCGCAGCTGTACCATCTTTTGGCAGGGCGAGTATCACATGTGGTACACGGGCCAGGCGCGGGGCTACAGCCGGATCGGTTACGCGAAGTCGAAGGACGGCGTGACCTTCACGCGCGTCACGCACGATCCCGTCCTGATTCCGGAACGCCCGCACGAAGGATTCAGCGTGATGAACCCGTTCGTCATGCGAGACGAGGAACGGGGGCTTTTCCGGATGTGGTATGCGAGCGGCGAGACCTACGAGCCGAATGTCCTGTGCTACGCCGAATCGAAGGACGGAATCCACTGGGAGAAGTCGCGGATCAATCCGGTCTTCGTACACGGCGGCGGCAATGCGTGGGATCGCGACCGGGTGGGCGGTTGCGAGGTACATCGGCTGAAGGACGGACGGTACGTCATGTTCTACATCGGGTATTCCGACATCCACACGGCGCGGATCGGCGCGGCGATCTCGCCCGACGGCATCCGCGGCTGGAAACGCCTTCCCTCAAACCCGCTCGTAGAGCCGACGCCCGGGGAATGGGATTCCGAAGCCTGCTACAAGCCATCCGTGGTCTGGGACGAAGAGGCCGACTGCTGGAGACTCTGGTACAACGGGCGCACCAAGAGTAACGAGTACATCGGGATGGTCATCCATCCGGGATACGACCTGGAACATTCCGCGCCTTTCACCAAGGTGATCGGCGACGACAAGGTGGGCGGATATTTCCAGCGGTTTTCATCCGAGGACGAGGAACTTTACCCCCACTCGATCCGGAACGCGGACGCAACCGTCTGGGCGTTGTCCAACATTCCGCGTTTCGACTGTCCCGATAAGGATATCGAGCGGACTTACTATTTCCGCTGGTGGACCTACCGCAAGCATCTCCGCAAGGACGACAAGGGATGGGTGGTGACCGAGTTCCTTCCGGATGTCGGATGGGCCGGGAAGAACAACACGATTTCCTGTCCGATGAACCATCACTTCATGGAAGGGCGGTGGCTTCGCAATTCGGATTACCTGCGCGATTACCTGCGGTTCATGCTCGCGGATGGCACGGTCAACGGTCCGCGCGCCTATGCCTGCGCCCCCGCCTGGTGCGCGACCGAATTCGCCAAGGTCACGGGAGATGCGTCGCTCGCCCTCTCCCTGCTTCCGGCATTTGTGCGCAACTACGAAACATGGGAAAAGGGGTGGCAGCTCAGAGACAATTTCCGATCGGGATACAAGCCGGATCGCGGACTCTTCGACTTCCTCGGCGACCGGGAGGGAACCGAATACGCGCTCTCGCCCGATGGCGCGCGCCCGATGGTGAACGCGATGATGTGGGCGGAGGCAGCAGCCATTTCCAAGATCGCCGAACTGCAGAAGGACCCGGCGCTGGCGAAACGCTTCACAGAAAAAGCCGCCGCGCTGGAAAAAGCCATCAAGGAAAAACTGTGGCACGCGGAGAAGCGGTTTTTCACGGCGCTCGCCCCGGACGGGAAACACGATTCCGTGTGCGAACTGCACGGATACGCCCCGTTTTATTTCCAGATGCCGCTGGACGGATTTGCCGACGCCTGGAAACCGCTGATGAAAGAGAACGGCTTCTCCGCGCCGAAAGGGCTTGTCTTCCCCACACGCGACACGCCCGGATTCACGGCGGAACCCGATTACCGGAAACACGAGTGCCTGTGGAACGGTCCCAGCTGGCCCTACGCGACCAGCGTGGCGCTCACGGCGCTTTACCGTACCCTGCAAGCGGGTACACAAGAACTTCCCATCTCGCGCGAAGACTTCGCCAAGCTGATGCACCAGTACGCCCTGCAGCACCAGCTGAAGAAAGAGAACGGAAAAACGGTGCCGTGGATCGATGAAAACCTCAACCCCTTCACGGGCGAGTGGCAGGCGCGGAAAATCATGATCGAGCAAGACCGTCGCGGCATCAAGAAACTCCAGTACCGCGAACGCGGAAAGGACTATAACCACTCGACCTTCTGCGACCTCGTGATCTCCGGACTCTGCGGCGTGGTACCCGAAATGGGCGACAAGCCCGTTACGAAACCGCTCGCGCCGGAATCGTGGGACTGGTGGTGCCTGGACGGCATCCGCTATCACGGAAAGAACCTGACGATCCTCTTTGACCGCGACGGCACCCGTTACCTAAAGGGCAAAGGCCTCGTCGTCCTTTCCGAGTAGTTCCGCGTTTCTTTCGACAGCAATCGATTGCACTCGACCGCGTTCGATTGTTCTGCACCCGAACGGAAACGTGCGGTGAACTACCAGCCCCCCCCCTCGTCTATAACTTCAAACTCCGGCGTGTAGTATAGCATTTGAGGTAGTTGCAAAATCA
Source organism: Kiritimatiellia bacterium (assembly GCA_017450695.1). Classification (GTDB taxonomy): domain Bacteria; phylum Verrucomicrobiota; class Kiritimatiellia; order RFP12; family UBA1067; genus RGIG8368. The sequence goes on along the minus strand of JAFSTA010000171.1, from coordinate 5,638 downwards.
GATGCAGCAAGGGCGCCCTCGCCCTTGTGGCAAGGCCGGGGCGGCCTTGCTACATCGCGTATACATGGTTTTGCAATTACCCCAAGTTATCTGAATAGAATCACTCGCGCATGGCGCGCGCGGGGGGGGTAACAGCTACCACCTCGTCTATAACTTCCAAAAAATCAACCTAGATTCCTCGTTTGGGTTCTCACGCGGAGCCGAGAGCGCAGAGCACGCAGAGGAAAACAGAAAAATTCTCTTGTCAGTAGTCTTGGAAGTTTGGTAAATTTCCCCTGTTCCGCTGGTGTGTTGCCGGGTGGCAATGCAACGGAGGGACGGACATACTCCGGGAACTGACCGGGAGCGTCAAGCTACTTCGTGTGAGCCGACATCCCCTTCCACCCCGGACGATTTGTAAAACGCTGCAAAGCAGTCGCCAAGAGAAACGTAGGAAATTTCAACAGGACGACACCTTGTAGAGGAAGCGCGTATGCGCCTACCTCTCTTTGTGTTTCCTGTACGGCAATCCTACGGCCTCTCTTGGAATACGAAGAGAGGTTTTCTTTTCGTTCCGATTGCCGAGTGGCGAAAACAGTAACCTTGCCACTTGGCCGACTGCGCCCCAAGTGAAATGCAAGGCAACAGGCGCGGAAGAAAAGGAAGCAGAAAATGAAAATCAAAGTTGAAGTGTTCAAATCTCAAGAAGAACTTGACGCTGGTTCTTCATGTAAAACATTTACTGTGGATTTGGAATCATCCTATTCGTATCTTACTCCAACCAATGGATTCAAAGATGAATTCAGGAAAAAAGCAGACGATAAATTGATTGAGGAATTACCGATTAATTTCCCAAATCTTGAAGCGACCTCACAGAATTGGAATTTCTCTAAAACAAGTTTCTCTCTAACACTGAATTTCTCTGGAAGATATGTCATGCTGGAGAGTGATGCCGATGGACAAATGATTCCGAAGGCAGACAAGACGGTGCCAGATAAGATATTCTTCTTGCAATGTGAAATCATCGGTTAAACCTTCTATTTACGTGTCCCACTATTCGTATACCGATAGGTGGTACACGTAATAAAACTTATTGGAACTAGTGAGGAGCCACCATGAGAACGGCAAAACATCTTGTGATTCTAGTCAGTACACTACTGGTGTGTACAACCGCCTTCGCCGAAACCGAGAAGGTCGGCAACTATACATGGCAGTATTCTGTCGTGGACGGTAAGGCGTGGATCGGGTCTGGTTCCGCAGAGACACCAGCGATCTCCCCTAATCCAGTTGGCGAGGTGATTGTGCCAAGCGAACTTGGTGGGTATGAGGTGTGGCGGCTTGATGACTATGCGCTGTTTGGGTGTGATGAAATATCAAGGGCTGTCATCCCAAATTCTGTTCGACAAATTGGCCTCAAGGCATTTGGAACATGCGGTACATTAAGCGATGTGACAATAGCGAGTGGTGTTGAAATTATCGGAGAAGATGCTTTTTACAGTTGTAGCAATTTGGTGAATGTTGTCGTTCCCAACAGTGTAACAAATATTGGCCGATTTGCATTTTCGGGTTGTAGAGGATTACAAAATATCACGCTGCCATTCATAGGTTCGGAACGGGGTAACAGTGGAACAGAAGATTCTGTGTTTGGACATATATTTGGAGTGTCTTCGCATGAAGGATTGGAGAGACTTGAGCAAGGTTATTCATACGCCTCGTTTCAAATTAAGAGTTCCCGATATATTCCTTCATCATTAAAGCGAATAGAAATTACGGATGAAACGGTTGTCGCGAAAGCCTCGTTTGATAATTGCAGTAACCTTACGCATATAGTTATCAACGATGGGGTAAAACATATTGGAGAGTGGGCATTTGCAAATTGCGATTCGTTAAAAAGCATGGTCGTTCCTAATAGTGTGACAAACATGGAACGGTTTGTACTTTCAGGATGCGTTACTATAGAAGATCTGACGCTTCCTTTTGTTGGTTCAAAACGCGGCAATTCAGGGATGGAGGCAATATTGGGATGGCAATTTGAGCGCAGTACAAGATATAAGGGATGTATTTTGGCGAAACAATGTTATAACCCAAATGACATGAATGAATCTTATTTTACATCAATTCCATTGACATTGAAATCACTTGTCATCACAGATGAAAAGGCAATCGCTCCTGGAGCATTACAGAATTGTAGCAATCTGACGAGCGTGGTGATTGGAAACAGCGTGACGAATATCGCAAAGGGTGCGTTTGCCGGGTGTGGAGGACTAGAAAGTTTGACCCTCCCATTCATTGGTTCGGAGCGGGGGAATTACGGACCGTGGAACCCTGATGCCGATGAATATTGGGGAACGCCTGATGCGGTGTTGGGGCATGTGTTTGGGACTAATGCCTGTCCAAGGATGGTAAGACGTGGGCAAAGTCTTGGATGGAATGACAATTGGGCAACAGCCTATTTCCCTGCCGGATTATCAAATGTCGTAATAACGGACGAAACGATAGTTTCGCATGGAGCATTTTTTGGACTTTCCATGTTGACAAACGTGATACTCAATGAAGGTATAGAACGAATCGGTGGTTATGCGTTCAGAAACTGTACGGGGTTGAGGGACATACAAATTCCACCTTCAGTTCAGAAGTTAGACAACGCGGCATTTCGTGGAAGCGGACTTGAACACATATTTGTTCCATTGGGTGTCATGGATATGAGTAGCTGGACATTTGAAAGTTGCAGTTCACTACACCTTGCATATGTACCAAGGCGTTTCAAGGAGAATCTTGGTTATAACACGTTTGCAAATTGTGCCGCCGATTTGCAAATTATCTACTACGACGAGAACATGAGGTTCTTTGATGAGACTTTGCGGACGGAAGATAATTCATCGACAAACATTGTCGCGGTCTGCACCAACGACTGCCGTGTGACGTTTAAGTGGAAATGTTCGTGCGAGCCGATGTTCAAGGGAAAACTCTATGATTATATATCCTTCTCCATCGACGGTGTGCAGCAGGCGTTCATCTGCGGCGAGACGGACTGGACGAATCAAACATATACGGTTTCGGGAGCGGGTGAACATACGTTCACTTGGACATACCAGAAGGATGCGCAGGATGCGGCGGGCGAGGACTGCGGATGGGTGAAGCAGGTCGTTGTCGCGCCGTTGGTGACACTGTCCTTCGACGGCGGCGAGGCGACTGCGGGAACGCCGCCGGGTACGATGTCGTTCTATGCGGATGATGAAAGTGCGGTGTTGCCGGATGGCGGGGCCCTGGCATTGGCGAAACATTCCTTTGCGGGATGGAGCGACGGTGAAAGCGTCTATGCAGCGGGTGCGGCGTGTCCGTACCTGAAACCGATGCAGACACTGACAGCGGTGTGGGTGGCGAACACACTTTCCGCACCCGTCATCACCGCACCCGCGACATACGAAGCGGATTCCGCCACAGTGACGATTACGGCGGACGAGGGGACGAGCATCTACTACACGTTGGACGGATCGGTGCCGAGTGCGGACTGTACAGCGAGCCGTCCCTATCAGGGCCCGTTCGAAGTCGAGGGAAGCGCGACCGTTCGCGCCATCGCTGTTCGGGGCAACTATTTCGACAGCGAGGTGTCGCAGTTTGAGGTGACGCGGTTGACATGGACGTTCGGGGAATATCTGAACTGCCCGGAAAGGACGTTCTCGCCAGATGACGGCACGGGATGGATGCGGGCGAAGGGCGTCAGCGCGGACGGCTATGCGCTGCGGAGTGGCGGAATCACGCACAGCCAGACGAGCCGCCTTGAGACGGTCGTTTACGGGGCCGGTACGGTCACTTTCCGCTGCAAGGTCGATGGCGAGATCGTCAAGAAGATCGTCTATGACGGCTTGGCGTTCTGTGTGGATGGTGTTCAGCAGGGCGAGCTGATAGGCGAAAACTCGTGGCTGGAGAAGTCGTTCGAGGTGTCGGGTGACGGACGGCATGTGCTGGGGTGGCTTTACGTGAAGGACGAAGACGGCAGCGGTAACGGCGAGGACTGCGCGTGGATTGATTGCGTCACATGGGCGGCAAGCGATCCCTTGCCTGCCCTTGATGCGCAAGCTACGGACTGCGATGCTGTGGCAATCATTGGCAGGCTATCGGATGTCCGGCTGTCGGAAAAGGTCATCGGCACAGCGGCATACACGGCGTTCCGCAACTGGGTTGACAGCAAGGGGCTGTCTCATGCGGTTGTCCGCGATGCGCCGAATGCCTGGCTTTCGTATGCGTTGGATGCGCCGACTCTGATGGCGAAGGAAACTCCACTTACGAGCGATGACATCTCGATCGAATCGTTCTTGCCGTCACATGAAACGGTGGGGGCGTTCGATCTCGTGTTTGATATCGCTGATGTGGAGATTGGTTTGGCTGCACTGTTGCCCGAGGCTCTGGGCATTGTCGGATCTACTACGCTCAACCCGGCGACATTCAGTTCCGATGGTTTGACCGTCACGCTTCAACGTACCGCCGACGGAAAGGTCAGGGCGACGGTTACGCCGGAAGGTTCACCCCCGACGTTCTTCCTACGGGTAATGGTGAAGTAAAATTCCTCTGTTGAGATTATTGTTGAGCCACAAAGATCACAGAGATCACAAAGAAACAACGGCAGAATAGGAAAATATCGGCACTTTGGAACAAGACGGTCTTTCACCATTTGCCCCGCTCACGCGTTGCGTGCGTAATTCTGTTCAGATAACTTGAGGTAATTGCAAAACCATGTTTACGCGATGTAGCAAGGCCGCCTCGGCCTTGCCACAAGGGCGAGGGCACCCTTGCTACATCTTGTTTTGCAACTACCTCTTGCTATACTACACGCCGGAGGTTGAAGTTATAGACGAGGAATTCAGGGGTAAACATGTTGCAGACGTGATCCATCCTGCGCAAGGCTACGGGGACAGGCAAGCGCGTCCCAAGGCGGCAGGAGTACCGCTTCCCCGAAAACCTACGGCGAGGGCACCGTCGCTACGCAACGGACGCGACACCCATACTAGCTTCTCAGCTTTCCAGCCTCCCCGCTTCTCGACCTTTCAGCTGACGCGTGGCGCCTCCGTGTATTCCGTGGTTTTCAGTCACCTCCATTGTTTGTTCCCGAACTGATCCCACTCGTACTTGCCCCCGAAGATGTCACTTGTCCTCCCTTTTCGGCGGCTCTTCCACAGGCTTGCCGAGTTTCCGCAGCTCCTCGCGCATATAACCCCGCATGAAATCGGATGCTTCTGGGGATTCGGCAACACGCTTTAGCGTGGTGGCGCGTTCCGCGCTTGCGGCTTAGTCGGGGATTTCGCGGCAGAGGATCTTGTCAAGGCGTTCCGCAACCATCACTTCATCCTTTGCCAAATCTTTTAGCGTCTCAATAAGTGAATATCGTTGCTCTTTACTTAGCTCAACAAACTGTAAGGCATGACTGTACCAGCTAAGCAGATCGGCGTGAAACCTGTATTCATTTTTTTCGGTTACTGCGCATTTGTGCTGAAAGAAAAGCAGTCGAATGATTTGAGAACCCGCAGGTTCTTAAATAGTTACCAATGGCCGACCATACCAAGTGACCACTCTCTGTCAAAATCACATTTTGTAAGTAATTTTGAGTATCTTCCTTTGAGAATCGAGCCATCCTCCCCATGATGCGATCTCTTACAAGCAG
>JAFSTA010000018.1 GCA_017450695.1 Kiritimatiellia bacterium | reverse complement strand
AGTCCGAGGAGTGCGCGGACATCAGGGCGAGGGTCGAAATCGTGAACCTGCCGCCGTACTCGCCCGACCTCAACCCGATCGAGCAGGTCTGGAGGGTGACCAGGCGCGAGGTGACGCACAACCGGTACTTCCCCGACGAGGCCGCGCTGGCGGGTAGTCTCGACTCTTATTTCGCCCAGTTCAGGAACCCCAACCAGAAACTGTCGAGCCTTTGCTCATTTAAGTACAAATAATTATGTCGTTTACTATACGTTGTCGAAAAGAGGTATAGGATATGCGTGAAGAACTGATTCAGCGTAACCTTGTTGGGAACCCAGAGAAAATGGGAGTATGGGACTTTTACAATATTGGTGCAACAAATCTTCGGGCTCTCAAGGAGGCGAGCATAATTCCAAACCATGACTATGGTCAGTTCGAAAACAAGAAGCCGGATGCTCTCGTGATAAAGGGGCGCGACGTGATCGCTGCCATTGAATACAAGACACCGAAAGAGCTGAATAGTCAAAGGAAGATCGACACTGCCATCCATGAACAGATTGGAACAGCACGGGTACTTGGCGCTCGAGTTTATATCGTCACTGACTGCCAGAGGTCATTTTGGATCAATCCGGCAACCGGAAACCCGATTCTGCAAGAGGACGGTTCGCAGATAACCTTAACCTTCGACAAGGCAAGTCGCGACTGTATTGCCCTTATAGACAAGATTGTTGCGAGTGTTACGACGATAAATGACCGTATCAAAGCGGCTACGACCGTTGATCCTTTGCCGTTGGCGACCAAGGTTTGGCAAGACCTTTGGGCAGTCTCCGGCGCTACGCCAGAAAACTGTCTTTATACATTCGTGGAGATATTTATCTTCAAGTACCTCAGCGACCTTCATGTCCTTACAGGCCAGCACTCGTTCCAGTCCATACTTGCCCTCTACGGCGAGAATGCCGAGGATGATGTGCTGGAACACTATGCGAAGATCGTCAGACCCAAGATCAAGTCTCTCTTCCCCGCAGGGCCAAAGGACAACACGACCATTATCAACGGGACCATATTCGTTTCGAAGGACGAGAAGGCCGTTGAGGGCTATTCGACAGTCTTCCGCAAGATCCTCAATCGATTCAACGACTTTGGTACGCTTGCGAATATCGACCGGGATTTTAAGAGCCGACTTTTCGAGACGTTCTTGAAAGAATCTATCAGCAAGAAAAACTGGGGACAGTATTTCACGCCGCTGAAAGTCGTCAGAGCAATAGCCGACATGGTCGAAATCAAGACAGGCATGACCATCTGCGACCCCGCGTGTGGCGTCGGCAAGTTTCTTCTCGAACCGCTTTCTCGTGACATCGGCCGCTATTTTCGCGCTGACCACGGCCATTTGGTACCCAGCGTCACATTGGAAGGTTTCGACAAGGGGTTCGACAGGGAGGAGCAAAAGACCATCATTCTCGCAAAGGCCAATATGTTGATTTATATGGCTGATCTTCTGCGGGACAATCCTGGTCTCACAAGATCTTTCGCCGACATATTCAACAGCGTGTTCGTTCTTCAGACCAACTCTATTCTCGGAACCCTTGCTCATCCCGAATGTGACCGTTACGACCTCATTTTGACGAACCCGCCGTACGTGATGAGCGGAAGCAGCAACCTGAAGGAAGAGATCGCCAAGGATGTCGCCCTTAAGCAGCACTTTGCCGTGAACGCTATGGGCATCGAGGGACTTTTTATGGAGTGGATCGTGCGGGCATTGAAACCTGGCGGCAAGGCGTTCGTCGTGGTGCCAGACGGAATATTCAACCGTGCGAATGACCTGAAGTTGCGCGCATTCATCAGAGAGGCGTGCGTTATTGATGCCGTGATTTCGCTCCCGATCAATACTTTCTTCACGACAAACAAGAAAACCTACATCCTAGCACTGACGAAAAAGACACCGACTTCTGTCGGCGGCATCGCGACATCTCCCGAGCAGACATCCCCTGTTTTTGCCTATCTTTGTTCTGAAATTGGAGAGAGCCGTGATACATACCGTTTTGACATCAGCCAGAATGATTTGAAAGACGCCACAGCGCAATTCAACATGTTCAAGGGCGCGAAGACATCCTTTAGCCCCCTCTCCGCAAGATGTAAGATTATGCCCATAACCGCTTTTGCCCCGGAAGCGAACTGGTGCGTTGACCGCTGGTGGACAAAGGAAGAGAAAGTCACACTTGGCATCGAGCGTGAACCGAATGCCGTAGATATAAGCAGCTTTCGGAGTATGCTGTCTGACATCGCCTCGTCTATCGCCGAAATGGACGAGATGTTGGCCGAGGCTGCGACTTTTTCCGCAGATGAATTATCAATAAAGATGTTCCCCCTTTGCGAGTTGTTCGACTTGAAAAAAGGTTTGGCGCGCTATACGCGTAAATACGGGCAGGAGCATAAAGGGCAATACCCGGTCTATTCTGCTTCAGGTAGTACTCCCCTGACGAATATCGACTCATACGATTATGATGGGCGATTCCTGACATGGGCGACAAACGGCCTCGCCGGGACGATACTTGTTCTCGATGGTAAATTCTCTCTCAACGGAGACCGAGGTTTGCTCTTGCCGAAAGATGGGCGGCGCGATATCGATCTCGACTACATGAAGTTCACTCTGGAACCAATCTTCCGTAACCTTGCGAAAGGTCGTAAGGGTGACAGGGGAGAGGATGAGTTCACGAAGCTTTATCCATCCATGATAGAACATGTTTCCGTTCCAGTACCGATGACTGAGGGTGGCTGTTTAGACATGGACGCACAACGGATTATCGCCGCGAAGTACATGCTGGTAGAACAATGTAAACGTGATTTTAGTGACAAGTGTTCGGCATTGTTGTCCCAAAGGGTGGTCTGATCCGTTGTTATCAAGTGACAATTCCTCTGGTTGACACTTTGAAAAACCACAGAACACACGGAATACATGGAAAATCATCCGTTTCTTGGAACGGCGATTCCGTCGGTTCTGTGTATTCCGTGGTGAATCATGGCACTTTGGAATTTTTCAAACTTTCACCATTTGGGTAAATCCGTTTCTGTCGTAACATGCGCACTGGGGGATCGAAAAACCTCTGTTTTCGGCACTTTCTCTGCGTACTCTGCGGTCGCAGCGGCTCTGCGAGAGAACTCAAACGAGGAATCTAGGTTGAAAAACCACGGAACACAAGGAATACAGGGAACGTCATTTTCTTGGACTAACGATTCCGTTCTTTGTGGCTCAAACCAAATCTCAACAGGGGAGGGTAGGTTTACTCGTTGTCTTCCTTCAGGCGGATGTCGTTGATCCATTCGGTATAGCCGCGCTGGAAGAGCCATTCGGTCGCACCGACATGTCCGCCGAGCGCCGCCTCCTTGCAAAGGTCGATCGCCTTGGCGTGATTTCGCGGAACGCCGCGTCCGAACTCATGGAGCATGGCGAGGTTGTATTTCGCCTCGGGCAATCCCTGCGCCGCCGCTTTCGAGAACCATTCGGCGGCTTTCTCGTCATTCGCCTCCACGCCTTCCCCGTGCAGGTACAGCATTCCCAAATTGTTTTGCGCCGTGTCGAGTCCCGCATCCGCCGCCTCCCGATAGAGACGCGCCGCCTCCCCGTAATCTTTCTCCACATGCTTGCCGCGATAGTAGCAGGTACCGAGTTTCAAGACCGCGCGGGGGAAATGCTGCGCCGCCGCTTTGCGGTAGAGCGCGAATGCCGCTCCCTCGTCCATCCCGACGCCCTTTCCCGTCTCCAGCATTTGCGCCAGCGAGAACTGGGCCATCGCCTGTCCTTTCTTCGCCGCCTTGCGGAACCACCCGACAGCCTTTTTGTCGTTTTGCTTCACGCCCCGCCCGTCGCGGTGGATGAGTCCGAGATAGAGCTCCGCTTCCGTGTGGTTTTGTTCCGCGGCTTTCTCAAACGTGACTGCCGCGCCTTTCTCGTCCTTCGGGCATCCGATCCCGTTCAACAGGCAATACCCATAGTTGAACAGCCCGTCCGCGTTTCCGCACGCGGCGGATTTCCGGTACCATTCCGTAGCGGCAGCCGCATCCGAGGGAACGCCAATGCCCTGCTGGTAGATCCAGCCGAGGTTGTTCATCGCGTTGGAGTTCCCTTTTTCCGCCGCCCGCGTGTAGAGCGTCCGCGCGAATTCTTCGTCTTTCGGAACTCCCCTGCCCTGTTGGTACAGCACGGCCAGATTGTACTCCCCGTTCACGTCACCCTGCAACGCGGCCTGACGGAAATAGGCGCACGCTTTCTGATCGTTTTGCGGAACATGGTTTCCCGTAAAGTAGAGAAGCCCCAGACTGTTCTGCGCGAGTGCCTCACCCTGACTCGCCGAGCGCTCCAGCCAGGTGCAGGCGGTCGCCATATCCTTCCGGTTGAATGCGTAGTCCAACCCGATCAGATACTGCGCCATCGAGTTCCCCGCCTTCGCCGACTTCACGATCGAGGGTCTCCCCTGCGCCAGATATTCCGCCTTGTCCTTGGGCGTCAGTCTGCACAGCGGTTCCTGCTCGGAGTAGATCGCCAGCAAAAACCGATACAGCGGGACACCTGCCTCCGCCCGCCTTTTGACCTCCTCGACCGCCGGAACGAACTCGTCCATGCTTCCCCCGGTACGGGAGTTGACGAACCGCGTGACTATCGATGCGGTATCCCCTGCCGGTTTCGCCGGGTTCGGCGGTTCATTTGTCTCGCCACGCGCGATCACACACGCGAGGCAAAGGGGAAAAACGTAAACGAGTGACTTCATGGTTATTCCTTGATTTGCTCCAGCATCCAAGAGCAGAGCATGATTTTCTCGCGCAGATCCTGCGGGATATAGAAGTAGTGGTTGGAACACTCATACCCGACCCGGGAATCCTGCTGGCAGATCGGCAAGAGTTTCCGCGCGCTCTCGCGTTCCGCGCGGATACACTTCGCCAGTTCTTTCGCCAATCGGGCTTTCTCCTCCCCCGTCGCGTTCGCGTAGGCGTCGCGCGTCAAAACGAAGCGAGCCTGTTGCGCGGAGGAGCGGAAATGCAGCTGCTCGGCCTGGAAGAGGCGCAGTTCCCGCTGACGGATCGCCGAGTTCTCGCAGATTCGCTCGAAGACGCGGCATCCCTCCTCGAATCCCGCCGCCACCTTCTCCATCTGCGAAATCCAGACCTCTGCCGGATAGATCGACCGCCACCGCCCCAGATCGTCGTAGGGAATCCCGACCATCGTCGCGTTCCACCCGGTCGGCTTGCGGTAAAGCGGATTGGCGGGGCCCATCTGCTGCGGCCCGTCATAGACCGTCGAGATGTGGAACGGAAACTCGCGGAATCCCCGGGAGAAGGCTCTCCACGCCTCCCGCACGGCGGGGACCGCGTCCGGACCGTAGGTTGCCGCCGCGATCTGGTTCAGCGCCGCATCGACCCCGTTGTCGCCCGCCCGGTACCGCTGGAAGACTTCCAGGTTGGGCGAGGGATAGCATCCTAGACTCCAGCTGAGCATCACGCCATCAACCTCCGCATTCGCCAAATTCGCCGCGTGTTCCGCGACCAGTTCCAACGCGGGGATGTAGGGGAAGGAACTGAGTTCCCATGTCGCGCCCGCCTGGACTTTCGCGATGGGGGAGAGTCCCGCCTCCTTGGCCCAGCGCCACCGCTCGCGCGACTGTTCGCTCGGCCCGACCGACGAGATCGAGTATTCCGCAACCGTCGATTGGACGCCGCCCCGGTTGATCGGCAGACCGCGCTCGCTGACGGTCATGTACCGCGCCGTCTTCGGCAGTTTCCCGATGATGTTCCGGACCTCTTCCGCCTTCCATCCCCAGTCCCACGCGAGGAGCTGCGGACGGTACCCCCCCTCGTCCTTCCATGTATCCGCCCCCTCCAGCATTCCGGCGGAAAGCGTCGCGTTCACCTCCGCAATCACCTCCGCGTAGGGACGCGCCTTGCAGCGCGGGCACTGGTCCTGATGATTGTGCGAGGCGCAGCTGGTCAGGTTTTCCGACGCCGTGATGGTAAAGATGCCGCCGAGTCCCGGCGCGCTCCGGAAGACCGATGCGACGGCGCGGCGCATCCACTCCCTCACTTCCGGGGCGGAGGTACACATCGCGTTGCGGTGTCCCTCCTGCACGCCCTTTTGCGCCTCGCGACCGTTTTTCGTGAAGAAGACGGCTTCCTGCGAACGCGGCTCGTTCATGTACAGGAAAACGCGAATCCCGTATTTCTTCGCGCGGGCGACCAGCGTGCGCAGGTTCGCCATGCGGTTCTCGCACCCTGCGCCGAATTCGGGATAGGCGGGATCCTTCGCCAGCGTGTTCAGCACCGTATGTAGCCAAACCGCGTTCACACCGTGACTCGCCAGGCGCTGCAGCAATCCCTCGGGATAGGAGGCGATGGCGGGATCCCCCAGCGGATCACCGTAGTCGGCAAAGTAGGAGAAAATCAACCGGAAGGAAAAAGGCGAACCGCTTTCCTTCGCGGATTGGGATGCCAGCTTGGGGGAGACGGCGGAGAGCGGCGGGATGAACGAGAAACGCGCCTCCTCCTGAATCGCCGGGAAGCGTTCCTGTTCCAAGAGCGCGGCGAGGTGACGCGCCTGTTCGCGTTCGCCCGCAGTCGGCTCCGCGTAGGCAAGCGGTTCGACCATCGGCTTGATGTTCCCCAGCTTGACCATGAGGAAATCGTCTTCCATGAGACAGTAGCGCAGTTCCTCGCGCGTTTTGCCCAGCAGCGTCAGCAACTGCGGATAAGGCAGCAGATGCCAGTTGCGGCGCAGCACGGTGATGTACCCCTTCGTGCGCCATTCAGGCTCCAGCTTTCTCTGCGGGGCAAGTCCAAGATCGGCAGCCAACGCGTTCAGCTTCTCCGGTTCCGTCCCGATCGTCTCCGCCAACCGCTGGACGGGCACGCACGTCCAGTTCCGAAAAACGAACGCATACAGGCGCGACGGGAAGGGATCGAAACAGACGGCGGGTTTCTGCGCGGGCTCGCCCGGCAACGGACGTTCCTGCGCCGGACAAAGCGCGGCTCCCGCCACGCACACAAATGCGATCCAGCTTTTCATACGGTTTCCTCATTCGCGAAAGGTGAGAATTCGACACTCCCCGCTTCTCCTGCAGCGCGAACGCACGCGAACTCTTTTCCACTTCGCTTGAGTCCTATTCTACCCGTTTCCCCACCACAAGTCCATTGCGGAATTTACAACTTGACGATCGGTTCCGAGTTTTGAGTTCTGAGCCGATGGTTGGGTGGTTCGCCCCCTGGGCACCGTCTTGAATGGCTAGAAGCTCTAGAAGTTCTAGAAGCTCTAGCCTACTTCCCTCTCAGCTTCCCCGCCTCTCAGCTTCCCCGCTTCTCAGCTTCTCAGCCTCTCAGCTTCTCAGCTTCCCCGCCTCTCAGCTTTTCAGCCTCTCAGCTTCTCAGCTGGCGGAATCAGCCGCCTCAGCTTCCCCGCCTCCCCGCTGGCGCAAAGCGCCCGGCAGAGAACGGGAGGGGCAACGTCCTCGTTGCTTGAATTGGGAGGGACGCGCCCCGTCGCGTCCGTTGCAGTAGAACGCGCATTGGCTTTCGCCACGGGGAGTCCCGGAGTTTCGGAGACGGGGTGTCCGGGACTCTTCTCCAAGCCTCCCCAACTCCCAGTGCCGAAAGGATCGCAAGTTGTGAACCTAGATTCCTCGTTTGGGTTCTCACGCAGAGCCGCTGAGAACGCAGAGAACGTCTCAAAAAATAGCGGCTTTTCGATCTCAAACGCGCACGGTTGCGGCAGAAAACTGATTCACCCAAATGGTGAAAGTCCGGCTTCT
>JAFSTA010000170.1 GCA_017450695.1 Kiritimatiellia bacterium | reverse complement strand
TTCTTGCCGATGCCGAGGATGCAATCGAGCCAGTCCAGCTTGACCAGTTCGGCGCGCATTTCGCGTTCCTCAAGGCGATTGAGAACACCATGCGGCAGGAGGATCGCGCACCGGCCGTTCGTCTCGTCCATGCTCGCCAGGATATGCTGGATGAAGGCATAGTCCGCCCGTCCCTGCGGCGGCGTACCGAGGATGTTGCGCGACCAGACATCGTGCGCGAATTTCTCGCGATCCCATGTCTTGATCGAATACGGCGGATTCGCGAGAACCACGTTGAAGCGAGCGAGCCGTCCGTTGCGGATGAACTTCGGATCGGCCAGAGTGTCGCCTTTCTGGATGGAGAACTCGGTCACGCCATGAAGGTAGAGATTCATCCGCGCAATGGCCGAGGTGATCGGGTTCACTTCCTGTCCGTACACGCGGACGGAACGATACTCCAGTCCCTGACTCTTGAGATAGTCGAGCGACTTGATGAGCATGCCGCCCGAGCCGCAGGTCGGATCGTAGATCGACTCGCCCGGCGCGGGGCGCAGAATCTGCGCCATCAGCGTCACGACCGTGCGGTTGGTGTAGAACTCCTGCGCCGTATGCCCCGCGTCGTTCGCGAACTGTCCGACCAGATACTCGTAGCCCGTGCCCATCTCGTCCGCCGGACACCGCGCAATCGACAGCGTTTCCTTGGAGAAGTGGTTGAGCAACGAGACGATGATCGCATCCGGCATCTTGGCCTTGTTCGTCCAGATCGACTTGTCGCCGAAAATGCCCGTGAGCCCGCCGACGAGACGGCCCTCGATCTCCTTCGGCGGATTCTCGGCCTCGATGCGCATGAACGCCTCGACCAGTTTCGCGCCGATGTTCTCGGTGACCTTGCGCACGTCGCGCCAATGCGCCCCCTCGGGGATGCGGATGATGTAGTCCTGCGCAGCGGCGAATTCGGCGTCTCCGCCCGCCTCTTCGAGATTCCGCTGGAACTCCTCGTCGTAAACGTCGCAGATGCGCTTGAAGAACAGAAGCGGGAAGATGAATTCCTTGTAACCGGACGCATCGATCTGCCCGCGCAAGAGAACCGCCGCGCCCCAGAGGTACTTCTCAAGATCAGCGATTGAAATCGGCTCCGTCATCAGGACATCACCTCCTTGAACCGCTGCTCGGCCAAGCGAACCGCTTCAACTGCCGCCAAATACTCCCGCTTCACCTCGGCATAGGGCTTCACCTCCGCCTTATGATATACGACGTATCGATTCGGCGAAAGGACACAGCCCTTTTCCTCGACCTCTCGCACGGTCACGACCTTTGAGAAATCCTCCTCGTCGGCAAACCGCTCGTAGAGTCCGAAAAGCCGATCCACGTCCGCAGGGGAGAGTTCGTTTTGCGCCCGTTGGGGCGTAAAGATCTTCGATCCGTCCAGCATCAGCATCTTGCCCACGCGCTCGGGGCGTTTCCGCCTGCGGAGAATAAGAACGCAGGGGGCAATGCCGGCACCGTAGAAAAGCCGCTCGCCCAAGGTGACAACGGCCTCGATCAAGTCGCTTTTGACAAGCTTCTCACGAATTTGACCTTCGGCATCGCCACGGAAAAGAACGCCTTGCGGCAAGACGACCGCGACGCGTCCGTTCTCCCAGGCCATCGACGCGACCATGTGCTGAAGCCAGGCATAGTCACCGCAGCTGTCAGGCGGTGTTCCCCAGAGATTGCGTCCATATCGGTCGCTGGACCATTCCGTCGCTCCCCACTTGTCGAGCGAGAACGGCGGATTGGCGATCACGCACTCGAACCGGGCCAGCTGATCGCCAGAGACGATCTTCGGGTCGCGCAACGTGTCACCCTGGATCACATCAAAATCAGCCGCGCCGTGCAGGAAGAGGTTCATCTTCGCGACGGCGGCATTCGTGACGTTCTTCTCCTGTCCGTAAATCGAGCCGCAGCACAGCGTATCGTTGTGCATGTGGTGGATGGCTTCGATCAGCATGCCGCCCGAACCGCATGCGGGATCATAGACGCGTTCGCCGGGCTGCGGATCGAGAATGCGCACAAGCAACTTGACCACGGCGCGGGGTGTATAGAACTCGCCCGCCTTCTTCTTCGACTCGTCGGCAAACTTCTTCAGCAGGATTTCGTAGGCATCGCCCATCAAATCAGCCGAATAATCACCATTCCCCAGCCGCCGCTTGGAGAAGTGATTCAAAAGATCGGCGATGCGTCCGTCCGAAAGAATAGACTTATCCGTCCAGTTCGCCGTGCCGAAGATCGACAAAACGCCATACAGCGTATTCGGGTTCGCCAGCTCAATCTGCCGCATCGCCCCGACAATCGCCGCGCCCAGGTTTTCGGTTCGCTTTCGGATATCCGCCCAATGGCAGCCCTCGGGGATTACGAACCGGTGCTGTTCCGGGAAAAGCGCATATTCCTCGTCTCCGCCGGATTCTTCCAACGCGCGATCACGTTCCTCATCCCACACGTCGCTGATGCGCTTGAAATACAAAAGCGGAGTAATGTAATCCTTGAAGTTCTCATGGCTCACCGGACCGCGAATGATGTCACA
>JAFSTA010000169.1 GCA_017450695.1 Kiritimatiellia bacterium | reverse complement strand
CGACAGGGGCATCGTCACCAAGACGTTTTCAGCATACCCGAACGCAATCGCGTTCTCCGGGCATTCGCATTACCCGCTGACCGACGAACGCTCGATCTGGCAAGGCACGTTCACTTCCGTTGGGACAAGTTCCCTGCGCTACACGGGTGTACCCAGTCTCGAACATCTGCCCGACTGCTACGAAAACACCGGGGCGCCAGACTGGAAGAAGGACGCCCGGAAACTGATGAAGAAGATTGCGACGGGCGACTGCCGGCAAGGGATGCTCTGGAGTGTCTATGACGACTGCATCGTGGTGAAACGGCGCGAGTTCCTTTCCGATCTCGACATCGGCGAAGACTGGGTGATGCCGCTTCCCGCGTCGGAATCGAGGCCGTTCGCATTCACCGAACACGCCCAAAAGTTTCGCGCGCCTGAATTCCCGCCGGACGCGAAACTGGACGTCTCCGCCGTCATCGCGAAAAATCGCGGCGGCAAGTCCACGGACGGCAAGGAGTCAATCCCCGCCGAACGGAAGCCCGCGTTCATGGTAGTCGCACCGGCAGTTGTAGCTGACGACAAGTCGCGGCTCTTCAAACTGGAATTCATGGCGGAGACGGCAGACGGCAAGAAACAGACCAAGCTCATCCTGCCGATCGGCTTCAACCATTCCGTCCGCCACAAGAGCGCATCCTCCAAGCAGACGTGTTATTTCCGGCGCGAGGAACTCGGCACAGGGGACATCCGCTTCACCGTGACGCCGATAAACTGCTTCGGTGCGCGCGGCAAACCGCTTCAATCGACCTATTCCCCGTAAGCCCCCCCGCGCGGGAATGTTCAGCTTGATCCTAAATTCCTCTGTTACTTTTCCCGAACAACGGGTTTTTATCTCGCGCAGAGGCGCAGAGACGCGGAGTTTTTGTGGGGTTACGACAGTTTTCTGAACAATGTTCGATTCACCGATTGGGTGAAGGATCGTCCCCTTCCTTGCAATCCGGTTCGCTTTTTCATTTAAAGTCCCGCTGCTTTCAGCCCTTTCTAGCCTACTCTGCGCCCTTGCGGCTCTGCGTGAGAACCCAAACGAGGAATTTCGGTTAAGTGGTCAAAGAGCGCTTGCGGACGCGACGGGGCTAGTCTCCCGTTCCACTCGACAAGGGACAAGCGAGATGCGAGACATGAGACGAACCCCTGCGATGCTTCTCTGCCTCTCCGCGTTTCAGCTTCTCAGCTGGCGTGAAGCGTCCTACCCCTACCCCGTCGCTACCGGCCTGCGCTGCCTATCAGCCGGAGCGGATTTTCAATTCCGATGTGGCGGAGTTCGCGCTCGGTCAAGCCGATGCGCGTTTGCAGCAGAGCCATCATCTTCGACATGGGGGCGGTCGCGCCGACCAGGCAGTTGCGCACGGGATTCCACAGCAACCCGTCCGGTTCAAGTCGCGCGTGTGCGCCGCACACCTCGTACTCCCCGGGCGGCATCCCGGCGGGATACTGCGCGTCGGAAACGGCGATGAGCCGGTCAATCGGAACGGCACGGCAATAGACTTTCAGCATCGTGTCGGGCAGGTGGTGTCCGTCCGGAATGAACATGACGCTCGCGCGGTCTTCGGCGAGTGCCGTCATGATGATGTTGTCGTGTCGCGGAATGAGGTTCGGAATGCCGTTGCCGAGATGGGTGAACGCCCTCGCCCCCGCTTCGATGCACGGCGCGATCTGGGCGGGCGTGGCGGCGAGCTGGTGTCCCAGCGAGACAGCGACACCGCGTCCGGCGAGCGTTCTCACGAAGGCGGGCATCCCCTCGATCTCGGCGGCTACGGTGACGAGTTTCACCGCGCCGTCGGCAGCTTCGGCGTATCGGTCGAAGAGCGCGATGTCCGGCCCGCGCACCCATTCGATCGGATGCGTTCCCACAGCTCCCGGCTCCGGCGAGATGAACGGTCCTTCGAGATGGACACCGAGAATGCGCTCCCGGCATTCGCCGTCACTTCGGCGAGCTGCCGCCACAGTCCGGATGTTCGCCAGCACCACTTCCGGATCGCCCGTCACAAAGGTCGGCAGGTACTGTGCCGTACCATCGTCGGCGAGCCGTCTCGTGACCGCCCGAACCGCTTCGACGGTCAAGCCGGGGGAGTTGAAGTCGATTCCCCCGTAACCGTTTACCTGCAAATCCACCCAGACCGGTTCCATGCTATTTCTCCAGTTTTTCCACGAAGGCGCAGACCGCCTCCCGTTCGTCCCGCTTGTCCGGGTAGAGGATCGACCCGAGGACAAGCCCGATTACGGTTGCCGTCGCGCCGATGGTGTAGGACGGGATCATCTCGCGCAGGACGGGCCTCCAAGCACCGGCGACGAATCCAGAAAGCCCCGCGATGATTCCCAGCAGCAGCGCGACCATGCCCGCCCGCTTGGTCACGCGCTTCGAGAAGAGGCCGACCAGCATGGGGATGGCGATGGGCGGCAGGAAGACACCGAAGACCTTGTTCGAGAGGTTGAAGAGGTCGTCCGCCCCCTGCGCGTACTGCATCACGAAAGTCAACCCGATTACGGCGGCTCCGGTGAGAACGGTTGTTACGCGCGCGGCAATCATCTTGCGCCGGGGCGTCGCGTTCCGGTCGAACTTCGCGTACAGCTCGTTCGTCATCACGCTGGCGACCGCGTTGAAGTTGCCCGCGAGGGAACTCATCGTGGCGGAGAACATCGCGGCGATCACCATCCCGATCATGCCGACCGGCAGCACCGACTTGCAGAGTACCGCATACACGCTATTCATCTGATCCGCCGGAATCTCAGGCAGGAAGACTCGCGCCGCCATCGCGGGGAAGAAGAAAAGCGGCGGTCCGACGAAGAGGAGCGTGGCGACGAGGTATGCCATCTTCTTGGCGTCGCGCTCGCTTCGGGTCGCGTAGTAGCGTTGCACGAGCGACCAGTTGGTGGAAAGCGTGGATCCGACCAGCAGGAAGAAGACCAGCATGTACGCCCAGTTGTATTTCCCCGCCGTGAACGCGAAGAACCCCTTCGGGACACGGTCGAGAAAGGCCGACATCCCGTGCGCGAGTCCGCTTCCCCCGTCCAGCGCCGCGAGCCGTCCAAGGCAGAGCGGCGGCAGGGCGAAGACGACCACGAGGATCACGAAGAACTGAATGAAGTCGCAGACGAGCGTCGCCTTCAGTCCGCCGAGGAAGGTGTAGAGAACGATAATCGCGCCGGAGATGGAAATCGCCCATGCCAGCGGAAAGCCCAGCCCGACGCCGACAACCGTGCCGATCGCAAGCAGCTTGAGGGCGTTGTCCAAAAACTGCATGGGGAGTCCCAGCCAGGCGAGCGCCTTGCACATGACGGGCGTGTATCGCTCGGCGATGTAGTCGATCGGGCTGCCCTTCGCGGCGCGCCGCCAGCGCACGGCGAGGAAACGCGCCCCCAGCAGGACGGCAGGAACGGAGAGCCAACTTACCGTCACGGGAACCCATCCGTACTGGTAGGCGAGGGCCGAGTACATGACGAACGCAAGCGCCGAGAAGCTGTTCATGTAGAACGAGATCCCGCTCAGCCACCACGGGATGGATTTGTCGCTCCCGAAGAACTGATCCGCGTTTTTCGCCCGGCGACTGTAGAAGACGCCGACGCCGATCATCACGGCGAAGAACGCTGCAATGACCGCGTAATCGGTGAAGGGAAGTTCGGTCTGCATTAAACCAGTTCCCATCCTTTTGCGTATTCACGGCCCCAGAGTTTCTGGGCGTCGGCGTTGTCAATCGGATGCCCCGTGCGCGGATCGGTCTTGACCGCGCCGCCCGTGAACTGGGCGATGTTGCCGATGAGTGCGAGGTAGGTCGATTTCACGCCGATATCCGCGTTCGCGTTCGCCTTCCCCGGCGTCTTGGCGCGAATGCACTCCGCGAAATTCTCCAAGTGTTCCTTCGTGGTGTCGTTCCAGCCGCCGCCCGAACGGTTGTCAGTGTTCGTGATCTTTGCCTGACCCGATTTCGCGTCCCAGGAACGGATCACCTTGCCGCCGAGATCAAAGGCATCCACCCCGCCCGACGGCGAGAAGAAGATACTGCCCTTGTCACCGTACACCATCGCGCCCGTGGAAACACCCATGTACGGCTTGATGTTGGTGCAGCAGAGTCCCTCCCACGTGATGAGCTTACCGCCGGAGAACTCCCAGGAGATGTTCTGCGTGTCTGGCCATTCCCAGTCCGTGTCATCGGGAATCCAGTATTTCCCGCCCGCGGAAACCACGCGCTCCGGGAACTCCTCCACGCCGAGACACCAGCGCGCGACATCGACGAAGTGGACGGAATTGTTCCCCGCCTCACCCGTCCCCCAGTTGCGGAACCAGTGCCAGTTGTAATGGAGCAGGTTGTCCCGCAGGTTTTGGCGCGGCGCGGGGCCTTGCCACAGTTCCCAGTCGAGCCAGTCGGGAACCGCGATCTGTGTCCCCTTCCCGATTGGCGCACGGCGCGTCATGTACCACGTCTTGCCCCATTTCGGCGTCCCGATCAGTCCCTCGTTCCGCACCGCCTCCATCGCGGACTGGAAGGAGACCGAGCTGCGGCGTTGCGCCCCCATCTGGAAGACGAGTCCCGTCTTCTTCCACGTGTCGAGAATGATCTCCCCTTCACGCGGGCAGAACGCGCAGGGCTTTTCCACATACACATGTTTCCCCGCGCGCATCGCCAGCACGGCACTCATCGCGTGCCAGTGGTCCGGTGTCTCGGAGATAACGGCGTCCAGCTGCGGGTCTTCGAGCACCTTGCGCAGGTCCTTTTCTTTCTTGGGCGCCGCGCCGGATCCATTCTGCACGAAGTCGGCGGCGAAATCGCGGGCGCGGGAATCGACATCGCACACTGTGGCGACTTCAATCCCCGGCACCTTCGCCAACACCTTCAGGATGGCGGCACCCCGTCCCTTCGCGTGGCAACCGATCACGGCGACCCGCACGCGGTTGGACGGAGCATCCGCGCCCCACGCCCTGCCGGTTGCGGCAATGAAAAAAGCTCCCGCGCTTGTCTTGATGAAATCACGTCTGTTCATATCGTCTCCTTTGTCTTACCTGTGAGTTCAAGGTTAGGTGGTTGGGTAGTTGGGTAATCGATTGCACTCGATCGCCTTCGATAGCTATCGATGATTCACGATTGCTTTCCTTTCGCCTCTCAGTCTCTCAGCCACCACCAAACCACCTAACCACCAAACTACCCAACCACCGCCGCCATCAGTCCCTGAAAATACCCGACGGAAAGCGGAATCCACGCGGGGTTCTTCGGGAATGCGTTCGCCAGCTCAATGCCGCAAGCGCCCTCGTACCCGATGTCCGCAAGAGCCCGGATGATCGGGAGGTAGTCGATTACGCCGTCCGAGGAATTGACACCCGCACTCCCGTTTTTCGGATCGGAGATGTTGCGGAAATGGCAGTCGAAAATCCGTGCGGCGTAACTACGGATCACCTCCGCCGGATCGAATCCGTCCGCGAAGGTGTAGGCGATGTCGATGCAGACCCCCATCCGCTTGTCGAGATCCTTCACGATCTCCCAGACATCCGCCGGCGCACCGAATAGCGCGGGTGCCCCCGTCTTCGGGTTCCGCCCGTGGTTGTGGATCGCGAACTTCAGGTTGTACTCGGCGCAAAGCCCCGCCACCTTCGCGCACAACTCCGGAGATTGCCGCCGCTGGTTCCATTTCGTACTACCGTTCTCGTCCGCTTTCCAGGGAACGCCGACCACAACCGGCACGCCCAGCGCGGCGGCATACGCGAACGCCCGCTTCGCCTCGTCCTCCGTCTGCATGTAAATCGGCCCCACGCCATACGGGGTCACGCCGTGATCCGCGCATTTTTTGCGGAACGCCGTGATCTCCGCCTCCGTCGATTGGATCGGCAGATGGAAATCCTTCACGCAGAGGTGGTGGACGCCGAACTGCTCCAACTCCGCCAACGTCTGATCGATCGTGAACTTGTTGTAGGTGTATCCCGCCATTCCCAGATGAAACCGGACACGCCGCCGTTCTTTCGCAGGCGACGACTCCGTCGCGGCGGATGCCTGTCCCGCAACAGCGAGCGCGAACGCACCCGCGCCCGCTTTGAGAAAAGACCTTCTGTCCATTGTGATGCCTCCAAAGAGAAACGGTGCGTCAAGCCAACTTCGAGGCGGCGGGCGGATCGAGGAACATCGCGCACTCCGGATGCAGCTGCAGCACGGACGACGGGCAGAGATTCGTCACCGGTCCCTCCACCGCACCCTTCACGGCATCCGCCTTACGCGCGTCCGGAACGGTGCAGATGATCGAATGCGACCACATGATCTGCTTGACGGTCATCGAGAAGGCGTAGGCGGGTACCTCCTCCAGCGAGACGAACCATCCTTCGCCCACCTGCTGCAAACGGCACTTCTCATCGAGCGGAACCACCCGATAGGCCGCGTTCGTATCGAAATCGGCGGGCGGGTCATTGAACGCGATGTGACCGTTCTCGCCGATACCGATACAGGCGACATCGATCGGCGCCTCGCGCACCAGCGCCTCCAGACGCGCGCACTCCGCCGCCGTGTCGGGGGCGTTCCCGTTGACCTCGTGAAACGCCTTCATCGGCTGCGGGGTCTTCGAGACAAAACGCGCGCGCATGTAAGCCCGGAAACTCGCCGGATGCGTGACGGGCAGCCCCACATACTCGTCCAGGTGAAATCCGGTCACCTTCGTCCAGTCAATCCCCGGCTCCTTCATCAGCGCGGCGAGGAACTCGAACTGGCTCGCCCCGGTCGCCACGATAATCCGCGCCTCGCCGCGTTCGGCAATCGCCTTGCGGATCGCGGCGGCAGCCGTGTCCGCCGCCCGCTGAGCCATATCCAACTTGTCAGTCCCGATCACGATCTTCATTTCACTCCTCCGTTGAACAAGTAAGAAAAGGGTATCACAACATTCCTCCCCCGTCCATTCCAATGTTCGATGAAAATACAATGCGGTTATGCCGGGTAAGCGTGTTCGGCATTGCAGACGCGACGGAACACTTTCTCCCATTTCCCTGCGAATCTGCGTGAGACCCCAAACGAGGAATCCAGGATAATATGCTGACTGCGTGCAACCACCCTCGACACACCCTCGCTTTTGGATTGCATTCCTGCGGCAGAAAGAGTATAGTTACGCGGCTTTCACCCACGGAGAAAGGTTTATACGATGAAACAGTACAAGGTTGGTTTGGTTGGTATCGGAACTGTCGGCACGGAAATGATCAAGGTTCTGCGGGAACGAAAGTTCCCTTGCAGCGAGATCCGTGTGCTGGCGACGCGTGACCGCGACCAGGAAATCGCGGGGGAGACATTCCATGTCCGCGAGACGAAAGCGGAGGCTTTCGACGGACTGGACATCGTTCTTTTCGCAGGAACGGAAGGTGCGAAAGGTGCCTCCAAGCTGTGGGGTTGGGAAGCCGTCAAGCGCGGTGCGGTGGTCATCGACAACAGCGCGGACTTCCGGCAGGATGACCGTGTCCCGCTCGTGATTCCGGAAATCAACGCCGAAGCGTTGGACAAGCACCAGGGGTTCATCGCCGTACCGAACTGCTCGACGATTATCACCCTGATGGGGTTGGCACCTCTGATCCGCGCCGTCCCGATCAAGCATTTCACCGCCGTCACGTTCCAGTCCGTTTCGGGCGCGGGACACAAGGCAATCGACGAACTCTCCGCCGAAGTTCAGGCGTATCGGGGCGAGGAGAAAATCGCCTACGAGCCGACGGCGTTCGCCGACCAGATCGCGTTCAACGTCATCCCGCAGATCGGCGGTGAAAAGGCGGATATGCCGGGATATACCTCGGAAGAGGCAAAGATGCTGATTGAATCCCGCAAGATTCTCGGCATTCCGGACATCAAGGTCAGCTGCACCTGTGTCCGCGTGCCGGTTTTCTATGCACACTCGATCGCGATTCATGCGCAGTTCGCGCAGCCGATCACGCCGGAGATGGCGCGTGACATCATCCGGAAATCCCCCGGCGTGAAGCTGGTGGATGATCTGGCGAAGGGCGAAATCCCCATGCCGATCCATGCGGGCCACACGGACGACGTCCAGGTCGGACGTATCCGAATCGACCCGTGCGTGGAAAACGGACTCGCCCTGTTCTGCAGCGGTGACAACATCCGCAAGGGAGCCGCGCTCAACGCGGTGCAAATCGCGGAAACCCTGATTCAGCGTAACCTGATTTAGCCTGAACAAGGTGTCGGATTCCCTTGCCCAATCAAAAAGAAAGGACAGCAAATATGACAGACGAAGAGATCGCCCGCGCTGCGGCGGCGGCCCTAGAAGACAAGAAGGCTGCGGATATCGCCGTGTACGACGTGCGCGGCAAATCCGACATCACCGATTTCACCATCGTGGCGACGGGTACTTCCGCCCCGCACCTCCGCGCCTTGATTCGCGATGTGGACAGGGCGTTGAACGCGCTCGGCGTGAAGAGCACAAGGCAGTCAGGAGAACCGGAAACCGGTTGGGTGGTGCTGGACTACATCAACGTCATCGTCCATGTCTTCTCGGAAGAGGCGCGCGCCTACTACAACATCGAGCAGCTGTGGACAGCACCCGCCCAAGAAGCATAGCTGTTGGTTTCAAACTTCCAGCTGTTCGCTTTTACCCCCGTGTACGGTACGCCGTGCGCGGGGTATTTTTAACCCGAAAATCCTCCGTACCTTTCCCGAACAACGGTTTTGACCTCATGCGGAGGCGCGGAGATTCTGTAGGTTTGCGACGGTTTTCCGGACAAGGCGATTTGACAGGCAAACCATCGCGCTTGTTTGTCCTCCGTAGCCTTGTGCAGGTCCGCTGCGTAGCGACGGCGCCCTCGCCGTCGGCTTTCGGATAAGCGACACTCCTGTCGCTTGTCGCGTGTCCTTGCGCAATCGGTCGCGACGGAGTGCGCCCCTCCCGCATCTCGTTGCCGACCTAAAAGCCACCCGCTACCAGCTATCTGCCACTTTCTCTGCGTGCTCTGCGGCCTCAGCGGCTCTGCGTGAGAACCCAAACGAGGAATCCAGGTTCAATAATGCCGTGCGGGAACAACGGCAATGGTACGGGAGGGACGCGCTCCGTCGCGTCCAATGATAACGTGCGGGGGCAACGGCGCACAACTGACCTGAAACAATGCAACTGCAGCAATTGTCGTAACCAGTCTCTTCATTTCGCACCTCCATCGTTGACAACCCGAAGCGGAATCTCGAACGATTCCATTCCGGGCAAGTTGGTTTTGACATCAAGAAAAGGCCGTTTCGAGAACTGCCGCACTTCGCGCGGGTCGATGTTCCCGATGTCAATGCGCCAGCCGTTCCTCGGACGCGGCGTGATCGTCACGTCGCCCCACTTGCGCGGTTTCGTCACTGCGGAAAGGATGGTGAAATCTCCTTTGCGCTCTTTGCGTTCTTTGCGGCTAAAAATGGCTCGTCCAGCGTCACGCCATCCGCCACCCGCGCACTCACGGGGAAGGTGATTTCGGGAATCTCGAGGTCGCTCGTTGGAATCGTCCAGACTTCGGAATAAATGCCCGGCAGGATATTCTTGTCACGGAAGCGTACGGCGATCGACTTCCCATCTGCACCAAACCGAACATCAAACACCGTATCTTTTGTCTCACGCGGAGTTGCGGAGGCGCGGAGAAGTTTTTTTGACAGGATTTACAGGATTATCAGGATTTTGGGGTTTCTCTAATCCTGTCAATCCTGTTAATCCTGTCTTATTTTCTTTTTCCGCCTTTGCGTCCTTTGCGTTCTTTGCGGCTAAAAATGGCTCGTCCAGCGTCACGCCATCGGCCGCGTAGCCACTCAGCTTCGCCACGATCTCGCGACCGGTCTCGCTCCGCCTGATCACGCCAAACACCGCGTCCATCGGCTTGAAGCCGAGATGCAGCCGCACATCTGCGGCAACATCGAACGTCACAATCTTGGTAGGGCGCGTTATCCCTAACGCGCCGCCCGACGGCGCAAGCGCCACCCGCACGCGCTTTTCGACACGCCCCTCCATGCCAGCAGGATTGAACACCACCTCAAACGGCAACATCCCACCGGGAGGGACGCAATTTATTGCGTCCGTTCTGGGAGACGCGCTGTTGCGCGTCCTTTTCGGTCGCAGTAAACTGCGCCCCTCCCATCTTCACCTTCAAACACGCGCACGACGTACGCACGCTCTCCACCGCCTGCGCCTTATCCGTCGTGTTCGTGACAGCGAAATGATATGTGACGGGCTTGTGGGCATCAATCTGCATCGCGCCGGGAGGGACGGGCTTCGTCCCGTCCGCGGCCACGACAAAGCGCGGCCCTCCCATTGCGACAAACACCGCCGCCAGAAGCGCTATGGACTTCCAATCAGCCATCCTTCTTCGCCGCCTCCCTTTTCGCAATCGCCTTCCGTGCTTCCTCAGCCGCCGCGCGGCCCCTGGCATAATAATCGTCAGGCATCTTCTCGGCGGCAAATTCCAGAAGCCAAGTCACGATATCGACAATCCGCACCTTACGACCATCGCGCTCGACGATTTCATTGTCGTGGTCGGTGACGAGCAGCAAATCCTCGCACTTGAATTCGTCGCCCATCTCGAAAAGTGCGGACAGCTCCCTCTCGCGCGTCCTCGGATCTGCGATTTCGCATGCGACTTGCACGAGTTTCATGATGCGTCCGCGACGCTCGCACAGGAAATCAATCTCATGCCGCCGATCCTTGTAGTAGTAGATTTCAAAATCCAGCTCCCTGCGCTTGTTCCGTAACTGGAGAAAGACGATGTTCTCAAGTGTCCGACCGCGCCGATTGTCGCCCGCAGTATAACCGGTGAACAGGTTCGCCAACCCCATATCGACCGCATACCCCTTGCCGAGACGCGTCCTCTCCCACGCCTTGCGTCCATAGAGCTTCACGGTTTCGACAAGATACGCCTCCTCCATGTAGCTGATGAAGTTCTGGACCATGTTGACGCTCTTCACCTGAAGTTGGTTGGCCAGCTTCGTCGCCGACAGTTCACAGGCAAAATTGCTCATCACCGTATAGGCGACATTGCCGAACAGCGCGGTCTGCCGCACTTCATGGCGTTGCATGATGTCACGGACGAGGATCGAGTCGTACAACGCCTTGTAATAGGCATTCACGTCGGGATGCCCAAAGGTTTCGGGAAAACCGCCCAGCTGCGCGTACTGGAGATAGTCGCGACGTGCTTCGGCATCATCTTCGGTAAGCACGGGCTTGCTCCGCCCCCAGAAACGACGGTATTCTTCAAATGTAAACGGCGTCAATTCGATCGGGATGTGCCGGCCGGTCAGATGCGTAGCCAGCTCCGACGAAAGCAAATGGGAGTTCGACCCCGTGATGACCAGATGCATTCCCTCCCGCAACAGCCGGTTGACGAAGAGTTGCCACGCCTCGACATCCTGAACTTCGTCCAGAAACAGATGCCTGAACGGCCCGTAAACGACGTATGCCGCCTTCAGAACATCGTTCAATTCATCCGCGCTGACATTCCGCAACGGTTCGTCGTCGAAATCGATGTAGCCGAATGGAACGCCACTCTGCCGGAGCGCCATCCGACAAAGCACGGATTTGCCACACCGCCTGACTCCAACGACAATCTGCGCCTGGGCAGAATTGACGTCAATACGACCACGTTGGGCACGATCAATAATGCCGCTTTGAGCAAGCAAATGCTCCAGATTTGCCTTTTGACGACGCAGAATCCTGATGTAATCACGCATAATCAATTACCTCCGTTGGTGGTTTACGGGCGTGATTATACCAAATTATATCGTACAAATCAACACGAGTTGCATATTTGTATTCTATACAATAGTATTTCTCGCGATTTTGTTCATTCTGCGATTCTCTATTTATATATTTTGATAAACGGCACCGCAAGGGAGGGACGGGCTTCGTCCCGTCCGTGGCCGCGACAAGATTCGCCCGCGCCGTAGGCGTAGGGTTTCCTGAGCGAAGCGAACCCGAAGGGCCGCAAGGGGCCGAGCGCGGCTCTCCCAGCGCGGCAGCCATCGCCGCCGCCACGAGCGCTATGGACTTCCAATCAGCCATCGATCTTTCTCCCCCAATTGGGCATTGCTTCGTTAGGCGCCTCTAAGAGCCAGTCAACGACATTCACCACACGGATTGTCTGGGTGCCTTCCGTTACGATTTCATCCTCATGGTCTGTGACAAGGAGCAGATCGGGACAGTTCAGTTTCCGGCCAACCTCGAACAGCGCCGATAATTCGCGCTTGCGCGTCTTCTCGTCGGAAATGTCCCAGCAAACCTGGACAAGCCGCTTGACCTTCCCGAAGTGCCGAAGGACGAAATCGACCTCGTGCGACTGGTCGCGGTAGTAGTAGATCTCGTAGTCCAGTTTCTCGCGCAACGACCTGAGCTGCAGAAAGACGATGTTCTCAAGCCGCCGTCCGCGATTCTCCGCCCCCTCCAGAACACCGGACGCATAGCTGATGAAACCCGGATCGATACAATACACCTTGCCCAGCTTGAGCCGCTCCGCCGTCTTGAAGGAAAACCGGTTGATGGTCTGTATCAGATAGGCCGATTCAAGGTAGTTGGCGTAGGTCTGCACCGTATGGACGCTCTTGATTCCAAGCCTGTTTGCGATGTTGGCGTAGGAGACTTCAAGCGCATAGCTCTCCATCAAGACTCTGGAAATGTCGGAGAGCGTCTGCGGGTTGCGCAACTTATGGCGCTTGAGTATGTCCCGAAAGAGGATTGCATTGTAGATGTCGCGCAGATAGCCCCGCGCGTCGATCATGTGAAACGTCTCTGGCATTCCGCCATGCAGGGCGTAGTGTTCGTAGTCGCGCCTGGCCTCCGCCTTACCCTTCGTCGTCTCCGGACGCCCCCGCTTCATGTAGGCCCGGTATTCCGCGAAGGAGAACGGGAAGAGTTCGGTCGATACGAAACGCCCTGTCATGTGCGTCGCGAGTTCCGACGACAGCAGCCGCGCATTCGACCCGCTGATGACGATGTGAAGCCCCTTTCGGAGCAGCCGATTCACGAACAGCTGCCACTTGGGGGCGTCCTGTATCTCGTCGAGGAACAGATGCTTGACTGGACCATAGACGACATAGACGGCCTTGAGGATTTCATCAAGGTCTGCGGCCTCGATGCCGTCAAGCTTTTCATCGTCAAACGTCACATACCCAAAAGGAACGCCTGCCATCTTGAATGCCGTAAGGCAGAGGATGGACTTGCCGCTTCGCCGAACACCGATCACAACCTGTGCGCATAGGCTTGCGAGGTCGATCCCCGACATACGTTCCCGAACAAGGACATCCGCCTTGAGCAGTTCGTCCAAGTCCTCTTTCTGGTTTTTAAGAATCGTGTTGTAGTCAGCCATGAGAATATCCTCCTTGGCCGCGCATTATATCAAATAGTGCATTGTGATTGCAATAACAAATATGATTTAGTGCGGTCACATTGCACAAATTCGTAGGAAATATATAAGACGGTCTTACATTTCCTCCCGATGCGTCATTACCTTGCGAGTTCATCCCCGCAAGCACCACCGCCGCCAAAAGCGCTATGGACTTCCAATCAACCATCCTTCTTCGCTGCCTTCCTTTTCGCAACCGCCTTCCGCACCTCGTCCGCCGCTTCTCGCGACTTCGCGAAGAAGTCGTCGCGTATCCTCTCCTTGTCCATTTCCAGAAGCCATGCCACCACATTGACGATGCGCACGGTCTGCTTTCCATGTTTGACTTCGCCATCCTCGTGGTCGGTGACGACGACTAGATCATCGCAATTGAACTTCGCCCCAATCTCAAACAGCGCGGACAGTTCCCGGTTGCGCGTCTTTTCGTCCGGCATGTCGTAGCACACCTGGACCAGCTTCATTGTGCGGACACGCCTCTGGCAAAGGAAATCCACCTCGTGCCTGTCGTCGCGATAGTAGTACACCTCGAAATCCAATTCGTGCTGCTTGTTGCGCAGTTGCAGATAAACAATGTTCTCCAGCCGTCGCCCCAGCCGGTCGTCTCCGGGGCTGTACCCCGTGAAGTAGTTGGCAAACCCCGGATCGACGGCATACGCCTTGCCGATCCGCGTTCGTTCCCACGCCTTGCGCCCATAGAGCGAAACGGTGTAGACCAGATAGGCCTCCTCCATGAAATGGATGAAATTCTGCACCGTGTTCGGGCTGTTGGACTCGAGTTGCCTTGCCAGCTTGTTGGCCGATATCTGGCAGGCGTAGTTCTCCATCATGGCGCGCGCGACCCGGTTGAACAACGCCACCTCCCTGATCCTGTGACGCTGAAGGATGTCGCGATAGACGATTGAGTCGTACAGCGACTTGTAGTAGTTCCGCACATCCACCCACCTGAACGTTTCGGGGAACCCGCCGCGCTCCGCATACGCCTCGTAATCCCGTCTCGCTTCCGCACGTCCCTCCGCGAGTTCAGCCTCGCCTCGTCCGAGATAGCGGCGGTATTCGGCAAACGTGAAAGGCGTAAGCTCCACCGGAATATGCCGCCCTGTCAGATGCGTCGCCCTTTCGTCCGTCAGAAGCCGAGAGTTCGATCCCGTGATGACGATGTGCATTCCCTGGCGCAGAAGCCGGTTCACGAACAGCTGCCACGCGGGCACGTCCTGTATCTCGTCCATGAAAAGGTGCTTGACAGGGCCGTAAACGACATACACCGCCTCCAGAAGATCATTCAGGTCCTCCGGCTGGACGTCATGCAGCGGCTCGTCGTCGAAGTCGATGTAGCCGAACGGGAAGCCGCTCTTCGCGAGCGCCATGCGGCACAGGACGGACTTCCCGCAGCGACGGACGCCGACCGCGAAATAGGCGAGCGTCGAATTGACCTCGAACCACCCCAGCTGCGCCCGTTCGATAAGGTCGGGCTGGGATATCAGCCGCTCAAGTTCGCGCTTCTGCGTCTTGAGAATTTCCACATAGTCGTTACGCATACAGTATCTCCTTTTGCGCAACAGTATAGCAAAATTCTCCACTCACAGCAATAGTTTGACGATAATTTCTCAACATAAAGAGAAAACATCCGTCAAATATCTCTCTACACGGAAAACAAACTCTTCGTTTCAGGGATTTCAACGCTGCGGCGAAAAAACAAGGAGTTTCTTTTTCGACAGGATTAACAGGATTGACAGGATTGGGAGGGACGCGCTCGGCCTCTTGCGACCGCGCACCCTCTTGCGACCTTGCTCCGCAAGGTTCCTCGCTTCGCTCGTCAGGGAACCTGACGGCTTCGCCGCAGGTGCATCTCGCGGCTCGGCCTTCGCCCTCGGGCAATCCGATCGCTTCGCGACGGGCGAATCCCGTCGCGTCCGCAACCGCCAACACTTGCAACACTATTATTGACTTCCAATCAACCATCTTTCTTCGCTATCCCCTTTCCCGCTTCGCTCTCCATGAGCCACGTGACAGCATCGACAATCCGAACCTTCATTCCACCGTGCGTCTCCTCGCCGTTTTCGTGGTCGGTTATCAGCGTGAGGTCGTTGCACTTCAACTTCGCCCCCGCCGCGAACAGTGACGAGAGTTCGCGCTTGCGAGTCTTTCCGTTCGTGATGTCGTAGGACACCTGAATCAGTTTCCAGACCTGGTTGTACCGGCGCAGCAGGAAATCGACCTCGTGCCGCTCGTCCTTCCAGTAGAACACTTCCGCGTCCGTGTCGCGCTGCATGCGGTAGAGCTGCAGGAACACGATGTTCTCCAGGCGTCTCCCGAAACTGTCGTTCGTGTTGGAGAAGCCGCTGAAATAGCTGATGAACCCCGGATCGATCGCGTACGCCTTGCCCATGCGGGTACGCTCGTATGCCTTGCTGCCGTACATCCGCAGGGTGTAGATCAGGTAGGACTCCACAAGATAGCCGATGTAGGTCTGAACAGTCCCCGCGTTCCTTATTCCGAGTTGCCCGGCAATCCGGTTGCATGAAAGCTCCGTCGCCACATTGTTCATCACGACGTATGCGGCATCCATGAACCGTTGGGCGTCGTTGATCCGATGGCGGTTCAGCACGTCGCGCATCAGGATCGAGTGGTAGATGTTTGAAATGTATTCCCGGACGTCTGGATACGGGAAGGACTCCGGCATCCCGCCGTTGAGAAAGTAGCGGTCGTAGTCTCGCCGCATCTCGATTTTCGCAGCCGTTCCCAGCGTCTCTCCGTGCCCAAGCCACGCGCGATATTCCGCAAACGAGAACGGCAGCAATTCGGTCGCGATGAAACGGCCTGTCATGTGCGTTGCGAGGTCGTCCGTGAGAAGCCGCGAGTTGGAGCCCGTCAGAACGATACGCTTGCGCCTCCGCAAAAGCGTGTTCACCCAAAGCTGCCATGCGGGAGCGTTTTGGATCTCGTCGAAAAAGAAATACTGAACGTCCCCATAGACAATGGTGAGGGCCTTGAATATCTCGTTCAGGTCGTCGGGACCGATGCGGGAAAGGCCCGGATGGTCGAAGTTGACATAGCCGAAATCCACCCCTGCCTTGGCGAGCGCCGTGCGGCAGAGAACCGACTTCCCACAGCGGCGGATTCCCGTCACAAACTGGGCGAGGGTGCTGTCGAGAACGACCCCGCCCATCCTCTGGCGGACGATAAAACCCTTCTCGCCAAGCATCATGGCGAGTTCATCCCTCTGGTCTGCGATTATGTCCGTGAACCTGTTCATCTGATGATTTCTCCTTGCGTTTCCCGTATGGTCCGACATGGCCCACTGAAAGAAACACGCGGAATTATACACGATATACTGAAATAAATCAACTGTAATTTATACGACGCATCGCAAATATTAGACACGCTTTGTGGCGAACAGGCATTTCCCTTGTGGCCGAATCGAATCTCTTCGGCGCGTGAGGACACGCGCCCTCCCGTAGGGTTCAACGCGGAGGCGCAAAGCGGGAGGGCGGCTGTCCCCAGCCTCCGCTTGGAAGACGCGCGTCCGCAGTCGAACGCGCTACCAGCGCGTTCATTCCTCCGCGAACGGGCTGGCAGCCCGTTCTACTAAAAACCTCCCCCGATGTATTATGTGAGGTGCTTAGGATTACCTTCGAAAGATACATCAAAGGAGGCGAAACTGCACAAAGGCAGTGTCCTTTTCGATGCGTCTTTCTAGTGATAAGTGTCCTAAGCTTCCACATAACGCAACCCCAAACGCAGGATACTCTCGGATAGAGACTTACCCTCGCGGGCAATCTATGGCGAACGACAGATTGCCGTCGAACGCAGATGAATCTTACCAAATCGGATTGACGAAAGGCAAGAATGGATTTTTCTAATTTCATGTCGGTTTGCAAAGTGGTCAGCCGGCCCGTTCCAGACATGAAAAACTGAACACACAAGCGGCGTATTGATTATAAGTTTGGAACAACGGTCGCGACGGAGCGCGACCCAACGTCCGCATCCCATGATACCGGGCGGCGTAAACGAGTACACAACGCGGGGGGACGCGCCCCGTCCCGTCCAAAACCGACGGCGGGCGGAACAACACCAACGGTCGCAATCCTTCCTACGCAAGGCTACGGAAGACAGGCAAGCGCGCCCCTCCAAACAGGCTGGCTTAGCTCGCTGGCGGCTGGGGTTGTTGTGGCTGGATTAGGCGGACGGTGAGGGGGTAGCGCATTTTGAGTTGTCCGTCCAAAAGGATTTCGACCCAGTGCGTTCCCTCTTGCTTGAACGGCAGGTTGATGAAGACTTCGACCGTGGTGGCGATCTGGATTTCGTTCTGGAGTTTCAGCGGTACCGGATGTCCTTTACACACGACGCTCACGCCGTCGGGTGCGACGATCCGACTCTCCTGCTTGAACTCCCCTTCTCCCATGCACCAACGATTGATCAGGCAGATGCGCGGGCAAGCGGGATTCTGCTGGTTCAAGACAAGCCCGTCGAAAATCCCGATCAGAATAAACTTTCCCGAACGCTCCTGCCTCACGTCATCACACAACAAACTGGTTTGTAAATCCGGAATCATACTTCCTCCTTTTCTTTCTTCGTGTCGGGACGGTTGCTGTTCGCCGCCGTCTCCTCCCTTCTCTCTCGAAATACCTGTGCCTCGAAAACCCAGAATTCGGCGTTCTCTTTCCAGGCGTCCATCGACAACCCTGCCTGCAAGGACAACTGGATCAGGGTCTCGCGCAAGTTCCAGCCCGCCTCCACCGGTTTCTGCGGCAACAGTACCGCGCTGGCGGTTCCTTTGCGGAAGACGATGCCGTGCGTTCCGATGCGGATGGATTCCCAGGTCGGGATCCGCTTCGGCTGCGTCAGCACGGAGGCTTCAATCTCCACGGACTCCAGTTCCGCCTCCAGCAGGGAATCGAAGCGGTCATCGTGAAACGCCGCGTTCAACGCCTGTTCGGTAATGGCTTTCCAAATCTCGCGGCGGGGAAAGACCTCCCCCGTATGGCCTCGCAACTCCCCGTTCCGGCGAATCGAAACAAAGCCGCCACGCATCGTCTTGAGGTTCGGCGTCACCCCAGCCGGAACCATTCCCCAGATCGGATGCCGACATTTCAACTTGAACGCGCGCCGGATCGCGTTTCGGGCAATCCGTAAAAGTTGTTCCCCTTCCTCTGCTTCCAACGGTGTGGTCCCGAGGACAGGTTCGGCACGTTTGGTTGCCGCCTCTTCCTTCCAGGACCCTTCCACCACCGCACCGATATAGTTCACATTGGCATCATCCGGGGAACGTGCCTTTTCACGAGGGATGGCGATGCGCGAGACCTTCGCCTGCTCGGGCATCATGGTAATCAGCAACGCAAGGGGATCGCGTCCACAGAGGGTGACACCGGTTTCCTTCACGTAGTGCAGAAACCCGTCCACATCCCGCGAGGCAAACAACTCAAAGGCGTTGCGGTCGATCGTGGCGCGCGAATCCATCCCCCCCTGCGAAACCGGCTCGTATCCGAATGTCGCGCCGAAATGCGTGAAATCGGAACTGGCGACGACCAGCGTCTTTTCGTCGATCAACTCCCGCAAGGCCGTACCCGCGTTCCGAGCTTGGCGATGGTCGAACTGGCCACAGACCAAACAGACGACCGGAATGCGTGTCGAAACGAAGGACTGCAACAGCGGTAACTGGAGCTGTTCACTGTGTTCCCGTTCGTGAGCTGCCGCCTCACAGGTGATGAACGGTAGCTTACGCGCCTTGGCGATCCAGTCGGTGTCGGCGGCCAACTGCCCGAGCGGCGTCGCGTAATGCGTCGCGTCCGGGATGCTGATGCGATTCTCCATCGACAGGTAATGGCTGGGACCGAATACCAGGATGCGCTGAAACCGTCTGGGATCGACCCGGTGGAACACGCTGGCGGCAACACGCCCGGAAAAACGATACCGGGCGTGCGGCACAACCACCGCGCAGATACTCGCGCGGCGGAGAACGGGCACATCCGGGACAAGCTGCGCCATATCGTAGCGCAACATAGCCGTGCTGTCCTGGTACCAGATACCCGCGATGGGCGATCGCATGATTTTTTTCACCGCGACACCACCCGCTGGTTTTTATCCGAGCCGTGACGGGAACGAGAACTCGCCGGCAACCCTTTTCTTGAAGACATCGTGTACGGTGATCCGCAGTTTCCCGTCCACCACCTTCCCTTCGATCACCGTCGGGAACTTCCCGTCATCGGGCGTATTCCCCTGGAATCCGAGTTCCGGTCCCCCGCCGACAAGTTGCGCCCACGGGCGTGTCGCCGTGGCGGGATCGAAACGGTACCGGTGCTGGTGCGCGGCGATGACCAGCTGCACGCGATTCTTCGCGAGAATCGGTCCCCACAGTTCCGCCGCCTGTTTCTGCCAGGCGGCATAGTCCTCCAGCAAGGTGCCGGGATTCGCGTTTGGATTGGGGTCGAAAAGAGGAATGTGGACAAAGGCGACAACGAACGGCGCCTGCGCGATTTCGGGGCGCTTGAACTGATCCTCCAGCCACGGCACCTGCGCCGCTCGGTACGGCTCGAATCGCGTCGCCCCGCCCGCCGCCGGATGGAAGTCAGGCTTGTCCTCGCCGGTGTCCAGCCCGATCAGCGCAATGTCGCCCTGACGGATTGCGAAGTTCCGATGAAGCGCCCAGTCGCGCGGCGAACGCTCGGACGGCAGACGCGTCATCATCACTTGATCGAGATGGATGTTTGCCTGTCCGCGGAAATCATGGTTGCCGTTATTGAAAAGGATCGCCGTGTCCGCTCCGTACCCCGTTCCAGAACCGGGTTTCAGGAAGATCTTCACGATGTCTTCAAGCGTGCGCGACGTATTCGAAGCGTCCCCGTTCCAAACGGCCACGGGCGCCTGCAACTCGCGCATCTTTTCCGTTGCCATCGCAAAGGGCTTCCACTGCGCATGCGTGTCGTTTATCACCATGAAATGCGAGGCTGCCGCCTCGCCCGGCGTGGTGAAGGAATGGACGGCGCTCCACTCAATCGGCGACGGCTTCATCCAGTAGCCAATGGGGTAAGTCACGGCGGCAGCTCCGATGCGGTACCAATACTTCGTCGCCGGCTTCAGTCCGTCCATGCGGACGCGCAGAACGCGGTCGTGTATCTCCGCCAGCGGCATTCCCTCGCAGACGTATTGCCTCGCGTTTTTCATTTCCGGGTTGTCCGCCACCTGCGCGTACCCGACAGACAGCGCGTTCACGGCGAACGAGACGCCGACGGAATCCGGCGCCGGCACCTGCAACAGCGGTTCCGAATCCAACAGCTTGTCAGGCGGTGGCACCTGGGTCGCTTTGTACTTGTCATGTGCAGCCTGTTCGCTCGCCAACATTCCCGATGCCACAGGCACGATTCCCGAAACGGTCAACAATGCCCCACCCGTCAAAAAAGACCGACGTTTCATATCCATCTCCAGTTCCTTCCAAGTCACAATGCTTCGGACTTCCGTCCTTTGAACATCAACCTAACGGAACGGGATTATAGCACAGATCTTACGTGCCAATCAATCTCGTTCTTGAAGCCGCGCAGACGATGTCGGCGGCAGACGGGTAGCTGGTAGCGGATCGCGTTTAACCTCTGTTTCTTTGTGCATGTGCATTTTGTTTGGTATCACACTTTGCAAAATGTGATACCAGCCAACTGGGGGAAACTGGAACACTAGCCACATCCTCATCGATCCGTTCCGTGGGGGCCGTGTATTCCGTGGTTACCATTCCGGAAGAATATCGGCACTCCGGAACAAGACGGACTTTTACCATTTGGGCGAACAGCTGTTCTGTCATAACAGTGTGCGTTGGGGGTCGAAAAGCCTCTGTTTTTGACACTTTCTCTGTGTACCCTGCGACCTCAGCGACTCTGCGTGAGAACCCCAACGAGGAATCTAGGTTAAATGGATCTTCGGCCCTAAGTGGGCTACGCCCTAAGTGACGGCTGGCGCCGCCTAAGTGACTTAGCCCCGCAAGGGTTACAGCTTCCCCGATGCTCAGAACACAAAACTTCGAACTCAAAACGGATAGGCAAGAACTCAAACCGGCGTCACGGCATCCCGGCCCTCAAAGTGTGTCCTTGACCGGTATGGTCGGTTTTGCTATCCTATTTCCTACGTTTTATTTCTTGAAAACGGTTCGATTACGAAAGGTGGTTTTTATGACGCATTCTAGACGTTCATTTTTGAAGGGTGCGGGAGCGGCGGTCGCCCTCCCTTGGCTTGACTTGCGGGCACAGGGTGTCGCCGCGCCAAGCGAGCGAATCAACGTGGCGTGTTGCGGAATCGGATTCCAGGGAGCCTGGGATGTGGAGGAGATGGCGAAGACCGGTCTTGTCAACATCGTTGCGCTCTGCGACACGCATCTGGGGGCGGATTTCACCGCGAAGATTCTCAAGAAGTACCCGAACGCGAAACGGTACAAGGATTTCCGCAAGATGTTCGACGAGATGGGGAACCAGATCGACGCGGTGACCGCCGGCGTCCCCGACCATTCCCATTTCCCGATCGCGATGATGGCGATGAAGCTCGGCAAGGGCATCTACACCGAAAAGCCGATGGGGCACACGTTCCGCGAGATCGGAATCATGATGGCTGCCGCCGCGAAGTACAAGGTCGCCACCCAAATGGGCAACCAGGGGCACTCGCGCGAGGCGTACTTCCAGTTCCGCGACCTGGTGCGCAAGGGGATCATCAAGGACGTCACGAAGATCGTCGCGCACATGAACTCCAGCCGCCGCTGGCACAAGTGGAAGGGACACGTCACCTCGTTGCGTCCTGCGATGCCGTTGCCGGAAGGGCTGGACTGGGACACGTGGCTGGGCACCGTTCCGTTCCACGCGTATCACCGCGACTACGTGCAGGGCGACTGGCGCTGCTGGTACGACTTTGGAAACGGTGCGTTGGGTGACTGGGGGGCGCATATCTTTGATACCGCGCACGAGTTCCTCCGTCTCGGGATGCCGGAAGGCGTGGATGTGCTGCACATGGACGGACATAGCGATTTCGTCTTCCCGATGAACTGCACGCTGAAGTTCAAGTTCGGCGCGCTTCCGGACCGTCGCGCGATTGACATGTACTGGTACGAGGGGCAGCAGAACATCCCCGAACTGCCGAAAGGATTCACCGGATCGGAAGCTGCCGCCGACGTCCCGAAACCGGGCGGCGGTTCCTCCGCCGTGGCGAAACTCAACCCCGGCAAGGAAATCTACCTGGCGGATGGAACGGTGTTGAAGGGAGCGTCCCACGCGAGCACGCTTTCGTATGTCGGGCGTCCCGAAAAACTGAATGATTTCGAGCGTCCGATCGAAAACCACCACAAGAACTTCGTTCGCGCCGTCAAGGGCGAGGTTGCGCGTTGCAACTCCGACTTCTCCGTGGCGGGTCCGCTCAGCCAGGTTCTCTGCCTGGGTTGCATCGCCCAGCGGCTGAACACGAACATCCGGTTCGACCCGAAGACGCAGCAGATCGTGGGGAACGCGACGGCCAACACCCTGCTGGCGGGACCGCCCCCGCGCAAGGGCTGGGAACAGTTCTACGAGGTGTAGAACGGAAAGGCGTGCGGCCGGTAGGATCCGGCCGCACGTTTTTCGGTGTCGCCGCCGGTGATGAGGAAGCTGGTTCTTCTGGATTCTCCGGACGAAACTTATGTATTGTTATCAGTTCGGATTTTTGCTATACTATTTGCTCAATTTTTTTGTAGCAACCCTCACAAGGAGAAAGTGCACGTATGAGCAAGCAGGTAAAGAAGGTGGGAATTTTGACGGCTGGCGGTCTCGCGCCCTGCCTGAGTTCCGCGATCGGGTTTCTGATTGACGAGTATAGCCGGGTCGCGCCCGATGTGGAGATTATCGGCTACATCAACGGCTACAAGGGACTGCTCAAGGGCGAGAGCATCCGCGTGACGCCGGAAGTCCGCAAGCACGCCCTCTATCTGACGGAACACGGCGGCAGCCCGCTGGGGAACAGCCGCGTGAAGCTCACGAACAAGAAGGACTGCGAGAAGCGCGGTCTGGTAAAGGAAGGTGAGGATCCGCAGCAAGTCGCCGCCGAGCAGTTGGTGAAGGACGGGGTGGATGTGCTGCATACGATCGGGGGCGATGACACGAATACGGCCGCCGCAGATCTCGCCGCCTACCTTGCGGAGAACAACTACGGGTTGACGGTGGTCGGCCTGCCCAAGACGATTGACAACGACGTCTATCCGATTCGGCAGTCGTTTGGCGCATGGACCGCCGCCGAGATGGGCGCCTCGTACTTCGCCCATGTGGTAAAGGAAAACACGGCGAATCCCCGTATGTTGATCGTGCATGAAGTGATGGGACGCAACTGTGGCTGGCTCACGGCCGCCACCGCCGTTGCCTACCGCAAGCTGCTGGACACGCAACACTGGCTCCCCGAATTCGGCGCAACGCGCGAACGCGAGGAAATCCATGCCGTTTACATCCCCGAGATGCCTTTCGACGCCAAGACCGAGGCAGAACGCCTTCGCAAGGTGATGGACAAGAACGATTGCGTGAACATCTTCGTCTCCGAGGGTGCTTGCGTTCCGACCATCATCAAGGAGCTGGAGGCCAAGGGCGAGGAAGTCCCGCGCGATGCTTTCGGGCATCCCCGGCTCGACAAGGTGAACGTCGGTGCCTGGTTCGCCAAGCAGTTCGGCGAAATGCTCGGCGCGGAAAAAACGATGGTGCAGAAGAGCGGTTACTACAGCCGCGCCTCTGCGCCGATCCAGAAGGATCTGGAATTGATCCAGGCCTGCGCCAAGAAGGCGGTCGAATGCGCACTCGCCGGAATCGGCGGCGTGATCGGCCAGGACGAGAACCAGAACGATGAGATTCGCGCTTGCGAGTTCCCGCGCATCAAGGGCGGGAAACCGTTTGACGTAAACACCGCCTGGTTCCAGGATTTGCTCACCGCAATTGGTCAGAAGTAAGGAGTTGGATATGGTTTCATCAGTCAAGAAGGAATTGCCGCACGCCTCGATCATCGAGCTGGATTTCACGGCTCTGCCCGGACAGAAAATGCTGCTCGACATCTGCAAGAAACGTCTCTCACAGGAAGGCATCAAGCTTGATCAGCTGACCGCCGCCCGTTACCTGAACGAAAAGACGTTCGCCCAGGGGTTCTCCTCGCTTTGCGAGGCGCAGGGAAAGCAGACCGTGGATGTGCCGACCGTTGTCGCCGAATGCCAGGAAACTTTCTGCGAGCAGATCGGAAATGCAATGACGAAGCTGCCCGATGGGTTCCTCGCCTTTCTGGACGGGCTGCTGGCGAACGAGAAGGTACACGTCGTTTTGTTGACCCACGCGGAAAAGGACAAGGTCTTGGAGGCGCTGGGTGAAGAACGCGCGAAGCCGAACCTGTCGGTAATGCACAACGTGAGCGACCATTACGCTTCGCTGACATGGGAGGTGCTGCGCCGCGTCTGCCGCACGGACAAACTCTTCGAGCGCCTGACGCTGGCGGTCATGGGCTCGGGGTTGTCAACCCGTTCCGCCGTCACGGCGTCGATGTCCGTCATCGCGAAGATCTGCCCCGAAACTTCCTACCAGGATTTCACGGGGAGCGATCTCCGCATCGAGGAGTTCAGCGATTCCATCCTGCCTCGGGCGTTTGATCTCCTGCGCCTGTAAACAGGTTTCGTTTCGGCGGCATCCGGAAACGGTTGCCGCCTTTTTCCGTTTTGAGTGGCTAAACACCGAACCACTCAACTACCCAACTACCGAACCACTCAACCACCGAACCATTTCACTTACAGGAAAGAGAGGATGCTTATGGATGGGATTGACAGACTTCGCAAGATTGTTCGGACGCTGCGTGCGCCGGGAGGGTGCCCGTGGGATCGCGAACAGACGTTGAAGACACTCAAGCCGTGCCTGCTGGAGGAGACCTACGAACTGCTCCACGCCATCGACACGGGAAATGAGCAGGATCATTTGGAAGAGTTGGGTGATGTTCTGCTCCAGATCGTGTTCCAATGCGACATCCGCGAGAACGAAGGCAAGTTCTCGCTGGACGATGTTGCCAACGCCGTAGCAGACAAGATGGTGCGTCGCCACCCGCACGTGTTCGGGGATGTGAAGGTCGAGAATGTCTCGCAGGTCCTCCGGAACTGGGAGAACATCAAGAAGCGCGAGACTCACGGCAACCCCGAACGTTCGGCGTTGGACGGCGTCCCCCCGACATTGCCCGCGTTGTTGAAGGCGCAGCGTGTCCAGCAGAAGGCGGCGCGTGTAGGATTCGACTGGAAGGATTCTTCAGGCGCGTTGGGAAAGATGGAAGAGGAACTGGCGGAGGTGAAGGAGGCGATCGCCGAACAGAACCAGGCGCATATTGAAGAGGAGATCGGCGACCTCTTCTTCGCCATCGTCAACACCTGCCGCTTCCTCAATGTCCAGGCGGAGGAGTCGCTGACGGCGGCGACGCGTAAATTCGAAACCCGCTTCCGGGCGGTTGAGGCGGAAGTTCGGCGACAAGGGAAAGAGATGAAGAACTGCACGCTGGCGGAACTGGACGCGATTTGGGATCAGGTGAAATACGCGCAGCGGAAACAGGACGAAACGCAACCGTGAACGGAAAACCTACCAGCCCGCGAAAACAGGAACCGACTCCCCTGAAAAAGCGGTTCTTCACTCAGACGGAACTGCAGGCGATCGGTCTCGTAATCGCCCTATTCCTCTTCGGTTTGCTCGTGTATTGTTTCCGGACATGGTAGGCGGACTGTATGAAGCGGATTTCTTATGTGATTTGGGATTGGAACGGAACCCTGCTGGATGACGTCCGGGCAGCTTGCGGCG
Source organism: Kiritimatiellia bacterium (assembly GCA_017450695.1). Lineage (GTDB taxonomy): Bacteria > Verrucomicrobiota > Kiritimatiellia > RFP12 > UBA1067 > RGIG8368. Next base: position 4,356 of record JAFSTA010000169.1, on the reverse strand, counting down.
CGTTCAATACGCTGTTGGTGCGTCGCGGGATACCGACACTTTCGCTAGAGCATTACCGCGAGATTTTCGGTTTCCCGGTTCGAGATTTTTACCGATCCGCAGGAATCAAACTGGAGCTGGAGGACTGGGATCGATTGGCTGCGGAATACCACGAGTTGTACCTTGCGGACGAGAGTCCGGAACTTGCCGACGGTGCATTTGCGTTGCTACGGCACTGGAAGGAACAGAGAATCGGCCAATCGGTCGTCACGGTTTCGGAACAGACGATCGTGAATACGCAGATACAGAAGTTCGGCATCCGCAAGGAACTGGATCAGGTCATCGGGGTCTCAAATCTGCACGGGGCTTCGAAACGGGATCTGGTTCATGGTTTCCTGGACTCGTTATCCATCCCGTCTGCAGAAGTGTTGATGGTGGGGGATTCCCTGCATGACGCAGAACTCGCACGTGAAGCGGATACGCAGTGCGTCCTCGTTGCATCCGGCCACCAGTCGCGATCCCGACTGGAAACCACCGGATTTCCCGTATATGACAATTTGGCAGCGTTGGCAAGCGCCGTTCTGCGGCAAGGAAATTACTTGTAGGCAAGCCCCCCCTTCGTCTGCGACGACCACGGCGAAGCATCGCATCGTAGTTGGCATACTTTGGATATTTCCGGCGAGTAATGGCGGAAGAGCGTCTGTCATTCACGTCCTCACCTCGTTGATGACGATCTGGTAGGGCTGCTTTTTGCGCGCATCTTTTTGGACAGGATTTACAAGATGAACATGATTATTTCTTTGGCGCCCAGACCCTACGTTATCCAATCCTGTAAATCCTGTTAATCCTGTCTGAGAACCATCCCCGAACAGATCCAGCTCCATCTACGAAAAAGGCAAGGCGGCGTAGCGGGTCTCGGTGAGGCTTTACAGCCCGAGGCAGTTGAAGCTCATCGCGATGTACTTGAAGAAGTTGCTCCCGTAGGGGTCGTCGCAGTTGCATAGGACGTGCTTGCCTTTGAAATGTGCGCGGCAGTGCCGCACCTCGTTCTCGATGTCGGCGAGCTGTGTGTAGTGCTCGTCCTGCTTGTTCCGCGACAAATCGTAAAGCTTCCTGTTTCCAGACCTGGTTCTCGCTCTTCGAGCGGTTGATTGTCGTGTTCAGCGTTCGTTTCATGGCTGGGGGCTCTGGGAAGATGGTATAGCAAACTCACATTCTTCATTGCGCGTTGATTGTTGTTTGAGGTATCGCATAAATCGCCTCCTTCGAATTTGCATCACATCCTGCTCATTAACCTTAGCTGTGCCAAAGTGACCCCAATCTGGCATCCCCCGACTTGTCCAAGTTTCGTATGTAACAAGAATATTAAAATTGTCCTCAACAATTGGAATTGCAAAAGACAAACTAAAGACAATCCAAAACGTAATGCATAGTTCTTTCTTGAAAAGAGAATATATTATTTCAAAAAGCAACAACGCATAAATACAATCACGATAACAAAAAACAATTTATTGGCGTGATTGCAGGGGAATCTAATTGCAAGTTCTGCTATATGCAGAAGCAGAACACCGACAAGTTCCATCAGTATGAGATTTCTTTTCGTAAATCGAATTATCATAAGTTTTCTTCCTTTTTCTTGGGATATCGTATGGGGTCAATCCGGTTGCCATCATCATCAAACGCCCAAAGATACACATCGGAAAAGCCGAGAACAACACCCCATTTAGATTTCTTATTGGGATTACTGGAAAAAGAACTTGGAGCGGGCTGTCCTAACGTTGGCACATTTTGCGATTCGTAGAAACTTCCGGCAAGCGACTCACCAGAACCGTTTTCTACGCCAGAATTACAGCCCAAGCATTGAATCTCTGCAGTTGTCGCCCAATTCAAAGATGGCAATTTCTTTATTTGCGATGCCGTAGCCGTAGAGTTATACAGGAACAAACTGCCAGAACCGGAGTGAGTAAACAAATATAGTCCCTTAACTTGATAGCGCGTTACTCGTTTAGATTTCATTCGGCTATGTGCGTTTATCGTACTCCAAACACTAAAGAAATCATCAGTTGTGCGTATGCTATAAATCTCAACCGAATCGCACTTTGAATTGAAAGTTTTAGAATTTTCTATCTCTTTTTTTCGAGTTTCTGCGGCTTGCTTGAAGTTACTGCCACTCTTGTTTTCGTCATAGTAAAGGACATACCAAAGAAATAATCCAAGGCAATCAACATAATGAACACTATTGTTTTTGCACATCGCATACAAATTTAAGCCGCCATCAACGTCCATCGGATCCCTGTTCATCCACCGCATGAGTAAAGGTGAATAGAAGCGGTAGCCGTAATAGTAGAGGCCAGTCTCGGTGTCGTAGTATTTTGTGGAGAAGCGGTGGCGGAAAAAGTCGGCAAGTGGGCCGGATTGCGAAATTGTATTGCCGAATGCGTCGTAAGTGTACTGCGCTACAGTGTTTCCGTTAGCATCGAGATAGCATGTGATGTTCCCGTTGTTGTCGTAGAACGGAACATAAACGGTGCCGTCAACGGTGAGGTAGAGCAATCCGCCGACGCCGCCCGCGCCCTGTAACGTTCCCGACAAGTCCTTGCCCCAATAATAGCGGATCGTCGCGGACGTGCCGTTGGTGTAGGAGACTCGTTCCTCGATGAGGTCCCAGCCGTCGTAGAAGAAGGTCGTCGCCGCTTCCCGCGTAACCTTGCGGACACGGATGTAATGCTCGTCGATCTTCCCGCTCTTCGAGCGGTTGATTGTCGTGTTCAGCGTTCGTTTCATGATTGGGGATTCCGTGTGGATATCATAACAAACTCTCCATCCGCATCGTGCGTTGTTTGAGGTTTACCAATTTCCTATGACTTTGCCCTCGTATGAAATTGCGCAATGCGGGTTAATCCAAACCTTGTCGGCATCCCATTTTATTTGCTCGACGTTTTGCAACATATCTACGACTTTCCGCAAGATTATTTGTCCGCTTTCCCTCCTACGTAATTCGGCAAAGCATTTGACATCCGATCCCTGTCCTGGCATTACAGGTACACTATCAATGTTTCTTTTAATGACAGAAAGCGCGTATTTTCCATCAGGCGAATTGCTGACACGAATTGTCGTTTCCTGAAACATCCACCTTGCGCAGAAGATTAGGAAAAGACCAACGACTAATAAAGCCAATACAAGTATCCTTCTTTTCATGGAGGCAACACTACTTTCTCTGCTTGCTGAAGTGTAGTAATCTTAATATCCGAGTAAACAAGGAAATCAGCACCCTTGCCGGTTTTCGCCGCATGTTCCCGGAAACTGGCATTTGATACTTTATCTCCCCGTAAGAAATTTTTCCCTGCGTAATTTGTGCGTCCGTTCCAGTACCCTAAACTCTGATCTTCTAAAAAATCGTAGCTGTCTCGTACATAAACCCCTACGTTTGTAACAAAAGCACATTTTCCCTTTACATGGCCACTTACTGCTATTCGTAGGTTGAACCTACCCAATGCAGCCAACATGTCATCAAGCGGATCAAACACGCTTCCAACTTGCCTCGTGTTAACATAGTCAGCCTCAACTTGAGATGCGGGCCTATTCAAGGGACAGAATTGGCCTTCTGCCCCTTTTAACGTGCGTTTAATCATTGCAATAATTTCTTTGCGTGCCGCTTGATTGACGTACTGCTTTTCTGAGAAAATTTTGTCATATACAGTTTTTGCGCGCTCAAAGCTTAAGACCCAGTCCATCTTCACTATAGTTTCATTCGGGGTTGTCGGTTTTTTTGAATCAAACGACAACCAATGACGCATGAGTGCAGCTCCTACCGTCCATTTCTTGGCATCCATAATTCCTGGAATATCCGTGACGGCGATATCTCCAAGCGGGTCAACCACATAAAGAGACGAATTCATGCAAAATGCGTATAAATTACATCCGCCATCAACGTCTATCGGGTCTTCTGCCAGCCAACGCATTATTAATGGTTTGTAATAGCGGTAGCCGTAGTAATAAAGACCAATTTCGCAGTCTATGTACTTGGTCGAAAATCGGAAAGAGAAAGTATCAGCAAGCGCACCAGATTGCGTAATGACGTTGCCGAAGGCATCGTAGGTGTAAGAGGCGACGACATTGCCCCGCGCGTCGCGGTAGCCGAGGATGTTGCCGCAGGCGTCATACCACGGAACATAGATTGAACCGCCGCGTTTCAAGTAGAGCAGTCCTCCGATTCCAGCCGCGCCGCCGCGTGTTCCCGAAACGTCCTTGCCCCAGACATATTCGACTTCGCTGATTGTGTTGTCGGGGCGCGTGATATGTTCGTACATGAGCAGCCACCCGTCGTAGAAGTAGCGGTGCGTTCCGTCGGCAGTCACCTTCTCGACGCGGCGACCT
>JAFSTA010000168.1 GCA_017450695.1 Kiritimatiellia bacterium | reverse complement strand
GATGCGCCACAGGCTGGGGGTGTCTGCGCGGGTACGGGAAGGTTGCGCCGGCATCGCCCGGCGTAACGAACGTGCGCCTCGGCGGCGGCAACTGCGTTTTCCGAGCGGACGGAGACGGCGAAGAGCGCGACCTCGACCTGCACGAGGTGGTGAACATCACCAACTATTTCGGCGAGATCGATGTCGCGATCTCGACCAACGGCTGGTACGCGGAGAACAAGGGGCGCGTCCTCTACCCGCGCACCTGGTTCGGCACGGCGACAGCGGAACGTTGCCTCGGCGACGCCCCGTACGCCGCGACGCCGCGCTTCGTGAACAGCGTCCGCTTCTCGATCAACGGTGTCTCCGGAAGCAGCAGTTTCTTCCGTGGCGGACTGTACGCGCCGGACCGCGCCGACATCCCCGCCGGGTTGCCGCGAGGATTCGATGTGATTGGCGTTTGGAATTTCGGACTCTTCAACCACGTGAACAACGACAACCGGATCTCGTTCTCGTCCGTCACCCTCACCTTCCGCTACGACCACACGAAAGTGCGCGACACCCAGGCGTTGACCCTCTACCGTTACAACGGGACGGAGTGGGTGCAGGTCGGACAGGCGATGCCGAACGACGACCACCTGATCTCCACCGCATCCCCGCTCGCCCCGATCTCCGACACGATGAACATCGGTTTCTTCGCCGTCCTCGCGCGAAGCGACCGCTCCACGATTTCCATCCGCTAGCGGGTGGTCGGGTGGTTGGGTGGTTAGGTGGTTGGGCAGTCGATTGCTTTCGATTGCTTTCGATAGCTATCGATGATTTACCACTCCCCACTGCCTCCCTTCTCAGCTTCTCAGCCTCTCAGCATCTCAGCTGGCGCGTAGCACCTACATCAAAAATCTGCAAAATTGGCACTTGTTATGCGGGGGGGGGAAATGATAAAATCATTTCGAATTGCCCCGAACGGTGTTGTCTTTTACGTTGCGGAACCAGGGGTATCGGGCACCGTTCCGTATGGATCGTCGATGAAGAGAAGGAGATAATTATGAAGTACACTCATGTGGATTCCAAGTCTGGGAACGCCGTCGGATTGGCGTTGGTTTTCGTCTGCGCATTGTCCGGCATCGACCAGGCACTGGCCGCGGTGGAAATCCATCCGGGGAACGGCGTGGCGACAAACGTGACGGAGCGGATTACGGGCGCGACGGACGTGACGGTGAACAACGGCACGAGCGGCGGCGGCATCGTAACTCTCAATCCGCTGAACAGCTATCATGGATTGACCACGCTCGGCTGCGGTTCGCTGAACGTTTCCAGCCTGGCGGCTGCGGGAAAGGCTTCGAGCATCGGCAGTTCCGGGAAAGTTCTCGTCGGTTCCGGAACGTTCCGTTACACAGGTCCGGATGGCGCTTACACGGAACGCCCGTTTACCAACCACGCGGCGTCATCCAAGGCTTCGATCTACGACATCCGCAATGACCTGACCATCGCGACCGACCTGACCCAAGGTTACGGCTCTTTCGTGAAGACTGGTCCGGGGACGCTCCACTTGGCGGGCACGGGAACCAACCGTTTCAACTTCGCGGGCGGCGTGGTGGCGGTCACGACGGGCGGAAACGGCGCCACGACCGGTGTGCTGGCGCCCTTCGTGCCTACGGCGAACGGCGACTCGCCGTCGAAGGGATTCGGCGGATTCCAGTTGCTGGAGGGAAAACTGGTCGTCGGCGAGAACGGCGGTCTCACCCAAATCGGGTCGGCGACCGACCCGCGCATTGGCGGATGGACAGAAACCACGGAGCAGGAGAAGGACGCGATTCTGGAAATCGCCGGCGGCTCGTTCACGGCGAGCGGCTATTTGTTCATCGGGATGCAGAACGGCAACACGCAGAACTCGCCGGAGAAGATGCCGCAATCCACGCTCCGCGTGACCGGCGGAACAGCCAAGATCCCCTACCTCTCGCTGGGACGGAACAAGATCGCCACCAGCGCGTTCGTCAACCGCACCGCGCCGCGTCTGGAAATCTTTGGCGGCACAACCACCATTTCCTCGGATCTGGACATGGCGGACGACAGCGGTTCCCACTCGTATGTTCTCGTCACCAACGGAACACTCTCGATCTCCGGGAATTTCCAGACCGGCCGCATGTCCGGTGATGCGTACACGACCAACACGATCGAGGTTTGCGGCAGCGGCATCCTCACCTCCAGCAAAAACTTCACCAACAACAAAAACATCGCGACGAAAATTCTGGCGCATGACGGCGCGACAATGAACATCGCGGGAATCACGGTCAACAGCGGCAAGGTATTCGTAGAGATCGATGGCGCCACCTTCCGCAGCTCCGTTTCCTCTCGCAACTCGCTCTTACCCGCCACGCTCGCCTCGGTAAAACTTGGCGTGCAGGGCGTCACCTTCGCCCCGTCCGTCGCAAACGGCGGTTTCGTCATCCGCGCGGCGATCTCCACGAAGCAGGGCGTGGCGGTTGACGGCGGCGTCACCATCGCGGCGGCGAACGCCAACGCATGGGTCGATTTCGGCACCGCCACCCAACAGTACACCGGACCGACAATCCTCAATTCCGGCATCCTCGGCTTTGTCGATACCGGCGCGTTGCCGTCGGACACCGACTTCACCATGACAGGCGGGACCCTCCAGATCACCAACAAGACTCAGACGGTCGGTAGCGTCACGCTCGGTGCGGCGGACACGGCACGCGCCCTGCCGCTGCGCGTCACGCGCGGGTGTTGCCTCAACTCCACCGGCGCGTTGACCCTGAACGGAACGCCGTCGCTGGTGGTGAGCCTGTACGAGGTCAAGGGCGTCGCAAACGCGGCGACCACCGGCGGCACCTACCCGCTGATCCAAGCTCCCGCCGCCTCGCGCGAGGCGCTGGAATACCTGGCCACGAACGCGGTGTACGCGAACCCCGCCTACACTGGCGTCACGGGAACATTCGCGGTCACGGAGACCGGCGGAACGGCAACCCTTTCAATCACGATTCCGTCCAGCACGGCACCGGCGGCAACCGCATTCACGTGGACCGGAAACGCCGACGGAAGCCTCTGGGGAACCGGCGGCAACTGGCAGGGCGGATCCTCGCCGAACGCGGCGGGCGCGGTGGCGACCTTCCCCGACCTCGATGCCTCGACAGCGATCCACACCGTGACGCTTTCGGGAGCGGCGACAGTCAGCGGCCTCTCCTTCACCACGACCAACGGATACACGCTGACGGGCGGAACCCTCACGTTGGACAACGGCGGGTACGCCGACTCGACCATCTCCTCCGTCGCCTACGCGACGAACACGGTCGCGAGCGCAATCGCGGGCACCGGTCCGATCTCCGTCAATCCCGTTGCCACCAACGCGGGACTGGTGAAACTGACAGGCGACAAGAGCGCGTTCAGCGGCAGCCTGACGACAGGAAGCGGCACGACGGAAATCGACTCTTTCGCCTTCGTCGATTCCGCGAGCGACCTCACCATCGGGCGCGGCACCCTGCGCTACACGGGGACGGGCGAGACGCTTCCCGGACTCTCGCTGAACGCGGGCGGGTATGTCTCGATCCTCGATGTGGAAAACGACCTCACCCTCCGCTCCATGTCCTGCTACAACTCCGCTTTCGCGAAGATGGGCGAAGGCACGCTTTACCTGAAGGGTACCGGTGCCTTCGCGATGGGAAACAAGGACATCAACTACAATGCGAATGATTTGGCGGGTATCGGCAAGAACGGAGACTCGCCGACCTCGACCTTCCGCTCGGCGATGATCGGCGGAGGTGGACGCATGGTGATCGGAACCGTCGGCGACGACACGGACGCGCCCAGCGTGACAGCATCGGGCGAGTTCATGATCGGTTCCCTGCTCTCCGGGTCGAACGGAAAGAACGAGAAAGGCGGGGAGCTGGTGATGAACAACGGACACATCTCCTCGACCTACCTTGGTGCCGGTTATTACGGCGGAATCAAAGGCAACGCGCCCGAGACGGTGCTGATGAAATACACGCAGAACGGCGGTGACGTCACCTGCAGCTATTTCCGTACGCTCCAGGACCAGACCAAAACGCAGGACGCGAAAGCGGTCATCACCATCAACGGCGGAACGCTGACCGGCGGCGCGTCGTATCTCAACGCCTATCCCGGTGTTCACGCTGAAACGGAATGGACGCAGAACGGCGGCACCGTCACCCTCGCCAACCTGACCGTGGGGCAGAACGCGGCATCGTCGGGAAATGCGTACCACGGCGCGACCTTCACGCTGAACGGCGGAGAACTGCGCGTCACCGGAACGTTCCGAATCGCCGACTACTCGCCGAGCGTCACCTACCTAAACGAAGGCGCGACGCTCGCGGCCAAGTACCTGTGGGGAAGCGAGCGCTCCCCTGCCCCGTCCAGCGTCCTCTATGCGCGCGGCGGCACCTTCCAGGGCCTTGTCCCCCACAATAGCGAAAACAGCACGATTCGCGCGTTCACGCACTTCTACCTGGGGGAAAAAGGGCTGAAGATCGACACCAGCTCGAACGAAGCCTTCAACGCCTGGCCAGATTTCACCGTCATCCGCATCTACCAGCCGATGGAGACGGAGCCGGGCGTGACGACGGACGGAGGGATCACCGTGAGCGGCGGCGGCTGGGTTTGGTTCGGACGGCACAGCGCGCCCGCCGATTTCGCCGACTCCACCTTCAACGGCCCGATCACGATTGAGGACGGCGAAGTCCTCGTCTCGAACGATGCCTGCAAGAACCGCACGCTCGTGGTGAAGCCGGGCGCGGCCTATCGCTCCGACACGGTGAGCCAGACAATCCAGAACCTCACGCTGGGGGCGACAGGCGACACGACCGGGACGATCTTTAATGCCTATAACCTCTCTGCCGCCGCGACAACCAACTACTGCGTCGTGGTGACAGGCTCGTTGCAGGTGCTCTCGCCCGTCACGTTCCAGATGCATTCGGTAGCGAACTACATCGAGCCGAACATGGCCGCCGGTGTGTACACCGCGCTTGTCTTCAACGCCGCGAACAGCGATGTCGATACCTCGCTCTTCCGCGCTCCTGCCAAATTCCCCGGCTGGTCGGTGAGCGCGCAACAGGTCACGCTCTCCGGCGGCGCATACGACGGCTGGAAGGCGATCGTGGCAACGGTCTCCGCAAGCACCACCCCGGCGGCGGGTGACCGGGTGTGGACCTCCTCCTTTAGCGGCGGCAACTGGAGCGCGTCCGCAAACTGGAACGGGCAGGAGGCGCCGAACGGCGCGAACGACCTCGCCCTGTTCAACCCGGCATCCAACGTGAACGTACCGGTCACGCTCGACACGGACGTGACGGTTGGCACCCTCGCCACCTACGCGACGCATCCCCTCTTCGGGTACCGCCTTGCCGGCGGCTCGCTCACGCTCACCGCCCCCGGCACCATTGCCCGTATCGTGGCGGCGTCCGGTATGCTGACCATCGATTCCCCGTTGACCTGCCGCACCTATCTCAACGTCAGCTGCCCGGCGGGCGCGCGTATCGACATCAATGGGACAATCACCTCCCCCTACCGCATCTGGGCGAACAGCGAATACCAGAGCGGCGGTGGCGGCACGGTCTATCTGAAGGACACGTCCGGGATTGAAGGGATCATCATGTGTCGTTCCGGCAGACTGATTCTCGACACGCTCTCGGGACTGACCGGCGCAGAGCAACTCAAGATGGGGAACTCTACCGTACAATACACGGGAACCGGCGAGACAATCCCCGGTCTCTCGATCGGAACAGGCGGGGGAAACACCGGCAACCTTCAGATCGACCGGGATTTGACCGTGCGGTCCGTGACTGGAAACGGTGCCTGGATCAAATCCGGCTACGGCGACCTGATCTTCAAGGGGAACAAAGGATTCTTCCTGGGAAACACCACGAAGAGCGTGGGGAACGCCAACAGCCTGACCGAATCGAAAATCAAGGAGAACGGGGACATGCCGTCCGTCCGCTTCCAGGCTTTCGACCTGGCGCAGGGACGGGTGATCGCGGGAACGGTGGATGACGCGAACGACGCGCCAGTCATGAACAGCTCCTATTTCTCGGTCGGATCCTCCCATGTCGATGATACCGACTGCGAGTTCGTGATGAACAACGGGACGTTGACCTGTTCGTCCGGCCTTTACCTCGGCTACTACGCGGCGTTGACCAACTCCTGCAAGCAGAAGTTTACCCTGAACGGCGGCACCGTCACAACGCCGAATTTGTATTCCGGGCAGAGCGGTAACACGACCTCCTACGTCGAACCGGAGATGGTGGTGAACGGCGGAGTACTGGAAGTGTCCCAGCAATTCCGTCTCGGGCACCAGATTATCGGAAACACCGGCACACACGTCGCGAGGTACACCCAGAACGGAGGAACCGTCCGGATTGGCGACATCCTGTACGGGGTCTATGCGGACGTATCCGCCTCGGGAAATGCCAACCGCTCGACAGACGCGATCTTGACATTGAACGGCGGCACCTTGACACTCGGCGGGCATATCCAGCTCAGTAAGAACACCAACAACAAAGGGACCTTCTGGCTGAACGGCGGAACGCTCACCGCGAAAAACTTCCTGAGATACAGAGGAACGGGCTATGTCTATTTCAACGGCGGCACCTTCGTGGCGACGGCTCCGGCCAGTTACGATACGATGTCCCAGCCAACTGCGGTGTATGTCTCGACGAACGGCGCCTGTATCGACACCGGCAGCGCGGTACAGGGCTTCTACAACATCTCCAAGCCGCTCCTGCGCGATCCCGCGCTGGCGGCGGGAGATTCCGACGGCGGTCTCATCAAACTGGGGAAAGGACTCTTGCATCTGTCCGGTGCCAACACCTACACGGGACGCACCTGCGTCGCGGGTGGTAAGCTGAAGTTCAGTGCGCAGAACGGCTTCTCCACGCCGCGCGTCTCGATCTCCGGCGACGGTTCGCTGGACCTCGGCGGCTACGCCCGCCAGGTGGAGGAGCTGACACTGGAAAACGGATTCGCCTCGCAGCAGGTCACAAACGGCACGCTGACCGTTCTGCGCGAACTCACGCTGGGAACGGGCGAGGCCGGATCGGCCGACCTCTACACCACGACGAATCTGACAATCGCAGCGGGCGCAAAACTCACCACGCGTCCGGATAACCTCCTCTGCGTGGATGGCGACCTCACGTTCGGTGGCGCGACAACGCTCGACTTCGGAATGGACGAGACAGAAAGCATCGCCTACCGGGAGAAAATCGCGCTCGCGACCTTCACAGGAACTTGCACGGCACCCGCGCAACTTTCCCCGGCAAACATCGGTGCGAACAAAGGTATTCTCACCGCATCGGTGGAGGGTAAGACACTTTACGTCACCCTCCATTCCGGCGGCACAATCCTATCCATCCGCTAAGTTCGAGATTCGGTGGTTGGGTGGTTGGATAGCTGGTAACGGGTGCTGGTGGTTCGGCATCGTCGAGAATGGCTAGAGGTTCTAGAGCCCCTAGTCTGACCTATCAGACACCCAACCGCTACCTCCCCCCCACCTCGTTCTTGAAACCGGTCTGGGAATCCGTTATACTACTTTCCCGTTGAAACGAACCGGAGACAAAGGAAAACAGACATGAACACCAATGCAGTTTCACGAAGGCATTTTTTGCAGACGGGCGCAGGATTCGCCGCTGCAACCGGAATCTCCGCGCTAGGTGCGCAGACTCCTGCCCCCGCGCCAGCCGCGGGTGGCGGCCTGCGGATCGCCCACATGTGCGACCCGCAGTTCGGATTTTCCTCGACATCGGAACCGGAGAAGTCCTACGCGAAGGATTTGGCCTCCTTCGAAAAGGCAATCGCGAAAGTGAACGAGTTGAAGCCGGACATCGCGCTGATCGCCGGTGACATGACGCACATCGCCGCCGACGTCACGCGCGATTGGCCGCGTCTGCTGAAGCTCTTCACCGTGCCGGTGGCAATCGCCCCCGGAAACCACGATCTCGGCAATGAGGTCACAAAAGAGAATCTAGACCGCTACCTGAGCGTATTCGGATACGATTACAAGCGATTCGAGGTGAAGGGATGGCGGTTGCTGGTCGGCAACTCACAGCTCTGGAAAGACACGCAGAAGAAGGAAATCCTGGAGCGGAAGGAACGGTACAACACATGGGTGAAGGACGAGCTGGCGGCCGCATCTTCCTGTGGCGGACGGGTGATCCTCGCGTCGCACATTCCGCCATTCGTTTCCTCCATCGTGGAAAGCGACTCCTACGAAAATCATCCGAAGAACGGACGCAAGGATCGACTGAAGGCATACCTCACAGCAGGTGTCCGATTCTACCTCTGCGGCCATCTGCATAAAACGCTCATGCGCGGCTGGCGGAACCTGACGATTCTCAACGCTGAAGTGACCAGCCGCAGTTTTGATGAACGCCCCCTCGGCTTCCGGATGTTTGAACTCTCACCGGACTTCACCTACTCTTGGAACTTCATTCCGGTTTGAACTTCGTTTCCGTCGTTGGAGATGACTGAATGAGATTGCATTCTACGAAATGGACACGCAGGGAATTTGTGACGGCCGCGACTGCGTTTTACGGTTGCCGCCTTTTCGGGGATCCGGACGGTCATGGGGCACCACTCGTTCGCTTCGGACTCGTGACCGATCTGCATTACGCGGATATCGAGCCTTGGCCCGGACACGGGGAACGAAGCCGTTACTTCCGCGAGTCGCTCCGAAAACTCGATGATGCCATTGTCGCGTTCAATGGAAGAAAAACCGATTTTGTTATCGAGCTGGGAGACTTCAAGGACAAGACAAAGGGACATGATGAAACCCTCCACGCGCTTGCGCGCATCGAGCAATCTTTTCCCGTTTTCAAGGTCCCCGTTACCATGTCGCGGGAAATCACGATTTCGACTGCATCTCACCGGAGGAATTCTTCTCGCGGACTCCAAACAACGGGACGGTAACGGAAAAGGGATGGTACTCCTTCGTGACCGGTGGCGTCACGTTTGTTGTCCTCAACGCCTGTTTCACTTCGGATGGAAAACCGTACTGCCGGAACAACCCCTGGACGGACGCGAACATACCCGCCGAGGAGATGGAGTGGCTCAGGCGGGAACTCTCCGCGGCGAAAGGTCATGTCGTCGTATTCTGTCACCAGAGACTCGATCCCTCCGCCGAACGCCATCACCTCATCAAGAACGCGGCGGCGGTGCGCGAAACACTGGAGAAGAGCGGAAAGGTACGGGCGGTTGTCATGGGACACCAGCACGGAGGCGGCCAGTCCGTCGTAAACGGAATCCCCTACTACTGTCTTCGCGCAATGGTGTGCGACACGGGAAAAGACGAAGGTTGCTACGCGGAAGCGACAATCTATCCCGACGGCGCGTTCACTGTCACGGGATGGCGGCGGGCCAAGCCGATGTCCTTCCCTGTCAGCGGAAAGGCGTAGCCGCCAACCGCAATTCCTCTGTTAGCCCCCCGCTCACGCGTTGCGTGAGTGATTCGGTTCAGATAACTTGCTGTACACGCGCCGGTGGTTGAAGTTTTAGACGAGCTGATCGTCCGTGTTCGCACGGGGATGTACATGAGGGTAACTCGTGTTTTGCCTCACACGGAGACGCGGAGGGAGGAGACGCTTCATCGCGTTCGTGTGAGCAAGGATGGACGTTGTTTCCCTACAAGCGAAAAGCTGACAGCTAGGAGCTAAGCTAGAGACGAGGTTCTCACGCAGAGCCGCTGAGGCCGCAGAGTACCCAGAGAAAGTGCCGAAAACAGAGGCTTTTAGTCGTCTGCACACGCAGAACGGATTCACCCAACTGGTGAAAGTCTGCAAAATTTCAACGCGCCATGATTGTTTTTCAAATTGTCCAGCAGAGGAATTTTGGGAAAGTTAAATCGCTTCGCTTGAAATGGTTAAATAGTTAAATGGACAAGTCCCCGAAAAGCGACAGGAGTGTCGCTTCCCCGAAAGCCGACGGAGAGGACGACGTCGCTGCGCAGCGGACGCGACGGAGCGTGTCCCGGCGAATCGTTCTAAAAAAAGATGAAAATGAGGATTGACAGGCGGGTGATTTTTCAGTATAGTGTTTGCACTTTTTACATCCGCAAGGGTGTTAGGTGGCGAGGTAGCTCAGTTGGTAGAGCAGCGGACTGAAAATCCGCGTGTCATCGGTTCGATCCCGATCCTTGCCACCATTCTTTTTGCCCTGAACCCCTCGCTTTCTGCATTGTTTTTTGGATGGAAAAACGGTATCGTATTGTTTTTATTCCGTTACGTTACGGGAAAGGAGTACGAGATGTTTGCGATGTTGGTAACACTGTCCGGTTTGACGATCGGAGCATGGAATGTGTCATTTGACGAGCCTACGGCCACGCTGTCGTTGTCGAATACCCAGCAGAATGTCTCGCTGGAAGGCAAGCTTTCATTCTCGACCTCAATGCCGAACTGGCGTGTCGCGAATGCGCGTGAGGCGGCGGTGGAACGGTTGAGCCTGGTGGATGGCGGCAATACGGTGCGCGGTTACATCTCCTTCCGCGGGGAGGGAAACACGTTGACGATGGAAGCGTTCCATCGCGCCGGTGGAAACAACTTCTACGCGGGCAACCTGCAGATGGATGGCGTGGTGCATTTCCGTCCGGAGAGTTTCGCGTGCCGCACCCTCGCCAGCGATGACGAGCGCGTACTGAATTTCGCGGACGGCGCGGGGGATTCCCCGCTCAACGATTCCCTCTTCGCCCGGGAGGAGGATTTGGCGTTGCGTTTCCACTCGCAGGGAACGCATTTGAAATCGCTCGGCAAGGGCGACTACTCGTTCTCGCTTTGCTGTTGCGTGGAATACGCGGCGCACTCGTCCCTGACCGTGGAACTCGCGCCGCGTTATTACGCGAGCCGCTGGGCACCGGGTTACCATCCGATCGACCGTACCCGTTGCCCGAAAGCCCCGACGGGATGGATGAGCTGGAACACCTATTTCGACAAGGCCGGCGCGAAGGAGAACCTGGAGGAGGCGAGGATCGCCAAGCAGTTCCTGCAGCCGTTCGGGCTGGAGATCTGGTCGATCGAATCGTGGCAGGACAACTCCTGCTGGCTTCCCGTCTCCAATTTCCACAACCTCGACCTCTCCTGCTACACGAATCAATTCCCGGAAGGGATGAAGAAGTTGGCGGACGACATCCGCGCGCTGGGGTACCGTCCCGGACTCTGGATGCCGCTGTACGGTACGGGCGACGAGAAATTCTACCAGGAGCACAAAGAGTGGTTCCTGCACGATCGGGACGGCAAACCGATCAACAACTGGAACGGACGTTTCATGCTGGACACGACGATCCCGGAAGTGCTCGACCACCTGCGTTCGATCACCCGCACGGCTTCCAAGGAATGGGGTTACGAGTTCTTCAAGTTCGACGGCATGGCGAACACGCCCCGGAAGTTCGAGAAGCCGGAAATCCGCGCCTGCGCCAAGAATCCGAAGGATGTCAACTGGTTCGAGAACAGCGTGAAGGCGTTGCGCGAAGGAATCGGAGAGGACCGCCTGTTCCTCGGTTGCATGGGCGATTTCACGGGGACGGAGGCGAAGTATCTCGACGCCTCTCGCCTGGGCGCGGATGTCGTCGGATGCTATCACGGATTGGGAGAGCGCACGGTGGACGGATTCACCTCGAAGTTCGCCCAGATGCCGGTCACCTGGGGGAACATCCTCCATCAGGCGGACTGCACGTTCAGCCAGATTTTCGTCAACAACCTGATGTTCTACACGGATCCCGATACGCTGCTGGTCAACTACGTGCTGGAAAAGAACGAGGTGGATGTGATGGCGACGATCATCGGTCTGCCGGGACAGCTGATGTTCGCGGGAGACAAGCTGGCGGAGTTGCAGATGGACCGCATGAAGGTCATCCAGCAGGTGTTGCCCGTGGCGGACATCCATCCCGTCAACCTGTACCCCTACTTCTCCCGACTCCCGATCTGGAACCTGACTGTGACGCGCCCCTTCGGCACGTGGCACTCGGTCGCCGTGTTCAACTTCGAGAACTCGGAAAGGGAAATCGCCTTTGACCTGCACGAGATCGGGTTGGACGATGACAAGACCTACACCGCGTTTGAATTCTGGCGCCAGGAATGGATCGGCAGTGTGCAGGAGGGACTGGACTTGACCATTCCCGCGCGCACCGTTCGCCTGATCGCCCTCTGGGAGCAGACGGACCATCCGCAGTTCGTGGGCGACGACCGCCACCTGACGCAAGGTGCCGTCGAACTGAACGATTTGTCGTGGGACCAGAACACAAAGACGTTTTCCGTCAATGTCACCGCCGTTGGAGGATTCCCGCTGTCGATGACATTCCGTGTTCCGGAAGGGTTTTCGTTGCGGGAGGCGCGCGCCCCCAAGTCGATGGAGGACGTGAAAGTCACCACGAACTTCCAAGGGAAGGAACTCCTGACTCTGACCGTGACCTCGCCGCAGACGAGAAAAGTTCCCGTCTTGCTGAAATTCTAAGGTGCCTCGTATGTCTCGAAGAGTTTTTTCCTGCGTTCTCACTGCCTCAACCCTCCTCGCCTCGTGCCTGTTCGCCGATATTCGCGAACAGGTGCGGCTCGATCTGTTCACCGCTCCGGGATGTACCGAGTGCGAACAGATCAAGCGCGATGTCCTACCGCGTCTGGAAGAGGCGTTGGGCGGAGAATACGAACTCTTCGAGCATGACACCACGCAGGCGACAAACATTCCGCTCCTGGTCGCCTATCAGGAGCGCTGCAAGATCGACACCTCAAACGCGCGTTCCTCGATTGTGGTTGACCACACGATCTACCTGAGCGGGTACGAGGAGATCGCGGAGAAACTAATCGGGTGTGTCGATGCGCAGCTGGCATCCCGCCAGAAGCCGAACTGGAAGGCACCGCAACCGCCCGACCTGGCGGGAGAGAAGGCGGAGAGCGCGGTTCAGAAATGGTTGCGGGAATTCACCCCCGTGAACGTCTCGATCGCGGGACTGCTGGACGGCTTCAACCCGTGCGCCATCTCGACGCTGATCTTCTTCTTGAGCGTCCTGACGATCGCAAAGGCGTCGCGCCGTGTCCGCTTTCTGGTCGGATTCTCGTTCATCCTGGCCTCCTATCTGGTCTATATGTCGATCGGCGTCGGCTTCCTCTACGCGATCCGCAGTCTGCCGAACTTCAACACGGTCAAGATGGTGATGGAGGCGGTGATCGGACTGGCGATGATTCCGCTCGCCTACCTCTCCTTCCGCGACTCTTTCCGTTTCCGTAAGAGCCAGCGCGCGGATGAGGTGACGTTGCAGGTTCCCGACAAGATCAAGCGGAAGATCCATACCTTTACACGCTCGAAGATCGGATGGGGCGGTCCCGTGATCGGCGGGTTTGTCGTGGGTACGGTCGTGACGATTCTGGAGAGCGTCTGCACGGGACAGAGTTACCTGCCGACATTGATGTACGTTCTGGAACAGAATCCGTCCAACCTGACCGCCTGGTTCCTTCTGGCCCTTTACAATCTCTTCTTCATCCTGCCGCTGATCGTGATCTTCGCGCTCTTCCAGCGCGGCGCGGACATCCCGTCGCTGCTGGAGTGGAGCAAGAAGAACCTGGTCGTGATCCGAATCCTATTCGGCATCTTCTTTACGGCGATGGCGGTGTTCCTTCTCTGGCACGCCTTCGCCCCGCTGTGGTAGGCGGCTTGGGTAAGTTGGCGGCTGGTAGCTAGTAGCCCACCTCCCGTGCTTTCTGCAAACGGTCACGCCACCTCTTCCCCGTTTCTCGTTTGGGTTCTGTGGCGCGGCATTCTTGCCGCGCAGCATGGGCTACACCAGGCGCTGCCAGCCTCCTGCAAAAGTCAGAAGAAACGAACAGCCGCCACCTAGCAGCCCCCTACCCTCACCGGATGCTGATGACGAGCCCAACCCGCTCATTGCGGAGGAACTCCGACGGAGAGAGCACGCCGTTGGAGATGCGAAGCTCGTCGAGCTGGCCGTTGAAGTCCGATTCGTTCTCCGAATAGGGGGACGCGCCCGCCCAAATCGCCCCGAACCCTTTGCCGAAGATTCGCTTGCCCGTCAAGCTCGTCGTCCAGTTTGGCGTGGCCGAGTAGTCTTTGTAGATACTGATGGTCTCGCCTTGCGCGGAGGGATCGAAGGTGATGGCGATGTGGTGCCACTTGCCGTCGGCAATCACAATGCCGGTATCGACATTGATGCCCTTGGCGGCTTTGGTGCCGGTGGCGTCATCGATGGTCGCGCAAAGGAGGCGAAGGTGTGAGGGGTTGGTCATACCGTAGGTCAACAGCCAAGATGCCGGGTTGTCGCTGATATCCTTCGTCCAGAGCGAGTTGCGGAGAATCGCCTCGCCTTGCCGCGGGGAAGTGCTCCCCTTCAGGAAGAACTCGATGGTCTGCGCGGGGAAGACCGAAAGGACCGAGGAGTCAGGCCACATGATCTGTCCCGACTGGAAGGAGAGGCTTGCCGTGTTTCGCGCGCGGAGAACAGTTCCAGACCCATCCATGATGACCGGCGTGGACTCATACGCCGTGAAGGCGGGAGTTTGTCCGCCCGACGAAGCGGAGATGACGCCGTTCGTGAGCGCGGGTCCGCCGTCCACGCTTCCGTTGTCAAAGGTGGCCCAGGCGAGCGTGCGCGCGGCGGGATCCACGTATTCCTTCGCCGTCAAGAACTCGCCCGGATTCAGCGCGCGGAGGGTAATGCGCACGTCATCGATCCACCCGTTCAGCGAGGTTTGGTTGGGGGACCCCCCGACCACGATGAACCGCGAAAGGGCGGCAGGCGCCAGGGCAAGGTTTTGGAAGGAGGCTTCCGCGACGCGCACGTAATCGTGGAAGAGACGCGCGGTTTTGTGTTGGTTATCGACAACATACGCAGCGTGATGCCAGACGCCGGTCGCCGACACGTTCGGGTCGGTAAATGTCCTGGAGGAACTTTCCGAGGCACAGCGGATCGACCCGATGAGATTCCACGGCGTATTGGGGGCACTGCTGGTAATCGTCAACTGAAACTGCGCTTGGGAATCGTTGATGTACCGCCGCACAAGCGCGGTTGCCTGTGTTCCCGTAGTCCGGTTGGTGGAGAGTGCCTTGTAGAAACATTCCACCGTGTAGGAAGAGGAGGCGAACGGATCGGAGGTGGGCCGGATCTCCAGGTAGCTGTTCGCGTCCACGATCGGGGCATTGGAAAGCGAAGTCACATTGGCGGCCGCGAAGCTGTTGGTAACGGAGGAACGGATGGCGGCGGCACAGACATTCGGGGAGAGACAAGGCTGCGCGCCCCCCGAACGACGCTGGATGACTTTCTGTTGTCCCGTCCTGTCAAAATACATTTCGGAGGCGAAACCCGGTTCCTGGTCGAACGAAAGATGCAGGTACACGTCGTCCCCCTCGTCCGCCGCCCGGACGGAGCGAACGGGACGCAGGAAATCGGCGGCGTTCAGCGCGGTGTCGGAGACACGGAAATGGGCAAGGTCACCGCCGAACGGCTGCGGTCCCATCGGAACCGCGCCGATGTAGAGGTCTTCCGTTCCGTATGTCACGCTGCTAGCCAGCGTTTTGGTGAGGATGGGTTTATAGTCACAATACACCTTGACCGATGTTCCGTTCACGAGGAACGCGACGTGATGCCAGTTTCCGTCATTCAGCTCTTCATAAGGCACCTCAAAGCTCTGGTAGTCAGATGTGTTGATCAGGCTGGGGTCGCTTTGGAACGAGTATTCGGGTTTCGTGAAACGGACATGCAACTTATAGCTGCCGTAGCGAATCCCCCAGCTGTCGCAGTTCCGGACATGGACGCCATTGTTGTCGAGGATACGCGGCATCACGGCGATGGCGTGGAACTGCCCCATCTGGGTGGCCGTGTACGCCTGGCGGATGCGGACGAAGAATTCCAGCGTGAAGGTCGTAAGGCGCAACGCGGCGGGGTTCGAGACGCGGACACCGCCGGAACCTTCCGTATCGCGGTTGTCGGGCAGGTGGAAATGGAGCGCGGTCGTGGCGTCCAGCGTGTTGGAGGTAACGGGATCATAAACGGCGAACCCGGTGGGGAAAGCGTTCGTCCCGACGGGACACGAGGCACTGCTGCCTTCCTGAACGGTGCCGCCGATCATCGAGATTGGGTGCGCGACCAACTCGGTCGCCGATCCCAGGTTGGTGAGGTCGGTCGTGACGGTGGTGCGTTCGCCGGCGGTGTAGTTGAGCGGCCAGTAGGCGACGGTTCCGGCGAAGACCGCGTTGCAGAAAAAGGCCAGGGCTAGCGCAAGGGCGGTCTTGACGGTTGCTCCGCCCGTTTGATGTCTCTGAGTCCGTGTCATGTTGTTCTCCTGTTTGCTGTTTTGTTTTTCGTGAAAGTTACACGCCCGCGCTGACGAGGAAGCCGCCGTCCACGGGCACGGTGATTCCGGTGACGAATCCGGACTTCTCGTCGTTCAGCAGCCAATCGACGCACCCCAGCAACTCGCGCGCCTCGCCGAAACGTCCGGCGGGCGTATGGCGGATTACCTGCTCTCCACGCGCGGAAAATCCGCCGTCCGGCGTCATCAGGTAGTGGCGCGAACGCTCGTTCACCATGAATCCCGGGGCGATGGCGTTGACGCGCACCTTCGCGGGCGCCATGTACTGCGCGAAGAACATCGTCCAGTTCGCGATCGCCGCCTTGCTCATCGCGTAGGGGGCGACGCGCGTGAGCGGTCGATAGGTGTTCATCGAGGCGAAGTTGAGAACCGCCCCGCCGCCCGCCTTCGCCATCTGCCGGACGAAGACGCGGCTGGGAATTACCGTGCCGAGCGTGTTGGTCTCCAGCACGGACTTGAACGCGCTCATATCAACGTCCCAGAAACCGCGGTCCGAGGCGGGATCAGACGAGGGGAGCAGGTCGGCATCGGAGTAGCGGAGGCGTGTCGTCATGGCGGCGATGTTGTTGCCGCCCGCGCCGTTGATCAGAAAACGGCAGGGTCCCCATTCGTCGGCTACCCGATCCGAGATCGACTGCATGGCGCCCTCGTCGGTGACGTCGCCCGGTTCCAGGCGGCAGACGTCTCCCGCCCCCCGGATGGCAGCGGCGGTCTTTTCCAGCTTCTCGCGCGTACGCCCGATCAACACGACCTTCGCGCCTTTCGCCGCAAGATCGATGGCGATCGCGCTGCAAAGCGTCCCGCCCGCGCCGGTAACAACCGCAACCTTGCCCGTGTAAAATAAATCGTTCATGGCATTATCATAGCACATTCTCTGCACTACAAAATCCCTTTTCGAAACAAAAAACCATCCCATTTCGGAAGTGGCGGGGCGGGGTGAAAAAGCTGAGAAGCTGAGAGGCTGAGAAGCGTGTTAAACCGGACATCCCGGATATTCCGGATTCGTGTTGCGGTCACGAAGGGGAGAGTCCCCCGTTCGCCGTGAAGCGACAAGAGTGTCGCCTCCCCGATGAGAGAACAGGCGGATCAGGTCGATTGAAAGCCTCCGAAGGAGGCGATTTAACCATTTCACCTTTTCACTTACTCCTGGCGGTTGGATCCCTTTTGTCTCTTCTGTCGCTTTTGTCCCTTTTGCTCAAGCGAAACGGACTTGCTTCGGGAATTCGCATGTTGTACAATTCAGCCATGTCGAATTGGGGGAATGCGGATGAAGAGAGCACTGCTTGGGTTTGCGTATGGTTTCGCCCTGGTCGTTTCCGCGATGGGCGGAGAGATTTTTGGTGATCCCGTGAAGGTGGAGGATGCCTCTTCGCGCGTGATGGCTGTCTGCGTGGAGGGCAACCGCCTGTATGCGGGCGGCGGTCCCGACTTCTACGTGTTTGACATCTCCGAACCGCTCAAGCCGAAGCGTCTGGGGCATATCAACGGTCTGGCGGGAGTACGGCAGATCGCCGTGCGCAACGGCATGGCATACGTCTCTGCCCGTGAGGCTGGACTGTGGATTATCGATGCCACCGATCCCGCCCGTCCGCGCGTCCGTTCCCGCTTCGACTGCTGCGAGCTGGCGACGGGCGTGGATGTGGCGGGCGACGTGGTCTTCCTCGGACAGCGGCAAAACGGCGTGGAGTTCATCGATGTCTCCGATCCCGACCACCCCGCACACATCGCGATGCGCAAAACCGACGAATCGCAGAGCGTGAAGTACCGCAACGGGTACGTCTATTCCGGCGACTGGGGATCGGCCAAGCTGACGGTGTTTGACGCGCGCGACATGAAGAACATCCGGCAGGTGGCCTACGAAGACCTGTGGGGATTCGGCGACGGAGTGTGGTTGAAGGGTAAATACCTGTACGCCTCCACGGGACATCACGCGAGGCATCGCGACCTCTCGAAGCTGCCGTACAAGGGAGTTGACTCGCAGGAACTGCATCTCTACGGCGGCGCGGGACCGGGGGCGGGTTGCGGACACGGACTCGACATCTTCGACGTCTCCGATCCGACGCATCCGCGGCGAGTCGGCCGCGCGGACTATCCGCCGCTCTACGTGCGCGGACTCGACATGTGGACGCCGCGCACGAGCGCAAGCTCGGACCTCGTGTTCTGTGCGGCCACGCACGACGGGCTTTTTGCCGTCGATTGCGCCGACCCGACAAACCCGAAGGTGGTGGACCGCTGGACCGCACCTCTGGCGAGCCATCCCGAATGGCCGAGTTGCTGTATCGGTTCCGTGGCCGTCGGGAACGGTTGCGTCTATGCGGGCGGCATGGGATGCGGACTCATCGTCCTGCCCGCGAAAGGAGCGGCGCAGGAGACGTTCGAGCAAGGTCCGCCACCGATCCACGCCTCGTACCGCGAACCGTATCTCACCGACGAAAACGAGTTCCGGGTGTGGAAACCCGCGCGACCCGGTCAGGCGCGCGCCGTGGCTGTGGCCGGCGACGTGGTCTATGCCGCGTGCGGCGACGCGGGACTGCATGTTCTCCAGGTCAAGCCGGAGGGCGGCATCGAGAAGATCGGAGAACTGACTGGGCATCCGCGCGTCTTCGACGTGCAGGTGGACGGCACGCGCCTCTACACGGCAGAGGGGCTGGACGGCTTCGGCTTCTACGAGATGGACACGCCGACCGGGTTCCGCGAGATCGGCCGACTTCCCCAGATCGGTCCGGGGAACAACTTGGCGCTCTGCTTGTGGGTGGCGGACCGTAACCACCTGATACTCTCCTCACGCAACGGCGGATGCCGCCTTTACGACATCTCCGACCCCACGCGCCCGAAAGACCTTTTCCGCTTCGGAACCTGTCCGGGGTGGGACAAGTTCCTGATGGACGCGCCGATCGGCGGGGGACGGTACATGGCGTACAACAACGCGCACAAGAATATCCTGTGGATCGACCTGGGCGCGGAACCGCAACCGTCTCTGGTGACCACGACGAAATACAACTTCATCGGCTTGGAAAACGGGATCTGCCGATTCGACGAGAACCGGGCGCTCGTGACATCCGGGGCGGACTATCTGTTCCTCGCGCCGAACGAGGGAGATCCGCCAGACTGCTCACGCTGGCCGAGGAAGCCGTTGCCCGGGCCCGGCTCCAAACTGTGCGGCATCCCGCGCAAGGACCCGAACGGGACGCGCGTGGTCAAAACGTGTCGCATCAACCGCGAGGTCGCGCTGTACGACTTCGCCGATCCGGAGAACCCCGTCTTCCTCAAGCGTTGGAAGGTCTCTGGCAATCCCGACATCGCGACGTTCTGGAAGGGGAAAGTTGTGATTCCCTGCGGTCACCAAGGGGTTCTGCTCCAGAAGTAGGGTTTTCGGCAGATCGAAAAAATCGTCCAGCAAGGAGGGCAAAGGATGTTTGCAGTTTCACGAAGGTTCTTTCTGGCAGGTATGGCGGCGAGTGGCGCCAGACTTTGGGGTGCCGTCCCCGGGGGCGAGACGCGTCTGCGGCTCGGTGTCCTGAGCGACATCCACATCTTCGATGAAAAGAACGTGCCGGTCTTCGAACGCGCGCTCGAATTCTTCCGCGACAGCCAAGCGGATGGCGTGATCATCGCGGGGGACATGGCAGACCGCGGGCTGGTGGATCAACTGGAGCTGGTGGCGAAAGCCTGGTTCAAGGTGTTTCCTGAGAACCGTCGTCCCGACGGGCAGCCGATCGAAAAACTCTTCGTTTACGGCAACCATGACGTGCAGGGGCACGGGTACGGCGACACGCCCAAGAAGCTGGCGGAAAAGTATCCGGATGAGACAACCCGCGCGGCGCACCGGATCGTCACCGACCGCAAGGCGGTGTGGGAACGACTCTTCAAGGAGGCGTGGTCGGGCGTGTACGCGAAGCAGGTGAAGGGATACACGTTCATCGGTTCGCACTGGGGATACGAGAAGGAGCTGGATGCTTTCCTGAAGGCAAACGAGGCCAAGCTGGGACTGAAGGGAACGAAGCCCTTCTTCTACGCGCAGCATCCGCATCCGGGCAATACGGTCCAAGGACCGTGGGCGTGGGGGCACGACCACGGTGTCGCCACGCGCGCGCTTTCCGCCTATCCGAACGCCGTGGCCTTCTCCGGCCACTCGCATTATTCGCTCACCGACGAGC
This sequence comes from Kiritimatiellia bacterium, assembly GCA_017450695.1. Classification (GTDB taxonomy): domain Bacteria; phylum Verrucomicrobiota; class Kiritimatiellia; order RFP12; family UBA1067; genus RGIG8368. The sequence goes on along the minus strand of JAFSTA010000168.1, from coordinate 79,337 downwards.
GGTGCGTCTGGCAGGGAGCGTTCACGTCCATCGGCACTTCATCGCTCTCCTACATCTTCGCGCAATACTGGCGCGAGAACGGGGAAAACCACAACGGCGTTCTCAAACAGATGCCGCTTCTTCCCGAACATCTGGGGAAACAAGGAATGCTGGTGTCCGTCTATGACGATCAACTCGTGATCGAACGGCGCGAGTTCCTGGGAGGCGAGAAGGTGGGCCCGGACTGGCATGTGCCGCTGGACGGATCGCGCGCCTTTGCGTTCGACGTGCGGGGGGCGAAGATGGTTGCGCCGGAATTTGCCGACGGGGCCGCCGTGTCGGTGACACGCGGCATGGGCAAAGACCGGCGCGGCACGGAGACGGACCAGGTGACCGTACAGTTCCCAGCGGCGAAATCGTCGGCAACCTCGCGCGTCTATGACTACGAGGTACAGGCGTTCGCCTACCACGAGGACGTGGACTACCCCGTCGCGTCGAAGCGCGTCCTTTCCGAGAGCTTCCACCTGCCGCCCACGCGTGAGGCGACGAAGGGAACGTGCGTGTTTGCGGCGAGCGAGCTTCCGAAAAAAGGAACCCAGATCCGCTTTGTCGTGCGCCCAACGGAATGTTACGGGAACAAGGGACACGCAATCACCTCCGATCTCTTCGAGATGTAGGCGGGGCAAGCTGAGAAGCGTGTTAAGCCGGATAATCCGGACATTCCGGATATTCCGGGTACACGTGGCAGTCGCGACGGGGCGTGTTCCCCATTCGCCATGAAGCGACAAGAGTGTCGCTTCCCCGATGAGGGAGGGGTGAAAGTTAAATCGCTTCGCTTTAAATAGTGAAATGATTCAATTGACGAACTGCCGACGAGCGGATCAGGTCGATTGAAAGCCGCGTCAGCGGCGATTGAACCATTTCACCTTTTCGCTTACTCCCGGCGGCTGAATCCCTTTGATCTCTTCAGTCGCTTTTGTCCCTTTTGCTCCACACGCTACCGCAAAGCGGCGAGCAAACTCGCCGAACCGGCTTGACACGCCGCTTCACGCTCCCCTTTTCTGCTTGACTGACAGGGGAAAAATGGCATAATGGTTTTTTCCCACTGCGGGAAAAGAAACGGTGAAGCGAGACAATGCGGATAACAGGCGGAACATGGTGCGGCAGGCGGATCAAGACGCCGCCGGGCGATCAGATCAGACCGACCCAGGACTGGGTGCGGGAGGCTCTGTTTTCCATTCTCGCGGAGTCCGTGGCGGAGGCGCATTGGATCGACCTCTTCGGCGGGAGCGGTGCCGTGGGGTTGGACGCGCTCAGCCGGGGCGCTGGCGGCGTGACCTGGATTGAGAAGAACGTGCAGAATGCCCGCCTGATTTACGAGAATTTCCTGGAGCTGGCGGGACCGTCCGCACAGGCGGCGCAACCCGATCCGGGACGCGGCGTTCTGCACGCGAAAAAAATCCATCCGCGCCAGATTCCGTCGATTCCCCTACCCGACCGCTATCCCGGCACGGAGCTGGTCATCGCCGACGCGACGGCTTGGCTCGCGCAAGGCGGCAAGGGACGGAACGCGAAGGTGCTGTACGCCGACCCGCCCTACGAGGACGCGCGGAACAACGGTTTCGCCGCGATGTTGCGGGCGGCGAAAGAGAACGAGGTCTTGCAGGCCGGAGGGTACTTCGTGGCGGAGATGCCCGCCGAGCTGAATGCGGAGGCGGTGGAAGGATGGGAGCCGATCCGGGACCGGGTGTACGGCAAGACAAGGCTGGTGATATGGCGGAGGGAAGCATGACGACCGCAGTCTATCCGGGAACATTCGACCCGTTGACGATGGGACATTTGGATTTGATCCGGCGCAGCACGAGGCAGTTTGACCGCGTGATCGTCGCGGTCGCGGGCGTGTCGATGAAGGCGACCAGCATGTTCGGCATCGAGGAGCGGATGCAGATGGTGCGGGAGTGCCTCGACGAGGAAGGGATCGAGAACGTGACGATCGACTGCCTGGACCGGATGCTGGTTGATTATTGCAGGAAGCACGATGTCCGCGTCGTGGTGCGCGGACTGCGCGTGTACAGCGATTTCGAGTACGAGTTCCAGATGGCGTTGACGAACCGCAAGCTCGCGCCCGAAATCGAGACGTTGTTTATGATGCCGAACGAGAACTACAGTTATGTGACGGCGAGCATGATCCGGGAAATCACGCGCTACGGGGGCGACACCAGTCCGTTCGTTCCCCCGGCGGTCAACCGTCATCTGGTCGAGTACCTGAAGCGGCATCCGGAAAAGCACATCATACGGGAAGGGAATGGCGTTGCAGACGCAGGGGCATTTGATCGTTGACGTCGCCCGTCTCGATAAGGACGGGGAAGAGTTTTCCGGCGAGACGGACGAGGGTCTGCTGGAGCTGGGCGACGAGCCGTACATCACGCCGCTGGGCGGGATGCACTATCGGTTTTTCGCGCATCTGCTCGGCAGCGAACTGCTGATCCAAGGGCGTGTCTGGCAGCCGATCCGGTGCGTGTGCCGCCGCTGCGGGGCGGATTTCGAGACCGTGGCGGAAGAGAACGAATTTGTTTGCTCGATAGAAATCGATGCAAAAACAGAGTATGCAGACTTGACCGATGAGGTTCGAGAGGCTATCATACTGGCGTTTCCCAGTTACCCCCTCTGCAGGGAGGGGTGCCTGGGGCTGTGTCCGACCTGCGGCGCGAACCTGAACGAGGGTGCCTGCTCGTGCAAGCATTCCGAGGGCGGGAACGAGTTCGCATGTCTGGACGATTGGTTGAAGAGTACCCCCGGCGAAACCGGGACAGAACGAGCCGGGCGCAAGGCGTCCGGCAAATCGCAGAGAAAGTGAGTGTAGGACTATGGCAGAGCCAAAGAAAAAGAAGTCGAAACAAAAAGTCCGTCAGCGCGTCGGACAGGTCAAGGCGGTCGTCGCTTCCGTCAGCGCGTGTCCGAATTGCGGTGCGCCGATGCAATCGCACCATGCTTGCCCGTCCTGCGGGATGTACAACGGTCGCAAAGTCCTGACAGTGAAAGCTGACGCGGAAAAGTAGATGACGCGCATCGCTCTAGACGTGATGGGCGGCGACAACGCGCCGTACGAGATCGTACACGGCGCGGTGGATGCCGCCGCCAATTTGCAGGACACCATCGAGTGCGTCTATCTGGTCGGGGACGAGCCGGTCATCCGAACGGAGCTGGCGAAGTATCCGAAGGCGGATCTTTCCCGCCTGAAGATCGTCCACGCCCCCGAGCAGATCGACATGGACGAACCGCCCGCGGTCGCTGTCCGCAAAAAGAAGAATTGTTCCATCAACGTGGCGATGGACATGGTGAAGCGCGGGGAGGCGGACGCTTTCGTCTCCGCCGGGAATTCGGGCGCGGTGGCGGCCTCTGCGGTATTCCACCTCGGCCGGATCAAGGGCGTGATCCGCCCCGCGATCGCCACCGTTCTGCCGACACGCCAGCCGAAGCGCCCTCTCTTGCTGCTGGACGCCGGCGCGAACACGGACTGCCACGAGGAGTGGCTCGCCCAGTTCGCCGTCATGGGATCCGTTTATTCTCACGCCGTCTTGAAGCGAACCCTCCCCCTGGTCGGACTGCTGAGTATCGGAACGGAGGATTGCAAGGGAAACGAAATGACCAAGAAAGCGTTCCCCCTCATCCAGAAGATTCCGGATATCTCCTTCCGCGGAAACGTAGAGGGCCACGATCTCTTTTTGGGAAAGACGGACGTTGTGGTCTGCGACGGATTCGTCGGGAACGTCGTGCTGAAGACGACCGAGAGCGTCGCGCACGCCGTTGGTTACTGGATGAAGCGCGAATTCTACCGTCATCCCGTCCGGATGTTCGGTGCCCTCTTGTTGCACGGTGCCTTCCGTGCCCTGAAACGCAAGATGGATCCCGAAATCTACGGCGGCGCACCCCTGCTGGGAGTCCCCAACACGGTGATTATCACCCACGGCTCCTCTCACAGCAGCGCGATTTTCCACGCGATTATCGCGGGGGCGGCAGCTTCGCAGAACAACGTCGCGGGCGCGATCGAGAAGAAAATCGCGGAAATGACCGCCGCCCAAAACGCCGCGAAGGAGGAAGAGGCGAACGCCGCCGCCGCGGAGGCCGTAGCCAAAAACCTCTGACGATGCCTCGGCGCAAAGGGCGTGTTGGGCGTATGTCAATCTTCGCCCAACACGTTTTTTTGTTGGCAGTATTGTAGAATCGATCGTGATCGAAAGCGATCGACTGCAATCGATTGCCCAACCGCCGAACCACCCAACTACCGAACCAATCTTGCAGGCATGGAGAATCAAACGATGGATACTGGCAGTAAAAAACGATCTGGCGCGCAATGCGTCATTGACGGCTTGCTCGAAGCGGGTTGCGACACGCTTTTCGGTTACCCCGGCGGTACGGTGATCGATATCTTTGATTGCCTCTACGACGCCCCCCTGCACTTTATCCTGTCCCGCCACGAGCAGGGCGCCTGCCACATGGCGGACGGGTATGCCCGCGCCACGGGCAAGCCGGGATGTTGCCTCGTCACCTCCGGTCCTGGCGCCACCAACACCGTCACCGCACTCGCCACCGCCAATATGGACGGCATTCCCCTGGTGTGCATCACCGGACAGGTTGCCCTGGAGAGCATCGGCAACGACGCCTTTCAGGAGGCCGATGTCCTGGGCATGACCCGCCCGATCACCAAATACAATTTCCTCGTCCGCGATGTCGATGAGCTTCCCGCCATCATCAAGAAGGCTTTTTACATCGCCACCACCGGGAAACCTGGTCCCGTCGTGATCGACATCCCGAAAAACATCCAGCAAGCCCTCACGGATCGGAGAACGCCTGACGAAGTGAAGTTCCGCTCCTACATGCCGGAGACAAGGACGGTGGATGACACGGTGATCGAACGGCTCGCGGGGCTGATCAACGCTTCGGAATCCCCTCTCCTGTATGTGGGCGGGGGCGTCATCTCCGGTTCGGCGGCAGACGAGGTCTCCGCCTTGGCGCACCGCGCGAACATCCCCGTCTGCGAGACGCTGATGGGACTGGGCGCATTCCCCGCCGACGATCCGCTCGACCTGCGGATGATCGGTATGCACGGAACGGTCGCCGCCAACCAGGCGCTCGCGCATTGCGACCTCCTGCTGGCGATGGGCGCCCGCTTTGACGATCGCGTGATCGGCAAGGTCTCCGAATTCGCGCCCCGCGCGAAAATCGTCCATGTGGATATCGACTGCTCCTCCATCGGCAAAAGCATCACCCCCTACCTCGGAATGTGCGCCGACGTGAAGAATGTCCTTTCCCGCGTCCTGCCGCTTGTCAAACCGACTGACCATGCGTCCTGGCTGGAACGGGTTGCGCAGTGGAAGAAGCGTTTCCCGTATCTCTATCGCAAGCAGTCCGAGGCGCTGATGCCCCAATTCGTCATCGAGCAGATTCACCGATTGACGAAGGGCGAAGCGATCCTCGTCACCGACGTGGGGCAAAACCAGATGTGGTCCGCCCAGTACTATCCCTGTTCGCGTCCCCGCCAGTTCCTCACCTCCGGCGGACTCGGCACGATGGGGTACAGTCTGCCCGCCGCGATCGGCGCCCAGCTCGGTTGCCCGAACAAACGTGTCGTCAGCGTCATGGGCGACGGCGGAGCGCAGATGAACTTCCAGGAACTCGTCGTCGCCGTGGAGCACAAACTGCCCATCGTCTTCGTGATCCTGAACAACACCTACCTCGGCAATGTGCGACAGTGGCAAGAGTTGTTCTACCACAACCGTTGCATGGGCGTCACGCTCTCGCAGCACGGACGCAACCCCAACGAGCGGATTGAAGACCGTCCGATCTACCTGCCCGATTTCGTGAAGCTGGCGGAGGCGCACGGGGCGCACTCCTGTCGCGTCTCGACCGAAACGGAAGTTGCCGCCGCGCTGGAAAGGGCGCTCGCCAGCAACCAGACATGGCTGATCGAATGCCTCGTGGAGCCGACCGCCAACGTCTGCCCCATGATCCCCCCCGGCCAGCCCGTCACCGCCATGATCAACTTCAATTGATCGGGCGCTACGCCGATCAGTTGGCCGGGCAAGCTGAAAGGCGGGGGCGCTACGCGCCAGCTGAGAAGCGGGGAAGCTGAGAGGCGGGGTAAGCAGGATAAGCAGGAAAAACCGGACATTCCGGATATTCCGGACAATCCGGGAAAACGTTGCGGTCGCGACGGAGCGCGCCCCTCCCACGGTGTGAGGCGAGACAAACTTACCCGCATTTCAGTGACGCATCGCTTCAAACTCGGAGCTGAGAGGCAAAGCGTGTTCCGCATTGCGGACGCGACGGGGCGCGCCCCTCCCGTTTTTAGCTGGCGCGAAACGCCCCTACCGCCTTCCCTTCACGCCTTCACGGTTGCCGGAATCACGTCGTGTAGTCGGCGTTGATGGTGATGTAATCGTGGGTAAGGTCGCAGGTGTAGATTTCCGCCTCGCCTTCGCCGAGGTGCAGGTCAACCGTCACCGTGAACTCCGCCGCGCGCATCCGCTCTTTCATCGCGGCAAGCGTTTCTGCCCCCGCGACCTTGCCCGCGTCGTAGGCGCAGACATCGCCGTAGAAGATTTGCGCGCGCTGGTCATCCACCTCTGCGCCAGAGTACCCGACGGCGGCGATGACACGCCCCCAGTTCGGATCCATGCCCGCCCAGGAGGTCTTCACCAGCGGCGATTTCGCGATTGCGCGCGCGGCGCGTTTCGCGTCCGCTTCCGTAGCCGCGCCGACAACCCGCACGGTGACGAACTTGCTCGCTCCCTCACCGTCCTTCGCCATCATCTTCGCCAATCCCACGCACACCCCGCGCAAGGCATCCGCGAACAAGCGGTAGTCTTCTGAATCCGCATCGCAAATCTCCGCATTGCCCGCCTCAGCACTCGCCAGCGCGACCAAGGTGTCGTTCGTGCTGCGATCGCCATCGACTACGAGGCTGTTAAAACTCACCGCCGTCGCCTCGCGCAAGGCGCGATCGAGCATCGGGGCGTTGATGGTCGCGTCGGTTGTGACAAACGCCAGCATCGTCGCCATGTTCGGCTCAATCATACCCGCGCCCTTGCTCATCCCGCCGATCGTCACCGTCTTTCCGTCGATCTCCACACGCACGGCGAACTCTTTCGAGACGGTGTCGGTCGTCATGATGGCGCGGGCGGCATCGTTGCCACCGTCGCGACTCAACAAACGAGCGGCCTCCTTCGCGCCGAACTCCAGCCGGTCCAGCGGCATCAGCATCCCGATCACACCGGTCGAGCAGACCAGCACGAGTTTCTCGTCAATCCCCAACGCCTCGGCCGTAAACCGTGCGGAGGCAAGCGCATCCTGAATGCCGCGCTCCCCCGTACAGGCGTTGGCACACCCGCTGTTCGCAAGAATCGCCTGAGCTGTTCCCGTCGCCGTCCGTTCCCGGTCCACGCGCACAGGCGCGGCGGCAACCTGATTGCTCGTATAGACGGCAGCCGCCACGGCGGGGCGATCCGCCATGATCAGCGCCACGTCCTTCCGTCCCGCATACTTAATCTGCGCCGCGACACCGGCGGCGCGGAATCCCTTGGCGGCGGTCACGCCACCTTCGATCTGTGTCCATTTGCTCTTCATAACCAACCTCTTTCTTCAAAACAATTTCCCAACCGACATCCGCCTCCCGGTCATCATTCCGGGTTCAGGTGGAACGGCAACGAGCGAAACACGTTCTTCATCTTCAGTTCCGACGAAAGGTCTTTCATCGTGATCCAGCCCCGTATCCCGTTGTTCAGCGCAATACCGGAAAGCGACGCCTTCACCTTCATCGGTTTTCCCTTGACGAGGTAATACACGTAAAAGGAGCCTTTGACAAGGCCGGTCGAGTACGTGTAGGAAAGCTTGAGGCCCGCCGGATTCTTGCCCCAGGTAAGCGTACCGTCCTTCGCGACCTTCACCGGCACCTGCTTGGCGATGGTGCAGCGATTCCCCGAAACCGAAACCTTCTCGCCGATCGGCAGAAGCTGGCCCAGCGGACGGATTGACGTTGCCTTGTAGGAAGGCAGATTCTCCGTCTGGTCCATGTCCATCAACAGCTTGGCGTAGGGGCGAGCGTTGAACTTTCCGGTGGCAACCAGCAACGCTTGGAAACGGGTGTTCTGCGGATTCGACCACCAACCCGCCCCATCGATCTTCCGGCTTTCCGCCTGGAGCCACAATCCGGCGCCCAACACCCCTTTCTTTCCGTTCGAGCGTTGCAGGAAAAGCGGAACGAAGGCGGTGCCGACATTCGACACGTCCAACAGCAGCAGCTGACTGGAAACGCTTCCCTTGCTTCCGTCCGAGAGCAGATACCGCACCGTCACCTTGCCCTTGCTGGCGACCTTCAGCGAAAAGACGCTGTATCCCCACGGGAAGGAGGCCGGAATGGAACCGGAGGCAACCTGCGTTTCCATCGCCATCGTCCATGTCCCCTGATAGTATTTCCACAGGGACTTGCGCTTGTTCGACGTTTCGACAAAGAAGTTGCGCGCACCGTCGAACGGCAGTTCGCCCGTAATGCCTTTGCCGGTCAAGGTTCCCCACATCCGTTCCTCACGGACGTTCACCCGCAGAAGGATGTTGTTTTTCGCAGAGAACAGCAAGCTTCGCGTGCCTTCTTCATCCGGGAGGCTTTTCCAGGCGGAAGCGTGCAACGAAAGTTTGCGCCCCTCCAGCACGAGTTTCGCGGTGGCTTTTCCCGTCTTGACGTTCGTCACCTTGAGCGTGAGCGTCCCCAAGATCGCATTCGTGCTTTCCCCGTCAACTTCCTTCGTCCCGTGGAAAAATCCGCTGTAGGTTCCCTTCGTCTTCAGGCGGGTGGAGTTCAACGGTTCCGGGAACGCGGGCGGTTCCGCATCAGGCGGATAGGCACGGATGCCGGCCACACCTTCGGAAAAGGCGGTGTTGCCGTAGGCGTCGTTCGACTGAATCCAGTAGGTGTACTGGACGCCCGGCACTGCCGTCGTATCGAGATAGGAGGTGGCGTTGGAGAGACCTTCCGCCACACAGCGAGCGGCGGAAAAATCGCCCGCCAGCGCACGGTACACCGACTGCGACACGACGTTGCGTCCCCGTTGCCAGGAGACCTCGATCCCTTCCGCCGTCGTCAGCTGGGAGACTTCGACGGAATAGGCGGGCGTCAGCAAAGTCGAGAGGCGGATGGTGTTTCCCCAGCTGTTCCCGACCGATCCAGTCTTCGGTGTGTAGTAACCGTCGTCCGTCGTCTCCACCGAAACGGAGGAGCCGACAGAAAACGAGCAGTTGCCGTAATATGCCGAATCGGAATAGGATGCGGTTCCGGACGATTTCGACTCCACAATCCCCCACCAGATTCCGTTTTGATCGGAGGTCACCGACTGGGAAGCCCCGTTACATTCGATTGTCACGATGGCGTTCGTTACGGGGTTACCGTTCGGCAACAGCACGCGCCCGGAAACGATCTCCCCCTTCCGGGACGGATGGATGTTATACACGATCTGGTCGATGTACTTGTACGGATAGTTCTCGCCGTTGAGCGAAAAACTCAGGTCCGGCAGATTGTACCAGGCGTTGGCGTCGCCGTCGTACCCGATGTTGATATGTACGTACCGGGTCGAACCGATATACCCGTATCCGTCCGCCACGACCGCATGTCCGTACCCGTTCGGAGCCGTGATTCCCAACGCGACCGGCAGCCTCGCGTCGAGGTTCGCCAGCACCGCCCGCTGAATGACCGATTCGGAAAAGGTTCCCGACTCGATACAATACCCCTTCGCCTGGGCGTACCGGAAATAATCCGGCAAGCAATCCGCCAGCATGTACAGTCCCGCGCCGGATCCATCCTGCGAATAAACCATCATGCAGGCAATGCCGACATCATACACCAGCTTCCCGATCTCCTCGCGCTGCGATTGTTGCAGAGTCGCTGTCGCCGGACGGTTCGGCATATTCGCCCATGCGTACGGTCCGCCGTATGTATTCAGCATCAGCGGGATCGTCTCCCAGAACGTCTCATACGCGCAGACAAAAGTGCGGATCGGAAGGCTTCCCGACGGCCACTGGAAATAACGCATGATCTGCGCTCCGGCCGTCGCCACACAACCGCACGGCGCGTTCTCCGGCGTGTAGAGGTTGTAGAGGTTGGGCTTCTCTTCGTACCCGTCGTCCGTCGTCTGCCCCCACTCCGTCTTGAGCAGCGGCGCGATACGCAGGTCGCTGATCTCGCTCGTGTTCTTCGACGCGTACTTCCGTCCTTCCGAGACATCGAGCAGACGCCTCCAAGCGGCTTGGTTCGGATTCGCCGCTTCGCCTCCCTTGACCGATTGCTTGACGCGTTTGAGCAATCCGGTCCGCAACGGCAAATCACGCTGCAATATCACCCACAGCGCGTTGTCCTCCGACGGCGAGAACGTCCCCTGGTCCGAAAAGGCGAGAACCGGCGCCACGCCATCGTCCGCAGAGAGAATCACGAACCCTCCGCCATCCAGCGCGGCGAGATGGAACAGCGCCGTTCCGTCAACATCCGAAAAAGACCGGATTCCAGAAACAGCCTTCCCAATGCGCGTTCCCAGCGGAGAGGCATCGGCGCGAATCCAATTCCGCGCGGCGGTCTCCGCATCCTCCGGCTTGATCTCATCCGCACGCGCAGCAAACGCAAGCAGCAAGCCGCAACCAAGTGTACGCAAAATCCGTTTCATCTCACATCCTCCAAACTCCCGTGACAGAAAACAGAACCTGAAACGCTTCTGTCGCGTTTCCGGATTTCGATTCTCCCTTCCGCGAAGAAATCTACTCGAAAATTCTCCCGTCTTCATTACACTGCTCCTTCCAGCTGCATTTCAAGTCCCTTCGCCGTCAGACGGTATTTCTGCGTGGGCGAACGCGGCGAATCGGGCTGCGTCATTTCTACAAGACCAGCCTCCAATGCCGGAGAAAGGTATTTCTCCAGAAAGTTCCGCCGCACGGCAAGCTTCAACGCGATCATCATTTCGACGACAGACATTTCCTTCTTCAGAACCTTGACAAGCCTCCTCACCCCTCTGGGAATAACCGCCCCCAGCGGCGACTCTACTTGTTCCCCTTCTTGTTCCTTTTTAGAGGGAACAAGCGAATCCGGAACCTCTTCCGCTCCAATTTTTAAGCAGCGGCTTTTGAGTTCGTACTTTCCGTCAGCCAACAGGTTTACCAGGAAACGTTCCAAACAGAAGAATGTCCGATGTACGCCTCGCGGAACATTCGTATAGTTTGCTCGGACCAAGGCGTTCCGGAAATAGCAGGCGTTCTCCGCAAACAATTCATTGGTGACTGGAAAACCAAACGAACGCAGATACTTGATTGCGAAGACGGCTGTCGTTCGCGTGTTACCTTCCCCGAAAGGATGAATCTGCCACACGTCCGCAAGAAAGCGGGCCACGTGCGAAATCGTCTCCAACACACCTAGTCCCTTGTAACTGAAGTTTCTTTGTCGCGAAAACTCGTATTCCAGCGTATCTGCGATTACATCCGCACTTTCGTAGCGGACAGTGTCTTTGTCCAAGACCCATTCCGCTTTCGTGATGTTGTAGTCGCGGATTTTTCCAGCGCGGGGAAACACCCCGTGGAACAACTTTCGGTGAATCGCCAGATAGGACGGAACAGTCAATGAGAATGTCGGTTCGGAGAGGATTGCGGCGATGCGTTGCGAGACAATATCAGCCTCGTCCGTACGCGTCTTCGCCGCCGATGCGCGGACGGATTTGGACTTGTAGTATTCGGCTATCAGCCCCCCGCTCTCTTCTATCGTGATCTCACCTTCGATATTGCGCCGCGCCGTCTCACGCAGATACTCCGAGGTCGTAAGACCGTCAACCTTCTGGAGACCGATCGCTGTACGCCAGACAATCGCCTTCTCACGCTTCTCCGGCTCCGGCGCCCGCTTGTACTCTCCGAACTCGGTCATGCTCCTACACCCCTCCTTTGCGGCGATTACAGTCCGCGCAGAGCATCTGGCAGTTCTCGGCGACGGTCTTGCCGCCCTTCGCCCACGGCGTGATGTGGTCGGCCTGCATTTCCTCGATGGCGAACTCCTTGCCGCACTTCTGGCATTTGCCCTCTTGCCGTTCGTAGGCCGTCCGCGCCATCTTGTCGGAGAAGCGCCGTATGCTCAAGTGCCGTTCGTCGCCGGAGAGAAGATACTCGTAGATGCCGCGCTGGTTCGTTATGTCGTTCACGTCCTCATCGTCGCGAAGAAGTTGCGTTATCCGCTTCTCCAACGCCGCCGCGTCGCGTTTCTCATTCCCATACCTGTTGAAGTATATGCCCCACGGCAACCCCTTCATCAACTTACCGCGCAGAACGGGAAACGTTGCCTTGACCCACTTGATTACGCTCTCGAAATACCCCCACAGGTCGGAGCAGTCTTCGTCATGCTGATGCGCGGACATGTAGTCGAGGATGTCACCGCCGTCGCGGTCGGCAATCCACGCAAGCGCCGTTTCAAGGAAATCCTGACGTATGGCCGATCCGTTCAGCAGCTTGTCGCCGATCGCCGCCGCCGCACATCCCGTCTTGCTGAAATGCTTCTTCGCCTCGTGGAGCCACCTGCCGGTGTACTGCGCATTGCGGCGTTCCTGCGCGTTGAGCTGTTCGCCCGCGGTGTTCACCACCTCGAACCACTTCAGCTTCTCGCGCTCCTCGCCCTCGCAGATGTAGATTGTGAGTTCGTAATCGAGGATGTCCTCCTGCTCCTCTTTCGTCAGGTTCTCGAACTTGTGGTGGTCGATGCTGAACTCGTTGTTCACGTACTGGCAGATGGAGAGAGTCCGCTGCTGCCCGTCGAGCATCTCGAAGCCGCCCTCCTCGTTGCGCACCCAGTACATGACGTTCAGCGGGAACCCCTGCCGCACGGTCTCGATCACCGCGTCGCGCTGCGCGGGCTTGTAAACGAACTCGCGCTGGAACGCCGGACGGATGTTCAACTTGCCGCCGTAGCCGCGAACGCCCAGCTCCGCCGAATCCACATACCCGTCGAACACCTCCCGCACGGGAATCTTGTGTTCCTTTATCTTCATCTTGCTGTTCATTTCGATGCTCCTTGGTTTTAACAAACGGATTTGTTCGCGCCTAACGGCGCTCACTAAATTGCAAAGACGGTTGGGTCTGGGCAAATCCGTTTGTTGCTGCTTCTTGGGACTTTATGTTCCGTAAATTTGTGAGACGCTCCCACTTTAGCGATGCCTCAGCGAAGTTCACAAGCAATCCGACCTTGAGTCCAGTTCCGTGCAGATAATTGATTACTTGCGCTTTGTTTGCATTCACAAGACGCGACACGCATTTCAATTCCACGATTATCTTGTCAAAGCAAATGAAGTCAGCGTAATACTCTTTGTCGAGCAAATGCCCTTTATAAAATATTCGTATATGCGCTTCGCGCCTGTAGGGGATAGCTCGTTCGCGAAACTCAATCTCCAAAGCATCTTGATAAACGGCTTCAAGGAATCCATTGCCCAACTCGTTGTGTACAGCCATGCATGCGCCGATGATACGATTTGTCTCTTCCTCGTAGAGGATCATACAACCTCCATTCCTTTGTTTGTGTTCAACAAACGGATTTGCTCGCGCCTAACGGCGTTCGCCATTCTCGCATAGTGAGCCGCGTTAGCGGCGAACAAATCCGTTTGTTGTTCATTGTTTCGCTTGTGTTTAACAAGCGGATTTGCTCAGGCCTAACGGCCTTCGCCATTCTCGCATCAGTGAGCCGCGTTAGCGGCGAACAAATCCGGTTGTTGTTCATTGTTTCGCTTGTGTTTAACAAGCGGATTTGCTCAGGCCTAACGGCCTTCGCCATTCTCGCATCAGTGAGCCGCGTTAGCGGCGAACAAATCCGGTTGTTATTCATTTTACCTGCCCCTTCCGCTTGCGGCGAATTGCAATACGCTTAAACATTACTTTCCCATTGACACTTGGAACCGCCAAATCGAATTCGTTATCTTGCCCATGATTAAATTCGCCAAGCAAGTCAAATTGTTCTGGGCAATAATACTGCATGAATGTAATAGGCACACCCATTACACCTAGATAGTCACAAGGAATATCATTTGTCTTCTTTACGTCTATCGCGTCGTAGTTGTCGTATGTGGGATATTCCTCCGGCGAATAATGGCGGAAGAGCGTCATCTCCTCGTGGCGTTTTTCTATGTCGAGGTTGGTGAACCAGCAGATGTTGCCCATGCGCCGCCACTTCTGCCCGTTCTCGTCAATCTTGAAGTCCGTCGCCTTTTCCTCGTAGCTGTCCGGCACCCTGAACCAGAAATGCCCCGCCTTGTTGCCGAGCCACACCTTGTTGTCGCGAATGAGCGGGAATATCTCGCGGTAGGTGACGGCGTTCATGTTGCCGAGGATGAGAAACTGCTTGCCATGCTCCATCAGGAGCGCCATGTATTCGCGGAAAAGCGAGAACGGCGGGTTGGTGACGACGATGTCCGCCTCGTCGAGGAGCGCGACGCACTCGGCGGAGCGGAAGTCGCCGTCGCCCTTCAGCTTTGTCAGCACGTTCTTCCTGTTCTTGATGAGCCATTCCACGTCGGCAAGGTCGACGCGCCCGTCCCCGTTCACGTCCGTGACCTCGTTTATGACGATCTTGTAGGGCTGTTTCCCCCTTTGCGTTCCTTTGCGGCCAACGATCATCTCCTCCCCGAACAGGTCGAGCTGTGTGTACACGACGGGACTTGTCGCGTAGCACGTCGCGGTGAGGCTTTTCAGCCCGAGCGAATTGAAACTCATCGCGAAATATTTGAAAAAGTTGCTTTCGTAGGGATCGTCGCAGTTGCACAGGACGCGCTTGCCCTTGAAGTGCGCGCGGTAGTGCTTCAGCTCGTCCTCGATGAGCTGGAGGTTGGTGTAGAACTCGTCCTGCTTGTTTCGCGACGAATCGTGAAGGTTGCTGTTCCCCGATCGACTCACCCGTATTCTCCTTGTCTGTGATCGCTTGCGGACGGGCCAAAGGCGCCCCGTCCCGCAAGCCGACCAAGCGCGTTCAAGTCACGGTCATGAAACTTCCCTTGCCTTAGCGAGGAGGAGGCGGGGGACCGCCGGGACCGCCGCGCCCACCACGCCGTCCAGGTCCCCACGCGGAAGTGGAATCGTAGATGCCCTGGATCAGCTGCACGAAGTCGTTCGCATCCGTCCCCGTGAATCCGGCGGACTCCGCCGTGGAGAGCAGGAGGTTGTTGCGCTCATCCTGGTAGAGGTTCTGCAGGAGTTCCATTTCCTGACGGAAAGATTCATGCTGTTCGCGCCGCTGTTCATCCGTGAGGTTTCCGAACGCGCCACTCTCGTGCTGTTCCCGGAACTCCTCCACGAGGGCGTTGACTTTTTCGATCTGCCCCAGCAACTGCTCGTGCGTCGCCTTCGCGGCTGGGGAAAAGCCGGATGTATCGACGCTCGACAGGAAATCGACCTTCTCCTGTTCCCGCTGGCGCATCCGGTTCCGCCACTCCTCACGGTTTTTGCGCATCTCCTCGTACCGTTGGGGATCATCCTTTTTCATCTGCTCCATGCGGGCACGGAAGTCACGCGGTTCGCGACGATCATTCGCCACCTTGTTGACGGCAGACTCGACCGCCTTTTCCACCGTATCCTCCGTTGTCTTCTGCTCCTGGAAGAGCAAAGACTCCAGTTCCTTGATACGCTTTTTCAACGCCGCAATCTCCAAGTCGGCGGTCTCGTCACGGACCGCCAGCTTCTTTTCAATCACGCGCCCGGCGCGGACGCCCTTGCGGGCATCGGCCGGCTTGTCGGTAGATGCGGACGTAAACGAGTGAGCGAACCACCCCACCGCAACACTGACAATCATGCAGGATGCTACTACAACTATCTTTTTCATAAGCATACAAACGTTCCTTTCGGAATTTTATTGCGCGGCCTGGACCACAGGGAAGCATTCGCCCACACGCAACATGACCGGGCCGATCAAGCCGGAGTCGCGCAGTTGTGCGTTTTTCGACGGTCCCTTGATCGTCCAGGTCTTCTGTTTCTCCTGCGGTTGCCCCGCATCGAAGACCAATCGGTTATGCCATGTGTCCGTCACTTCGATCACCAGGAGGTTGACGCCCACATGGAGACAGGAGGAGATATCCACCTGGTACGGTTCCGCCCAGAGAACGGGAAGCCTGCGCTCGTTCAACCGGACGGATGCGATGGATTCCACCTTGCCCAAGTCCAGCAGATACCGGGATTTCCCGGACATCTCGTTCACCGGGAAACTGATGGTGTAGGTCGCCGTCCCCGAGAAATACGGCGTTTCCGGCAAACCGCGCAGCTCGCGCCACGGCTTGAGTTCAGGCATGGTGTAACTGTCACGCATTCCCCAGCCTTCCGGGAACTCGACATTCCACGGACCGATCAACCGATATTCCGCCACGCGGGTGGCCTCGTTCGTCACGCGGCTTCCGTCCGAAAGCGTCACTTCATAACGTCCCGGCTTCCAGGCGACGATTCCCGCGCCTTCCGGCAGCGTGGTGTAAGGCGGAGGCGAAGCCAGCACCTGTCCGTCCTGGATCAGTTCGGCCGTCGTTCCCTCACCGGCCTCGACCGTCCAATGTTTCCCAGCCGAATCGCGCAGCGTGGCGCGGAAGCGTTTGACGTGCCGATACGCGGGATCCCCGCCGAGCGTCCCGTTCGTCACGCGCAGGGACTTGCCGCCTTCCGCGAGGAACTTACGGACGATCCCCGTCACGTCCTGCTTCAGGTTGGCGTTGTCAATCGCCTCGTACACGGCCTGTTCCACCGTTACGGCAAAGGTCTGGTCGGAAACCTCCCACGCATCCGGCACCGCGTTTCCGTCATGCGTCACGGCGGCGACGGTCACGCCTTGCTTCTCCTCTCGCTCGAAGACGAGGAAACTGGATGCCGACGGCGCCAGTTGCAACGCGACCGTGGTGATCCCGTTCTGTTCGCGCGAGGTCACGGCGGTGCTGGTCTTCCCCGTCACGGGATCCCACACGCTGACCTTTCCACCCGCGCGGAAACGGAGCGAACCGTTGAATCCGGTCGGCTTGTCCGCGCAGACGAAGTACCAGTCCGCCTTCTCGTCCTGACGGTGGCACCACATCACGCCGCTCCCTTCCACATCCGGGGCGATCTCCTCCTTGCGCAACACATCCGCAAGCGACATCCCGACGTAGATACGCCCCCTGCCAATCCGATGGGCGTCATACCCTTTCTCCTTGGCGTCCCAGATTTCCTGCAGGCTCTTCGCCAGTTTCCGCGAGGCTTCGCTGCCGCCCGTCAGCGAGGCATTCCCCAAGGGCAGGCGATCCCACGCAACCACGCCACCGGCACGGGCCAGCCGCACGATGCGTTCCACGGTCTCCGGAAGCATCCGTTCCGTGTCCGGCAACCACAGGACGCGATACGAGATCCCCTCCGGCGTCATCCACTTGCCACCCTTGACCCGAATCCGGTTCAGCAAGGCGTCGGCATTGCAGTAGTCGTACTTGTAGCCTGCGGGGAATGGCGCATCCTCCAACGGCTTATGCCCCAGTTCGTCGCCGAGGTACCACAGCACATCGGAAACCGGCTTCCCCGCCTCCAGCATCGTCTCGCAACGGGCGAAGTACTCTGTCAGCTGCGGCATCCACTTCCACCAAGTCTGCCCGCGCAGGAAGGGTGTGCCGATGCTGTTCGCGAACGAGGTTCCCGGAACGACACCGATCCGCGGATTGTGCGTGTAGGTGTGGAAGACGAAATGCGTCACGCCGTTCGCGTAATGCAGGTTCCCCACCTGCTTCAGCATCCGGAACTTCTCGTCCCACGTCAGCGCGAAGGAGGTGAACGCCTCCGCCGCCACGCGCTTCTTGCCGTACATTCGCGCGGCGGAGACGCAGGGCTTCACGGGCTTGAAGTTGAAGCTGCCGACAAACCCGTCGCTGTGAGGCTGCCAGAACTCGCACATCGGCTCGTCCGCGTATTTCCAGAACTCCAGCAGGTCGCCGGGGAAGACATCGCCGAACGCCGTCTCGAACTGGATCTTCAGACCGTTCTTATGCGCCAGCTCCGCCATGCGCCCGTAGAAGTTGTGTACGCACAGGTCACTGATCGTCTGGCGCCAGTCGTGCAGGAAACGCCAGGTGGTCTCCGGATCGTCGATCACCCATCCGAAAACCGCCGGAAGCCAACGGCGCAGTTCATATTTGCGCAAGCGAAGGAACTCTTCCTCCATCTCATACGTCCATGTCTGGCGGCGGCACTCCCAGCTATCCATCAGCATCCCCGCGAGCTGTCCCTTGTCCAACACCTCGTTCTTCAAGCGACCGATGTATCCCGCAAAATGCGCGTCCGCGCCACGCTTCGAGAGTTTGTTGCACTCCCAGCCGGTTCCTTCGGGCGGTGCGGGCGCGTTCTTGTATCCCGCGTTGACATGCCCGATCCGCAGAATCGTGTAGTTACCGGAAAGCCCCGCCAAAGAGACGCGGCCTTCCGCATCCATCAGCGCCGTCAGGTCCAGGATCTGGTCGGGACGGATCCATGCGGCGCGGCTCTGACGCTGCTGCGGTACGCGCACCAGCCCACGCAAGGTCGTGGCGGCAAGTCCCTCCCAGTTGCTTTCCCGCGCCGCGCTGGAAAGGCGGATGAACGCGAGGTTCACGTCGCGCCGATTGCGGAAGGAAAACCGCCAGCGCGCGGACGACTCGTCGTCGCACGCGATCGTGATCGGCTCGTTGTCCTGCCAGCATCCCTGCGGCAACTCCCAGTGCGCGACCTGCCGGGGACCGTTCGGCGTCAACGCCTCGACCCACACCTCCATGCCGATCTCGTAACTCCAGCCGTGGTTCAGCTGCGAGGGCGACGGCAGACCGACGGAACGCAGGGTGACGGGTTTGTCGAAGGTGAACTCGGTACTGTACACGTTCGTGCCGGAGAGCGCCGAAAAGGAAGCCTTCTTGCCGGCAAACGGATCTCGGAACATCGCGTTCGCGACCGAACTCGGAACCAGCGGCTTCCCCGTGTCGCCTTCCGGCGTCGGGAATGCCAGCACGGCGATGTCCTGATAATCGCGCCACTCCTCCCTGGTCTGCGACGGAAGCGGGAGCTGCACGCCCGCCCCCGATCCCGAACGCACGTCCGTACGGCTGAACACCAGATTGCGCATGGCGTTGCTCGGCGCGATCCACGGACCGCCCGACATCGCCCAGCCCGGACAGTTCTGCATCTTGAAAGTCAACCCTAGTCGCTGGCACTCGGAGGCGACATGACGCACCAGATCGTCCCACTGCGGACTCAGGCAGGGAATCTGCGGCGACACGCCCGGCCACGGACCGCCGAACTGGCCGTGGAAAAACTGCACCCCCGAAATCCCGGCATCGCGGATCGCCTCCAAATCGGCGGTGACACCGGAGGCAGCCACATTCCCGCCGATGAAGTGGAACCACGTTTCCGGATGATGTTCCTGCGCCGGCTTGCAAAACAGCGCCGCGTCAAGCGCGAACCCGTGCCAAGCCACCAACAACAGACAACCGACAAGACAGTTTGTTTTCTTCATAATGCCTTTGATTATACCACACTTCCAGCCCCCCTCACAATTCCGAACTTCGCTGGATCGGGACGTGTACCGGGACGGCAAAGAGGGGTAGCGGGGAGAGACACCAACCCGCGCAAAAATGCGCGGGCACGGAACGGAACATGGCTTGGTGCGGATGCGCGGAATCGCACCCTTCCTCGTCTATAACTTCAACCACAACTTCCAAAAAATCAACCTAGATTCCTCGTTTGGGTTCTCACGCAGAGCCGCTGAGGCCGCAGAGTGCGCGGAGAAAGTACCGAAAACAGGGACTTCGATCCCCCGCACACACGTTACGACAGAAAACGGATTCACCCAAATGCTGAAAGCCTGAAAAATTCCAAAGCACCATGATTCATCTCAAAGTGTCCAACAGAGGAATCGAGGGAAAGTTAAATCGCTTCGCTTTGAAATGCTTAAATAGTGAAATGGATGAACCGACGAAAAGCGACAAGAGTGTCACTTCCCCGAAGAGTGAATGGCCAATTTAAAGCCGCGCCAGTGGCGATTTAACCATTTAAACATTTAACCATTTAACTATTTAACCATCCTTTCGTGGTTGCGCGAAGCGCCCTCGCCGACAGATTTTCCGTGTATTCCGTGTGTTCCGTGGTTTTTCAAAGTGTCCAACAGAGGAATTTGGGATCAATGAAGTCATCCGAATTGAATCCCTCGCGCATGGCGTGAGCGGGGGCTTACAGCCAGGCGCTGCTCAAAACGCTCAGCCCGTAGAGGCAGGCGGTTTCGGCGCGGAGGACACGCGGTCCGAGGCTCACGGGAACGCACCCGGAGCGCAACAACGCTTCCAGCTCTTCGTTCGTGAAATCGCCTTCCGGCCCGACGTAATACGCGACACGCTCCAGACGCCCCCCTTCCAGACACTCGCGAAACGGGCGCGCGGACGGGGAGAGCGCCGCCACGTAAGTCCGTTGCGCGGCAATCCGAGCCAAAGACTCCTCCAGTGTACAGGGAAGATGAATACGGGGCATCCAGCTGCCACCGCATTGCCGAAGTGAGTCCTCCGCAATCCGCAACCAACGTTCGACCTTCGCGGGTGCGTCTTTCGCGGATATACGGATGACGCAACGGTCCGTCAGCACGGGGACGATCTCGGCGACACCCAGTTCGGTCGCCTTCTCCACCGTCCAGTCCATCCGCTTGATGACGCTGGCGAAGAGAACCATCGACACGGGAAGCCGTGCGTGAAACTGCGGCGCTTCGAGCGGCTCAACAACCAGCCCCTGCCGGTCTGCCGCTTTCACTTCCACGCGCCGGGTATAGCCCGCGCCGTCGAAAAGCTCGACCGCATCCCCCGCCTTGACACGCAGGACGGTCCGCAAGTGACGGGACTCCTCGTGACCGAGACGGATCGAGTCGGACGAAAGCGCTTCGGGCTGGATCAGGCAACGGTGCATATCAGTTGGAAGCCGCCTTCTGCAAGCTGTCGCGACGATCGTAGAACTGCTTCGCCTGCTGTTCCTGCCGGTTGTTCAGAGGATAGTTGTCATCGGTGCAAACTTCCGCAAACGCCTCCAAAGCCTTCTTCTGCTTGGAGGAAAGATGTTCCGGAACCTCGATCTCGATGCGCACGTGCAAATCTCCCGTACCGCCGGAAAGCGACGGCATTCCCTTGCCACGCAACCGGAAAACCTTCCCGCTCGTCGTACCGGCGGGAATCTTCAGCCTCGCGTACCCTTCGGGGGTCGGCACCTGCACGTCACCGCCCAGCGCGGCGACATCCGGCCGGACATAAACCGTGCAGATCAGTTCGTCCCCCTGTCGGTCGAAAATCGGGCTTTCGCGTACATGGAGCACCACGTAGAGATCGCCCGCCGAACCGCCGCGCAATCCCGCCTCGCCCTTCCCGGCAAGGCGGAGACGGGAACCTGTCTCAACGCCTTTGGGAATCCGCATCGAAATCTTCCGGAGCTTGCGTTCCAGACCGCTGCCGCGGCAACGCGGACAGGGATTGGAAATGATCGATCCCTCGCCCCGGCAGTGCGGGCAGGTTTGACGGACACGGAAGAAACCGGAACCGCCCTCCACCGCGCCGCTTCCGTGACAGGTCGAACAGGTCGTGCGCTTGGAACCGGGGGCAGCCCCGCTTCCATTGCAAGCCCCGCACGTGTCATTCACATTCAGTTCCACCGTCCGCTGGGAACCGAACAACGCCTCTTCAAAATCAATCTCCATGTCAAAACGGAGGTCATTGCCACGTTGCGGACCGTCCGGCCGTTCCTCGTCGCCGAACCCGAACATGCTGCTGAATCCGCCGTGACGCCCGCCCCCGAAGAACGCACCGAAAATATCGCTCAGATCAAAATCCGCACCGTGCGTGAAGTCACGGTTGAAATCGAATCCGCCCGGCCCGAAATGGTTGCCGGCGAAACCGAACTGGTCGTACTGCGAACGCTTCTTCGGATCGGAAAGGATCTCGTAGGCCTCGCTGATCTCACTGAACTTCTTGGTCGCCTCTTCCTTGTTGTCGGGATTGCGGTCCGGATGCCACTTCATCGCCAGCTTCCGGTAGGCGCTCTTGATCTCGTCAGCGGATGCGGTCTTGGAAACGCCCAATACCTCGTAGTAGTCACGCTTCTGTTCTGCCATGTGTCACCTCCCGCCGTTACTGGGCGTCCGTCCCCTCCGCCTCGGACGAAGGCTCTTCAGGCGACGGCGTTTCAGGCGCGGGCGCACCGGAAGAAACGGTCACCTGGGCGGCACGGACAAGGTAGTCACCGATTTTCCAGCCTCGCCGGAACTGGTCGATCACCACTCCCTCCGGCACATCGGCGGAGGGCAACTGCGTCAGCGCCTCGTGAATCTGCGGATCGAACTTCTCCCCCTTCGCGTCAATCGGCGTCATCCCATGCTTCGCGAAGGCATCGATGAACTGCGTATAAATCAACTGGATTCCCTGCACGAAGGGATCTTTCTTCGCCTCTTCGTCCGTCTTGGAAAGAGCCATTTCCAAATGATCCACGATCGGCAGGAAATCTTCCATCGCGCGCTCGTTCGCATGACGCTCCATCATTTCGCGGTCGCGAATCTGGCGCTTGCGGAAATTCTCAAAATCCGCCATCGTCCGCACCAGCTGCTCCTTCAATTCCAAGCTCTTCTTTTCCGCCAGCTCGCGCGCAGCCTGTTCCGCCGCAAGCGCCTGCTGCAATTCGGCGACATCAACCGTCTCCGAAACTTCCTGCTGTTCCTGCGCGGCCGAATCGGTTTCCGATTCGGCGACGGAATCCGATTCCCCGGCGATCGGCTCTTCCTGCTCTTTTACACGCTCCTCCGATTCAAGGGCGGATTTTTCCTGTTTCTCAGTTTTCTTTCCAAACATCACTTTATCTCCTTTCAAAGCGGGCGAATAGTAAACCTTTTTTTCGCCCAAAGGTCAAGCCTAGAGATAGGCCGGGTAAGCGGGTTAAGTATTGCGGTCGCGACGGGGCGCGTCCCGCACAAAGCTCTGACCTTAGAACTCAGAACTGGCGCGTAGCGCCTCTTAGGGGGGCCAGCCCCATTTAGGCCCGCATGGCCACTTATCTGCTTCTCAGCTTTTCAGCTTCTCAGCTGGCGGCGTCAGCCGCCACGGCTTCTCAGCTGGCGGCGTCAGCCGCCTCACCACACATCGATCTCGGCCAATGCGGCGTGATCGTTCTTGCCGAGCGAGTGCGTTGCGGTGAAGCGGAAGAAGCGGGCCTTCTGCGGGTTCGCGAAGGTGACACGCTGCTTGATGGGATTGGCGTCGAGGTTGCCGAATTCCCCGGAAGCCGCAAGCGTCCAGTTTTGACCGTCCGGAGAGACGTGGAATTCGTAGCCATCAACCATGCCGTGCTTGCATCCGTCGAGACGCGGCACATAGTCAAAACCGTGCATCAGCAGTTCCTTTCCGCAATCGGTCGTGAAGCTTTGGGGTGGCGGCTGAGGTCCGGGTTTCAACGGGTGCGTGTGCCAAAGCGAGGAATAGTTGCCGTCGATGGCGCTTCGTGCGTTGCGCGTCGCGAGGCAACTCTCCGCCACGATCTTCCAGCCAACCTTGTCGTACGTGTCGATCGCCGGCACGTCGTTCCCCTGCACCTCCTTGGCGCACCGCACGGCAATCGGCGGCAGTAGCTGCGGTGGGGCAACTCCCTCCAGCGTGACGCGGACGCCGTCGCTCTTCACGGTGGAGAAACGGGCGAGACGACGGTGTCCTACCGTCGTGCCGTGCGCGATGTTGCGCCAGCCGTCGGCGCCGGAGACTTCCACGGCGAACGAGGAAACGCGCTGTCCCTTCGCAATCTCCTCCCGGATGTCCACGCAATTGAACTCCGTTGCCACGGGAAGTGCGAGTTCGACCGTCAACCTGTTCCCGTCACGCTTCTCGGTGACTTTCGCATCCCTCGCGAGATCGGTGGCGTTGAATTCCCGTACCCATTCGCCGAACTCGGCGAGCCGTTTCACATCATCCGCGCTCACCTGCCCGTCGGTGTCCGGCGCGATGCCGATGTTCATGACGGCGCCGCGTCCGACGGACTCGAAATAAATCTTCACCAGCCGCGCAAGCGACTTCGGTTTTTCGTTCCCGTGAAAGAACCAACCGCCCCGGAGCGGGAAGTCCGCTTCCGGCGGCAGCCAGCGCTTCTTTCCTCCGGCGCCCATACGCGGACACCACCAGGTTTCTGGACTGACTCCGCGTTCGTTTCCGCACCAGGCCGATGACCAGTCCCCGCCGCCCCCGAACGCCACGGCAAGCGGATGTTTCTCGTGCAGGATTTGCAAGAGTCGCGGAAGCCGGTAGTAGTCCTTCGGAATCGTCCGACGCTCCCCCTTGTCGCCATTCGCGCCACCGTACCAGCCGGTACCGCCGTTCGCGCCATCGAGCCAGATTTCGCTGATCTCACCGTAGTTATCGAGAAGATCGTTCCACTGCGCGAAGAAGTAATCTACATAGGCAGGTGTCGCGTAGGACGCCTGGTGCCGATCCCACGGGGAGAGATAGACACCGAACTTCAGTCCTTCCTTGCGGCAAGCCTCGGACATCTCGCGCACCAGATCGCGTCCCGTGTTCGGCGCGGGCACTGCCGCCATCGAATACTCCTGATTGTGCTTCGACGGCCAGAGACAGAATCCGTCATGGTGTTTCGCCACCAGCACCACGCTCTTGATTTCCGCAGCCTTCATGGCGCGTACCCACTGCGCGGGATCGAGCTTCGCCGCAGTCATCTTCGCGACCGGCACGTTCCCGAATCCCCACTCCTGCCCGGTGTACGGATTCAACCCCCAGTGTACGAGCGCCATGATCTCCCTGGCCTGATACCGAAGATGCGCCTCCGACGGCAACACGTCGAGACCGTCGCCGTTCTTGGCGTCTGCCGCTGCACACAGCATGGCCGACGCGCCAATTATACCCGCCGCAAAAACCGAAATCATCGAAATCCCCTTTCCCATAGCACCTCCTTTGTGTTTCAGCGAAATCACCGTGGTTGACACACGTTGCGGAAACCAGACACAAGGCGTCCCTCCACCAACGCAACACGCCCGCATTCTACCATTTTCCCATCCTCCCGCCAATCTCGTTTACGGCTTTGGATGGTTCAATGGTTCAATGGTTAAATCGCCTCCTTCGGAGGCTTTAAATCTGCCTGATCCGCTCCGCATTTCTGTGTCTCGTCAATTTAACCATTTAACCATTTCAAGCGACGCGATTTCATTTTCCCCTCTAGGCTTGCCTATACGTTGACAGGTTAGGCCGAGACGAACCCCAGCGACCGCTTCGCTACTAACTTAGGGGCGTCAGCCCCACTTAGGCGGCGGAGCCGCCACTTATCTGCCCCGTCCTAGAAAATCCAGCTGATACCGCAGAGATAACGGGTGTCGGTACGGTAACGGGCATCGGCGGGGTCGTTGTTGTACGCAGTCTGGATTTTGGCATCAAATGACAATCGGGCTGTAATCGGCGCCTGCAGTCCGACATCGGCGTTGATCAAGTACATATACGATCCCTTGGCGCTAGGTATCCACTCGAAGTTGTGGTAGCATTTGACCTTCGACCAAAACGTCTTATCGACGTGGTAGGCGAATCGCCCGGAGAAGTACTGGTTCGCCTCGGTCGCCTGGAGGTATTTTTCATCCGTCCAGGTCACGCCCAATTCCGTCTGGAGATTGAGGAACGCCCCTTCCATCCATTGGCGTCCAAAGCCCGCGCCGGGCTGGACACGACGTTCCAAGAGCGCGACACGATCCTTTTCGAATTTCAGGTTCCCGTAGATGTAGTTCTTTTCCGTGAAGAACCAGTCAAATTGTCCTTTCAGGAAAAACTTGTCCGTCGTCGTGTGTTCCTGATGGGTGGTAATGTTTTTCTGTCGTTCGAAATAATAGGCTCCCCATCCGCTGGACCGGTAATGTTCGGTACGGCGCGACGCCTCGAAGGCAAGGTTCCCGCTGACCGAATCGGTGTTCCCCTTGACCACGGATGCCCCCGCCGTGACCTTGCCTGTCCATTTGACAACCGGCGGATTGACCTTCGCGATGTCCTCGATCTTCACATCCGTCTGATCGCCGATGAGGACATGTCCCTCCTCGGTAGAGGCGGACGCGGTTTGTTTGACGGGTTCCGTCTCATCCTGCTTCAAGACAACCTCGATCGGTTTTTCCGTCGTGAAGGTCTTGATATCCGCCAGGTTCAACGTAACTGTCCCGGCGACTTTGGAGCTGAACGTCATCTTGCCGCCGGCCACGGTCTTGACCGTTCCGGTCAACCGGTCCCCGCACTTGAAAATGACTTCATCGCCGAAACCGATTCCGGCAACGGCAACCCAGCAACTGAGAATCCACCCAAGAGCCTGTTTTCGCATACGCCTTCCCCTTTCGATTCTTGAACTATCGAATCCCAATTTTTTCTTTTCGTCGTCCCCTCGTTTGAGACGCCTGGGAACCGAGAATCCCCCGCACCCGGTCCCCGCCGCGTCCGCACTCAACGGATCAAACCGGGTGCGCGCGGATACGCGATCACGTCGCGGATGTTATGCATCCCCGAGCAAATCTGCACGAGGCGTTCAAACCCGAGGCCAAAACCGGCATGAGGGACCGTCCCGTAACGGCGCAGATCCAAATAATCCGAATACCGCGCGGAATCCAATCCCTTTTCACGCAGGACATTCTCCAGCACGTCCAGCCGCTCCTCGCGCTGGCTGCCGCCGATGATCTCCCCGACTTCCGGCAAAAGAACGTCCATCGCGGCGACCGTCTTCCCGTCGTCGTTCCGGCGCATGTAGAAAGCCTTGATCGACTCCGGGTAGTTCGTGACGATGACGGGGCCATTGCAAATCTGCTCGGTCAAAAACCGCTCGTGCTCGGACTGGAGATCCATTCCCCAGAACGGCTTGAACTCGAAGTCGTGGCCCGACTTTTCGAGCTGCTCCACCGCTTCCGTATAGGTCATGCGGACAAACGGGGAAGACGCCAGTTTTTCCAAGCGGGTGAGGACGCCGGGCAGTACGCGCTTGTCGAAAAAAGCCAGTTCATCCGGACAAGATCTCAGGGCTGCGGTAAACATCTCGTGCAGGAAATCCTCCGCCAGTTTCTGGTCATCCTCCAAATCGGCGAACGCCATCTCCGGCTCGATCATCCAGAATTCGGAGATGTGCCGCCGCGTGTTTGAATTCTCCGCACGGAAGGTCGGTCCGAACGTATAGATGTCACCCAGTCCACAGGCGTAGGTTTCCCCTTCCAGCTGACCGCTCACCGTCAAGGAAGCCCGCGCCCCGAAGAAGTCCTGGCGGTAATCGACTGCCTTTCCGTCGCGCGGGAGCGGTTCGGAGAGGTTCAGGGTCGTCACCTGGAACATCTCGCCCGCGCCCTCGCCGTCGCTCGCCGTAATGATCGGCGTGTGGACATAGACGAATCCGCGCGACTGGAAGAACTGGTGGACGGCGAACGCAAGCGCACTGCGCAGGCGAGCGACCGCCGCAAAGGAATTGGTCCGAACCCGCAAATGCGGCAGCTCGCGCAGTCGCTCAAACCCGATCCGCTGTTTTCCCAGCGGATAGGAAAGCGGATCGGACGCGCCCAGCAGCTGGACTGTCTCTGCCTGGAGTTCGAGCGACTGTTTCGCCCCTTGGGACTGACGCAACAACCCCGTCACACGGACCGAGGCACCGGGATGGAGTTTCTGTACGCATTCCGCATAATTCGGCAGGGTTGCGTCCGCGATAATCTGGAGATTCCCCTGACAGGAACCGTCGTTGATCTCCAAGAAGGAAAACTCCTTCGAGTCGCGACGTGTCCGCACCCACCCCGAAACGGAAACATGAACATCCCGCCGGTTCGACTGAAACAACCCTTTGATTTTCTCCG
This sequence comes from Kiritimatiellia bacterium, assembly GCA_017450695.1. GTDB lineage: Bacteria > Verrucomicrobiota > Kiritimatiellia > RFP12 > UBA1067 > RGIG8368. The sequence goes on along the minus strand of JAFSTA010000168.1, from coordinate 51,478 downwards.
TTCTCATCTTGTTACTCCGAAACGTGCAGGGCGGAAGGCAGCGAGCGATACCGAATCTGCGAGTTGTACATGGACTCCGCAGAGACGGGAGGCACGACAAAATTCCCCGAACTGATCACGCGGACGCCGTAGCAGATCGTCTTCGTCCGCGAAAGATTCGGAACGATGCAAATCCTGTCGTCACGGGTGAACACGGAGACGAGAGACTCCGACAGCAAGCTGTAGTCGAACGTCGGAATCGAGAAATCGTCCGGAGCCAGCTCGTATTCCAAGCAGGATGGCAACAACTCATCGATGATTACATCGGTGGAAAGCTGCGAATCCTTCGGCAACGTGACATCCAGCCTGACGAGCAAGCGATCGCCGAGCTGAACTTTCCCGTCCTTCACCTCTGTCAAGTCCGTCTTGTAGTAGGTCCGCTTGACATGGATTCCGTTTTCCACCTCCTCCATCGAGTTCAGAAGCGGGAACGCCTCCGTTGTCCGCACCAGCGTGACGGGACCGGTTCCATCGTTGTACGCGGTAAACGCCGTGTTGTCCGCCGAAACGGAAGTCCTCTTGGAAATTCCCTTGCAAAGGGTCTTTCCGTCCGCCTGGACGATGCGAAGCGAGAACGGCCCCGGATTCCCCGCCTTTTCGCGGCGGGCGAGCGAGGCGATCGCCAGCAAGGCCAATCCGTTCCGCTGGGTATTCCCCCAGTGCCCGTCCGAACCGCGGAAGGAAACCAGCCCGTGATAGAGCGCCTGGATCTTTTCCTCCCGCTCCGGGACATCCAGCTCAAGCCAAGCCAAGATGCCGAAAGCCGCAGTCTCGATCGAGTCAGGCGCACCGAGCCGCCGGATCAGCGCGAACGACAGGTCGCGTCTCCCGGAAAGGGCGAGCGCGATGGCGAGGTGATACCTTCCGGCCATCGTCATCTTGTTCTGGTAGTCCAGCAGATGCAACATCAACTGCTTGCGGAAGGAGTGTCCGACCGCAAGGGCGTGACAGGCGTAGGCGCGCAGGTTCACGTCCACCTTGGCGTCTTCCGAAATCTTGGTCAAAATCTCCTGGTTCTGCTGCACGGATAGGGTGGAAAGATTCCAATCGCCCTGAGAGGCCATCGAAATGAAGTATCCGGCGTAAACCGTGTTTTCCTTCGAAGTGTAAGAAGAACCAATCCAGCTCCTGTAGTACGAATCATCTTTCCGCATCTGGCAGACACGGTCAATCGCTTCGTTCACCTTGTGATGGGCCTCCGCCACCTGCGCCTCGTTCGTGCTGCCCAGTCCGGCGAGAATTCCATCCGCCGCGAGAAGCGGAAAGACGGAGGAGACCGTCTGCTCCAGACACCCGTAGGGATAGTTCAGGAGGTACTGCAACGCGGGCAGGAACTCGGAGTAGCTGGAGGAGTGGCAGAGAATCCGCTGGCGAACCGCGTTGGTCACAATCCCGTTCGGAAGCAGGAACTCTTTCGACTCGCCGCCCTTGAGTTTCGTGAACTCATACCGGGTCGTCATCGGCACCGGCGGACGGACCGGCATGTAGATCGTGTGCCGGTGGCTTTCTCCGCACCCGGTCGTCTCGACATGGATCTCCCCTTCCCCGTACCCGCTCTGCGGGGCGGAGATGGGCAAACGGATCACGCGGGATTCCTTCTTCTTCAGCGTAATCTCCTCCTGACGTGAAGCCAGGTTCTCCATCAGTCCGCCGTAGGTAACCTTGTAGGTGACAGGCGAATCCGCCTCGCTCGTGTTGTGGAGGGAGATCGTCAGGTCCGCCTGATCGCCGCCCGCGAGGAAGCGCGGGGCGTCGGGCTGGCAAACCAGCTTCGGCTTGACCTTGGCATGCGCATCCGCCGCGCCAGTCGCCGATTCGGTCCAGGCAAGCGCCGTCACGCGAACCTCTCCCGCGAATTCGGGCAGCTTCACGTCCAGCTTGGCGAGTCCGTTCACGACGGGCAGTTCCGCCTGGAAGAGCGCGAGCGGCTTGTAGCGGCGCGTCTTGACGGGGCTGACTCGGATCAACGAATTTCCTCCGTCATCGCCGCCGATCTCCGCCGCTGACAGAGGCGTGGGCGTAACCAGCATAATCTGCGAGAACAAGTCGTACTCGGTCATGTCGGAATTGCGTGAACGCCCGAAATACCCGCAGGGATCCGGGCAGACGGCATCCGTCAACAGGCAGATCGCCTCATCGACGACCGCCACTGTGACGCGCGGCTTGGCGTTCGCGGAAAACGACTGGACCGCGATGTCCGCCGTCACGCGGGAACCGCCCGGAATGATTTCCACGGCTGGCTTGACTGTCACCTCCAGTTTGTCCACCGGACGCTTGATCGGGATGTTGATGGTGTCGTTGGCGCGACGCGCCTCCCACCCGAGCGAATTCGTCTCCACATTAATCACGCGAACGGAGGCGTAGAAGTTGGGATACCATTCCTTTTGGACAGGGATGGGAATCGTCGTCGCAGTCCCCTCCATGCGGATCACGCGCTGGGAGAGGAGGGAATCGCGATAGAGGGTCAATTCCGCTGTTCCGGGGAACGGGGATTTGACCAGCAACTTGGCCGTCTCGCCGGCTTGATACGACTCCTTGTCGAGGGTGAGTTCCAGATCGGACGGCTTGGAACGTTTGGAGGAGTTGACCAAATCGTGGTCTCCGCTGATCGTGAAGGCGTACGTGTTCTCCACGTTTTGCTCCTCGACCAGCACGGAAAGCAGGTAGGAACCGTCATTTGCCACCTCGAACGGGATCCGGGTCGCGCCTTTGAGCGAAATCGGATACGACGAAATCTTCTGAACCTGCCGTTCATCAATCCAGCGATAGGTTCCGTCCGGCATCTTCTGGTATCCGTAATAGTACGAAACGGACGAGAGCGTGACGAGCGCCGGGGTTTCCTCACGCATCATCACGCCGTTCGGGCGAACCAGCACGGCGGTAAGGATATTCTTCGCACCGGGACGCGACTCGAACGACTCCGCCTTCAACCCGATGTAAAACGGATAGATGTGGAACAACGCTTCGGCGCGCGCGGAAACGGGACGCCCCCCCGTCTCCAGCACGGTTGCCTGGATCGTTCCCTTCAACGCCGACGCGGGCAAGATACCGAGTTCTTTCAGATCCGGCAAGGTGAAGGAGGCGCCGCCGTCATCCTGGGTCTCCTCCTCGCCCAAGTCCTTGATGGATTGGGTGAACTTCCGTTCCGGATTGTCGAACTGCCATCCCTTCCATCCTTCCGGGTTGAAAGTCGCCGGAGTGAAAATCACCTGCGCTTCCGCCGAGAGCCCGGAGGCGGGTTGACCGAAGAGATAGTCGGCGCCAATCCTCACGGCATCCGCCCCCTCGCCATACGGATACGTGATTTCTTTCGGCAGGTCTTCAATCTCGACCTTGATCTGGCGCGGCATGAAAGACTCGATATGGAAGGTTTTCGATCCGATCACCTTCCCATACTCGCCGGGCAGGCGTACGCGGGCATAACAGGCACCGGAAAGCACCTCGTCCGGCAACTGGAACCCGTCGGGCAACACGAACGACCCCGTCTCGTCCGGCATGAACTGCCTGGAAAGGAGCAGGGGGCCGCGGTCACAGTCCAGTTCCAGCACCAGAGGAGAAGGAGCCGGCGCCTTGGCTTCCTTGTCACGGATCAGCGCCTGAACGTAAATCTTGTCGCCGGGACGGTAAATCTCGCGGTCAAAGAAGAGAAACGCCTCGCGTTCTCCCGATTTGAGAAACTCTCCTGAGACGCCTTTGAAACTGGACTTGGTTTTATCAAAAGCCGAAATGAGCGGCAGGTAGGAAAGATCCTCAACCGTCTCTTCACGCGCCAGGACGAGGAACGGGGTGTTCCCCGGGACAAAGGGGATGCGAACCTTACCGTCCTCATCGGAAATGCCGCGCCCGATCATCTTGTTGTTCAGGGAATAGATTTCCAGGGCGACGCCACGAGCCGGTTTCCCGGTTGACAGGTGGGTGGTCCAAACGGAAACGGTGGTCGGATCGACGACCGCTGCGAGTCCGATATCGGTAACGCAGACCAGCTGCTGGTCACTGGGGTCATAGCAAGAATTGGATAATCCTTGCAAATGAACATAAAACACGCCGCGACGCTTCCCGATGAGAGACCGCAATGAGAAATTCGATTCCGCAGCCTTGTTTTTCTCGCCGTTCACGCGCAGCTGCAAGGTCTTGAGGTCCTCCGAGAGATCCGAGCTCGCTTTCCCGAAAAACGATCCGGAATAGGAATCCGTCTCGCGGGCAACGAACTGCACCATGTTCTGGGGCAGGACCTGACTCACGGAGACGGTAATCCCCGTGATGTTCATCGATGCGACCGGGATATTGATGTCACCGTCCGGCGAGAGATACTTCCCCGACGTGGCAATATCCACCGCACACGAACGGTCCGAAACCGTGAAACTCCTGACGATATCCGTCTGAAGCGAGAGTTTCCGGTCCTTCGACAGAACCCCGCGGCGAATCAACACCTCATAGGTGGAGCCATGCTTAAAATCACCGTCCACCCGAATCGACCGATATCCTTGATACTTGATCGAGGAGATTTTCACCGCCGGCGAAAACTCGATCTTTCCGCGCAACGAGACGACAGACGGTTCCTCGGAAAAAGACACCTCGAAGTAAGGATTCCCCGAACTGGGGGAATGGACATAACAGGAGGAAAAATCGAACACTCGCTTTTCCTTCTCTTCTTCTTGCGCGTACAGGAACCCCGCCGCCAATACAGAACCGGTCAACAAAAAAACAGACAGATTTTTGAGATAATTTTTCATGAGAATCCTCCTCAGATTAAAGATACCAAGAATCTCTTGGGTGATGACTAGATTCTCACACTTCGCGTCCAGTTTCAAGAACGAAATTCAAAAAAATAAAAGATCGAAACCGAAATTCATTTGTTGGACAATTTGCATACCACGGAATACACGGCATAGGGCACTTCGCACGACCACGAAAGGCGGCGTTTCGCGCCAGCTGCGTAGCGACGGCGCCCTCGCCGTCGGCTTTCGGGGAAGCGACACTCTCGCTTCACGCGAGTAATTGTTTTGCCTCACGCGGAGAATGGGAGGGGCAACGTCCTCGTTGCCCGAATCGGGAGGAGCACACTGGCCTGTCCTCCTTGCGTAGGATGGATCGCGCCAGCCAGCCTAACACGCTTACCCAGCCTAACGCGCTTAACCAGCTTAACACGCTTACCCAGCTTACCCGGCTGGCGGCGTCAGCGCCCCACCGCCTCGGCGACGCCGCCCTTGAACTGGCGAGTCTTTCCGTCGAAGGAGAGGCCCACCGCCCACACCGGCTTGCCCGACGCCCGGTAGGGAGCGGCATATTTCTTCCGCTGGATCTGCGACATGGCGACCTTCGGCGGCTTGTCCACCTTCAGCTCGAAGATGTAGGTGCCGCAGGGATGGTCCGCCACGATGTCGGTGCGCCACCTCCTGGCCCACGCGGAACCCCTGGCCCTGCAGGAGGAACTTCAGGCAGCGCGCGTAGGAGAGTTCATGCGGGCGCCCCTCCGTCGGGCCATAGACCGCGCCCGCGTAGAGGGCCGCGAGCCCGTCGAAGAACGAGTCCCAGTCGGTGATGAGAAGCTTGGCGCCGAGGGAGGACGCCCAGGCGGTGTCCCTGTCGGCGATAAGCCCGGACATGAGCGCCGAGAGGTCCTGCCGCACCTCGTCGTCCGGGACGCCCAGGTCGAAGAGGCCGTTCCTGTACCCGGCGATCGTGAGGTAACCGGTCTGGTACAGCATCCCCGCGACCGGGAACCGTCTGAGGTCCGACACGTCCAGGTCGGCTTTCGTGACGCCCTTGAGTCTTTCGGGATCGACAGCCAGCATGTCTCCGCGCGTGAGCATGTTCATCAGGAACGACGCCTTGCCTGTCTCCGCCCAGTACAGCTCGAACTCCGGGGCGCGGTTCGCCATCGTGAGGTTGATGGATACGGGGTTGTAAACCTTCTCGCCCCCGTATAGCCAAAAGCGGTAGCCGTTGTAGAGGCGCCTGATTTCCGCGCGGTATGCCTCCGCCGTCATCCCCATCGCCTTGCGGTGCGCCTCCATGTGCTCGGGGAAGTAACGGTCCAGCTCCTCCTCCGTGTAGCCGAGCATCGAGGCGTAGGCGTCGTCGAAGGAGATATCGACCAACGAGGACAGCGCCGAGAAGACCGAGAGCTTGGTGAACTTCGAGACGCCCGTGATCATCAGGAACCGGATCTTCCCGGAGCGGTCCTTCATCTGGCGGTACACGGGGGCGAGGGCATCGCGCACCCTCTCCGCGTCTTCGGGGTTTTTCAGCGCCTGCGCCACGGGGTCGTCGTATTCGTCGATGAGGATGACCGGCGGCGCGCCCTTCGCGGCGAGCCTGTCGATGGCCAGTCCGAAATTGGCGGAAGGCGTTTTCTTCCTGTCGTACCTGACGCCGCTCCCGGCAATGCCCGCCTCGATGCAGTCGGGCAGGTTCTGCCGGAATGTCTCGAAGTCCCCGGCCGCGCACATGCCCATGTTGAGGTGGATCACGGGATAGGTTTTCTTCCAGTCCCAGTCGGTGTCCATGATGGCGAGCCCCTCGAAAAGCTCCCGGCGGCCCTGGAACATCGCCTCCAGCGTGGAGATCATCAGCGACTTGCCGAATCTTCGCGGGCGTGCGAGGAAGAAGAAATGCCCCTGCGGATCTGTCGCAAGACGATGGAACCATGCGGTCTTATCGACATAGAGGGTCTGAGCCGTGCGGATAGAGGCAAAATCACAATTGTCTTTTGAGATAGGCTTCATAAGCAAAAGCAAATTACCAAATTCCTGTGACCGTCGCAAGAAAGAAGTTCGGAACCCTGCCGGTAGGCGTGCGCAAATCCGTGTGTTCGATCTGATCAAGGTCAGCAAGAAAAGGGTCACGCCTAGACTGGGAAACAACACAAACAACTTGGGAACAACTTCAGAATGGTTCGGCTCGCAACCGCGAACCGAATGCGAAACGTCGCGAGGTTGCGAGACGACCGCCAGCATATTGTCTATCCGTTGTCCAAGTTGTTGTCCTTTTGCAAAGTGAACCTTTTGCCTACCAGTTCCGAGTTCTGCGCGAGACGTTCGGGGAAGCGGCACTCCTGCCGCTTCATTCTGTTGCCTCGCAAAGCAAGTATCGCTTCCCCGAAAGCCGACGGCGGGGGCGCCGTCGCTACGCAGCTGTCAACCACCTAACCACCCAACCCCTACCCGCTACCAGCTATCACCTAACTGCCACCACCTAACAGCCACTTTCGGCTTGTCTTGCAAGCCGACCAAATAAATAGTAGAATAGACACCACAAAACGGGTGATTCGATGTTATTAGAAGTCAAAAATCTTTCGGTTGAGTTCCTTTCGGATGAACCGGGGCAGGCGCCGGCTCATGCGGTGGATTCCGTTTCGTTCTCCCTGAACCGCGGCGAGGTGCTGGGGCTGGTCGGGGAATCGGGTTGCGGGAAATCCGCGACCGCGATGTCCATTCCGCGTCTGCTCCCATCCCCGCCCGCCCGCATCACGTCGGGCGAGATCTTCTTTCAGGGAGAGAACCTGCTCTCGCTCCCCATCGAACGGATGCGCGAGATTCGCGGCACGAAGATCGGCGTGATCTTCCAAGACCCGATGACCTCGCTCTCGCCGCTGCACCGCATCGGCGACCAGTTGATCGAAGTCGTGCGCCTGCACCGCAACCTTTCCCGTTCCGCCTGCCGCGACCTGGCGCTGGAGTGGCTGGGTCGCGTCGGCATCCCCGACCCGGAACAGCGCGCGAAGGCCTTCCCTTTCGAGTTGTCCGGCGGGATGCAGCAGCGCGTGATGATCGCGATGGGGCTGATTCTGGAGCCTGAACTGATTATCGCTGACGAACCGACGACCGCCCTCGACGTGACGATCCAGGCGCAGATTCTGAACCTGATGCGCAAGCTCTATCGACAGAACAGCGCATTGCTGCTGATCACGCACGACATGGGGGTCGTCTATCAGATGGCGACGAAGATCACCGTGATGTACGCGGGACAAGTCGTCGAATCCTGCGAGGACGCGGCGCGTTTCTTCGCCCATCCGCAACACCCCTATTCCCGTGCCTTGCTGGAGGCGCTGCCCTCCGCCGAGACGCGCGGTCAGAAACTGCGCGCGATTCCCGGACAAGTCCCCTACGCCGGCGCCTTCCCGCCCGGCTGCCGCTTTCACGACCGCTGTCCGCAGGCGCGTCCCGCCTGTTCGTCAGCGGAACAAACGTTACACCCGGTCAATGACTCTCTCGTCCGCTGCCCGTTTACGGAGACCTCAAAATGAATCCAAACGTCCACTCCCTCCCCACCTCCCTCCTTCTCGCCACCGTTCTCGCCGCCGCGCCGTTGTTCGCGGATGAGGGATTCACCCCAAGGTCCTGGGCAAGGCAGGGGAAAGACCACATTTCCCTCACCCCCTCGCAGGACGGGCATCTGCTGCACTACTCCGGCCAGCAGGACTGGGCGGTCGTGATCTGCCCCTTGCAGAAAGTCCGCCCGAACGAGACCTACACGCTCAGCTGCGAACTCGGTCCCGGCGCGAAGGGCGCGGTCGGGAAACTCGAACTCTCCGTCATCCTGCGCGACACACGCAACGACGTGATGTCCTGGACCTACGCCACGCGCTTGTTCACCGTGCCGACGTCGCGCGGCGTGCAGTCCACCTCCTTCGCGATTCCGCCGAACGGTGCCACCATCGAGGCTCGTCTGGTCGGCGGCGCAATCGACATCGAGGCATTCTTCGCGAACGCGAAGCTGGAGAAGACCGGCGAGCTGCCGCCGTTCTCCGTCCATTCGCTGGCGATCACCAACGACACCTTGATCGCGCAGGTAGATGCCAAGGGCGGCCTTGCCGTGACCGATCGCAAGTCCGGTCGCGAATGGACGCCCGCCGTGCCGGGCAAGTTTGCCGTCTCGAACCTGAAGAGCGACGGCAGGAGCCTCGCCTACCAGCTGACGAATCTGGAATCGCTGGCATCCTACGGGGTTCGGATCGCGTGGGCGGACCACCCCGGCGAGCTCACCGTCTCCATCGACGGCGAGGGCAAGATGGAACATTCGTTCGACTACCCGGCTCCGTTCAAGACGCGGGAGGGTGACCGCCTGATCGTGCCGATCAACGAGGGCATGGGATATCCGGTCGATGAACCGCACGAGGGGATGTACCGCCTGATCGCCTACGGCGGCCACGGGATCTGCATGAGCTTCTTCGGCGTGGCGGAGGATGACACCGGCGCGGGGTGGATGTGCATCCTGGAGACGCCGGACGACGCGGCGATGAACGTCTATCGCGTCGGCAGGTTCTGGGTCAACTGCCCCTCCTGGGATCCCCAGCGGAGGCAGTTCGGCTACACGCGCAAGGCCCGCTACATCTTCCAGCAGTCGGGCGGCCATGTCGCGATGGCGAAACGCTACCGCCGCTACGCGCAGCAGAAGGGTCTCTTCAAGCCCTTCACGGAAAAGGTCAAGAAGGTTCCCAACATCGACAAGCTACTGGGCGCGGTCAACGTCTGGAGCATCGGATGGCACGGGCCCAAGTTGCAGCTCGTCCAGGAGATGCAGGACGCGGGCATCGAGCGTATCCTCTGGAGCGACGGCGGTTCCGCGGCAGAGATCAAGGCGTTGAGCCAGAACCCGACCGTGCTGGTCAGCCGTTACGACGTCTATCAGGACATCTACTACCCGGAGCAGATGAAGAAGCTCGGCTGGAAAGGTCCGGGGCTGAACTCCGACGCCTACCCGCACGACATCATGTGGTCCGGTCCCTCCTCCAACGAGTGGACGCGCGCCTGGGGCGTCAAGGCGCCCGACGGCACCTGGACCTACTGCGCGATGATGTGCGACCAGCCGGCAGTGAAATACGAGCGGCGGAACGTTTCAGACGAGTTGAAGGTCAAGCCCTACAACACGCGTTTCATCGACACCACGGTCGCCGCCCCCTGGCACGAGTGCTGGAATCCCGCGCATCCGCTGACGCGCTCCGAAAGCCGCCACTGGAAGATGGAGTTGCTCCGCATCCTGAGCGACGAGTTCGGCCTGGTCGTCGGCAGCGAGACGGGACACGACGCCTCCGTTCCCTTCTGCGACTACTACGAGGGGATGTTGAGCATCGGTCCCTACCGTGTACCGGACTCGGGGCGTAACATCGCGCAGACCTGGACGAACGTGCCGCCGCGCACGGCGAAGTACATCGTCGGCGAACGCTACCGCCTCCCGCTCTGGGAACTGGTTTACCACGAGTGCGTCGTGGCGCAGTGGTACTGGGGCGACAACAGCAACAAGCTGCCCGACCTCTGGCACAAGAAGAACCTTTTCAACGCGCTCTACGGAACCCCGCCGATGTTCGTGATCGACAACAAGAAGTGGCGCGACTGGAAAGACCGCTTCGTCGAGAGTTACCGCGTCACCTCGCCGATCGCACGGGCGACCGGCTACAGCGAGATGACCGACCACCGTTTCCTGCGGCGTGACCGCAGCGTGCAGCAGACGGTCTTCGCCAACGGCGTGACCGTGACCGTGAACTTTGGGAACGCCCCTTTCCGGATGCCGGACGGGAGGACGCTGGCGGCATCCTCGTATTTGGCCGACGGGCTTCCGCAAGAAACCGGACAAACCTCGAAGCCCCTGCAAGGCTTTTCGGCAAAACACTAAAACGGAGACTCTATGCGACTTCTTCCCACCTCAACCCTGTTGTTCGGTGCATCCCTTCTTGCCGCCTTCGTGCAAAGCACCCCCGTCCCAGTGACAGACGGGGAAAGGCTCTGCGATTTGATCATCGCCTGCGCCACGCTCGAAGCGAAGGATGACGGCGAAGACGCCGCGCCGCGTATCCAGTCCGCGATCGATCGCGTTTCGAAAGAAGGTGGAGGGACGGTCTTTCTGAAGGCAGGCCATTATCCAATCCGAACCCCGCTCCATCTGCGGGAAGGCGTGACCCTGCGCGGAGAAGGTTTTTGTTTGGATCGGAATCCGTACACACAGTTGGATATCACCTGCGGAAAAGGCGAGGAGGACGGAACGCCCGCCGTCCGAATCCAGCGCGGTACCGGTCTGATCGACCTGACATTCCAGTATCCCGAGCAGCGTTTCCCCGATCCGATCCCCTACCCTTGGACGATTAAGACCAGCACGGAGAATGGCGGAGACAACCAGACGATTGAACGGTGTACACTCTTCAACTGCTGGAAAGGCATCTCGATCGGGCCGGAGTGGAGCGAGCTGCACCTGTTGCGCGATGTCGATATCTTCGCGCTCCGTTGCGGACTTGCCATCGATAACGTGACGGACATCGGTCGCATCGAGAATGTGCATGTCTCACCGGATCCTTGGTGCTTCTATTCCCAGGATGAGAAAGCATGCCGAGAGTGGTTGCGCCAGTCCCCGTCTATCGGTGTGGACTTTGGAAGGAGCGACTGGGAATACATCTATCGTTTGAGTGTGAATGGCTATCGCACGGGCATCCGCTTCCGTCAGGGCGGACGAGGTCTGAGCAACGCCGTCATGGGAGATTGCCAGATAACAGGATGCGGTACGGCGCTAGCGGTCGAAAAACTGAACGCCGTCGGGCTGGCGCTCTACCAATGTACATTGAAAGGAAACGAGGCGGCATTCGCCCTCGCCCCACCTGCACGCGATACCGTTGTGCAGTTCCACACCTGCAATCTGACGGGGAGCGCGAAACTCACCGCGCCGAACAACTTCGTCTCCTTCCGCAACTCCGAGATTGACTCCGCCCAGGCGGATGCGGGCGTGTTGGTGATGGAAGAAAACCGTACCGCAGAACTCCATCTGGGTGAACAGCTGCAACGCGCCGTGTTGACAGGAGCGGACTTACAGAAAGTCAAACTAGACAACCGAGCGAAACCGGAAAACGTGTCAATCAGGAAAGAACACGGAACCGTGCCACCTCCCAACAAACTCTTCACCTCTATTCAGCAAAAGCATGATGGTCTGCTATCCATATTTTCCCATTTCTCAGCTTCTCAACTTCCCAGCTTCTCGGGGGGAAACCTCATCCGTTGCCCGCTGTCGAAAACGGTCCTGTTCGTGACGGACTTTGGCGCCTCCGTCACCAACCAGGACAATGCCGCCGCCTTCCAACGAGCTTTGGACGCCGCCGCGAAGACCGGAGGTACGGTGTACATCCCCGCCGGGTACTACACGTTCCGTGCGGGTATTGTTGTGCCGAGCGGCGTGGAGCTACGCGGTTCGTTCGACGTGCCGCACCACACGATCTCCGGCGGCTCCGTCCTGATGATCGAGACGGGCGAAGGCGAGGACTCGGGTACTCCGTTCGTCCAACTGCAACCGGAATCGGGGCTGCGAGGACTTGGCTTCTGGTACCCGCGCCAGCGGGAAGATCCGGTTCCGTATCCGTGGACGGTGCGTTCCCTCGGACCGCGCTGTTGGATCAAGGACGTGAACATCGGAAACGCCTGGCAGGGGGTCGATTTCGCGACGCATCCCAGCGACGGACATTTCATCTCCTACCTTTCAGGCGCGATGTTTCGTCGCGGGCTTTTCGTCGGCAACTGCAAAGGGCACGGATGGGTGGAAGACGTGCAGTTCAATCCGCACTATATGCAGCGCACCCCGCGCGGCATGGGATTCATCCACAATCTCAACAAGCTCTTCGATTACCAGCGTGCGCACTTGGAGGGAATCGTCGTGAGGGACTGCGAAAACGAACAGATGCGCGGCAACTTCCTCTTCGCCGCCTACGACGGAATCGCCTTCTACGGAAAGACGAGCGCAAGCGTCCTGATGCACGGATCGGACACCGGCAGCCGCGCGCTGACGCTCCAGACCGAGCGCGGATCGAATCTGGACTTCGCGCTCACGCAGCTCACCTGCCTCGGCAAGACCAAGGAGGCGTCCATCGTCTCCCTCCCCGAAAACGCGGGCGAGAGCCGTTTCTACGCCACGCAGATCTGGGCGCCGCCCGGCGACACGGCGCGGCTCTCCGGCAAGGGGCTGGTCCTGCTCGATCAGTTCAACACCTGCTCTCCCGAAATCCGTATCGACGGCAACGGCGGCACCTTCCAGTTGATAGCCGGAATCACGGCGCAGAACCTCCCGCATCACGTCACCGTGAAAGGTGACGCCAAAGTGACGATCTCCTCCACGATCGCGCGGAACTCCGAACTCCGTGTCGATGATCCCCAAAACAAAGTTCAGCGTATCAACAGCAAATGACGACTCCTCTACCAGCCACCACCTCGCACGACGAGACGCCGATTCGGATCAAGGTCATCCGGAAGAAGCACGGCAAGCAGCCGCCTCCCTTCCTCTTCCGCAACCGCTATCTCTTTATCTGGGACATGGCGTGTGAGGAGTACGACTGGGTGGTCGTCTATGACGAAATGCCCAACCGCGACGAGGGGACCTTCCGCGACGGCAAAGAACCGCTCCGCTGCCCGCCCGAACACACCATCCTCCTGACTGTCGAGCCGATCAGCATCAAGGACTACGGCATCGCCTACCCGCGCCAGTTCGGATGCGTTCTCACCAGCCAGCCGCTCTCGCTCTTTCCCGGCTGCCACGCCGTTCTGGGCGAGGGCTACTACAAGTGGTTTTACGGCAAGGGATGGCAGGAGGTCGTCAGCCAAAGCGAACCGCCGGAGAAGACCTCCGTCCTCTCGGTCGTCTGTTCCGCGAAGCAACAGCGGCATACCGCACACCGCCGCCGCTTCGAGCTGATCCGCGGTCTCTCCCAGCGCATCCCCGAACTGGTCTGGTACGGCCACGGCATCCAGCCTGTCGCGCACAAGTACGACGCGCTCGACGCCTTCCGCTACCACATCGCAATCGAGAACCACCTCGCCCCGCACCACTGGACAGAGAAAATCATCGACCCGCTTCTGGCGTGGACGCTTCCCTTCTATGTCGGCGACCCGGAACTGGAATCGGTGCTGCCGCCGGAGAGCTTCATCCGGATTCCGATGGACGACATCCCGGAGGCCGAGCGGATCATCCGTTCCGCGATTCAAAACCAGGAGTGGGAGAAACGGCTGCCCGCCATCCGCCAGGCGCGCGAACTGCTGCTGACGCGCTACAACACCTGGGCGCAAATCGCGCGGGTCATCGAGGACGGCGATGTCGGCGCCCCCCGCAACCACGGCGTCCTGCGCTCGCGCCACGCGCTGCGTCGCAACCCGTTCGTCGCCATCCAGGACGGCTGGCGACATTTCAAACGAGCTTTTGGAGAATCATTAATCCAACAGGAGGCCCCTGCATGAAAAACCAGAAACAGACCTACACGACCGAAGAATTGGCAAGCCTGCTCTACGAGCGTTATCGCCCGGATGCCGAACGTTTCTTTTATCCCTACAAGCGCACGGGCGTCTCGGCGGAGACGCTGCCCTGCATCTTCTTCCTCGGCAACCATTCGTCGGGTAAATCGACGCTGATCAACTTCCTGCTCGGCGGACTCGCCGTGCAGGACACCGGCGTCGCCCCCACGGACGACGGCTTCACCGTGCTGGTGTACGGCGACGTCCCGCGCGAGGTCGTCGGCGACTCCGCGCTCGCCCTCCTGCCGCCCGAATACGCGCGGCTGAAAACCTTCGGCGCGACCTTCCTGCAACACCTGCGCGTGAAGGTCACGAAGCGCGACATCCTCAAGCAGTGCATCCTGATCGACAGCCCGGGCATGATCGACGTGCGCGACCGCGAGATCATCCGCGACTACAACTTCTTCGGCGCGATCCACTCCCTCGCCGAACTCTCCGACCTGATCGTCATGATGTTCGACCCCGACAAACCCGGAACCACCGGCGAGTCGATCGAGGTCCTGACCGGGCCGCTCTCCGGCATGACCTTTAAGCTACGCCTGCTGATGAACAAGTGCGACCTCTTCGCCAACATGTACGACTACGCGCGGGCCTACGGCGCACTCTGCTGGAATCTCGCCCACGCCCTGCCGATCAAGGACCTCCCGAAAATCTACAACTGCTGCGTCCCCTGCGGCAACTCCAAGGCGACGCCCGACATTGACATCAAGGACTTCCAGCAATCCCTGCAGGATATCGTCGGGCAAATCTCCCACGCCTCCGAACGCCGCAAGGACAACGTGCTGGCGGCGGCGAACACCGATTTCTCCTCGCTCGGTATGCAGATGCGGATGGGGCTGCGACTCCGCAAGTTCCTCTCCCAAAATTTCCTCTCGAAGCTGGGGCTTTACCTCCTGCTTCTGCTCCTGCTCGCGGGCGCGGGATTCATCCTCTTCAACACCTACGGCGTCAGCGTGCGAGACCTGACCAGTACCATGAAGATCGTCGTCTTCACCTTGCAGTGCCTCGCCACGGCCGGAATCACGGTGGTCATCGCCCGCCTGCTCTACCCCGCCTTCCGCGCCTACGTCAACTACTCGGAACACCAGATACTGGAGAAACTGGATGAACACTTCGAGCAGGAATATGCGGATGATCTCCTCACCCTCTCCCGCGATGACCTTCGCCAATGCTGGGAGGCGCTGAAGCCGAACTTCAAGCACGTGCTCACCAGCCACTGGCGGCAGCTCCCGCGTTTCGCCCGTCGCAAGATCGACGCGTTGACCAAGGACGTCGAAGAACTCAACGACTTCGCCCGCACCCCCACCTCCCTATGCTGAACCTGGCCAGACAAGCGAACTTCTCCGTCCTCGATTTCGAGACCACGGGGAGTGTCCCCGGCTGGGAACTGGAGCCGTGGCAACTGGGGATCGTCCGAATGGAGAACGGCCGGGTGCGCGCAGACGAGTACTGGGAACGCTACTTCCAGATCGCGCCGGACCGTCCCTTCAACCCCCGCGCCCCCGGACGCCATGCGCAGCTCCGCGACCTGCTCGCCGCCTCTCCCACCCCGCGCGAGAGCTGGAGCGAACTCTGCCCGTGGGTGACGAACTGCACGCTGGTCGCGCACAACATCGGGACAGAGCGTACCATCCTGACGAAGATCGCCCCGATGCACCGCTTCGACAGCTGGATCGACACGCTACACCTGACGCGGTACGCCTACCCGCAGCTGCCCTCCAAGTCGCTCGACCAGGTGATCGACGCCCTGGGGCTCTCCGCCCGGCTGGAAGAACTCTGTCCCGCGCCGGGAGAGACCGCCGACCTGCCGCCCCGCGCCCCGCACGACGCCCTCTACGACGCCTTCGCCTGCGCCGTCCTGCTGGAACACTTCCTCGCCCTCCCCGGCTGGGAAAACGTGACCGTCGAAAACCTTTCTCTGACATAAGGAACGCACATGAAACTGTTGTTAGCCACACGAAACGCCAACAAGGTACGGGAAATCAAGGAGATCTTCCAGTCGGCGGAGGTGACGCTCGTCTCCGCCGATGAGGTGCCGGGATTGCCGGAGGATGTCGAAGAAGACGCCGACACCTTCGAGGGGAACGCCCTGGAAAAGGCGCGGACGCTCTGCGCCGCCTCCGGACTCTGGACGCTCGCGGACGACTCCGGCCTCGAAGTCCGCGCGTTGAACAACGAACCGGGTGTCCATTCCGCGCGCTACGCGGGCGAACCCACCAACACCCCGGCGAACAACGCGAAGCTGCTGCGCAACCTGGAGGGCGTGACGGACCGCGCCGCGCGTTTCCGCTGCGCGATCGCCCTCTGCGCCCCCGACGGACGGGAATGGACGGTGCAAGGCTCCTGCCCAGGCCGAATCATCGAAGAGCCACGCGGCGCGACCGGCTTCGGATACGACCCGCTCTTCGTACCCGACGGCTACGACCAGACTTTCGCGGAACTCGGTCCCGAAATCAAAAACCGCATCTCCCACCGCGCCCGCGCCCTCCAATCCGCCCAGCAAAACTGGCTTCCCCTGCTGGAGCCTAGCAAAAGCGGCGGCTGACGCCGCCTCAGTGGGGCAAGTAAGTGGCGTTTCGCGCTTAAGTGAGCCTTCGGCTCTAAGTGCCCCTGCGGGGCTAAGAGACTTAGGCGCGAAGCGCCAGGGGTTCGGGGGCGAAGCCCCCGTCTCCTTGCCCCAAAACCTAGCACTTGACGAGCGGCTTTTTTTCGGCGAAAATACTTGCCGTTGTGGCTGAAACCGTAAAGGTACGCAGATGGGAATTGTAATCGACCACGAAGCGAGAAAACGCGAAATTATCGAAAAGTCCATCCGGCTTTTCGCCGAACAGGGATACAATGGTGTCACCTATCAGAAGATTGCCGACAGTTGCGGAATCGCTCGCACCACGCTGTACCAGTATTTCCACAACAAGCTCTCGATCTTCAACCATGCGATCTGGGAGGTGACGAGCGAACTCATCCGCAAGTATGAGGACGTGTTGCACGTCCGCACGTCGGTCGCGGAACGGTTGGAAAGCCTGCTTACCGCCGTGCTCAAGCTGCTCTTCACCGAAAAGGCGCTGCTGATCGTGATCGTCGATTTCCTGCTGACGCTGGGACGCGGGAAGCGGTCTGTGGCGCGGGAGATCGAGAAACACACGATCGGGCTGAAACGGATTCTCCAGCGCCTCCTGCTCGAAGGGATGCGCAAGGGCGAGTTCCGTCCCCTCCACGTCTCGCTCACGGTCGAACAACTCTACAGCCTGCTCGAATCGGCATTCCTGCGCCTGACCGTCTCGCAGAACGCCGATCTGGAAAAGTCGCTTTCGGTAATCCGCCTGGCGATCCGAGGGCTCAAGCGGGAGGATACCCCATGAAGCGACTCGCCAAACCGTTGCTCGCCCTGCTCCTCTTCTCATCCCTCTCCTGCACCACCCAGTCCGAGGTCAGCCACGACGAGACGCGATTCGTTCCCAAAGTCTACCGGGCGCGTGACGACCGGGAGGGGAAACGGTTCGAGGGAAAATCCTATTCCGCCTCTTCGCGCAGCTTCACCGGGACATCCTACACGCCCGGACGCGAGCAGGAGTGGAAATCCGCCGCGAAAGGCGGCACGGCGGACGCCGCCCCGTTCGAATCGAAATCCGCGGCGGGAGGCGAGTCGTATGTCCAGCGCAAGACGACCAAGGTCTGCACCTTCCAAGCGCCCCCCGACATCGCCCCCGAACGGAAACCGTATGTGAAGGGAACGGCGGATCTCGCCGACAAGGAATTTCAGGCGGCCGAAAAGAAGGCCGGATACGATCCCATGCTCCGTCCCCGGCAGGGCATCAAGGAAGAACACCTGAACGAACGAAACACAAACCCGCAAGGAATCGTCCCCCCAAGGCAACCCCGATGACGAATGAACGAAACAGGAATGGAGCTGGCAGCCGGTGGCTGGCAGCTTGGAGCCGGCGACAGCCGCTTGTCCGATGACCAGAACGTAGAATCAGAACTTCACATGACCGACACACTCCAGACAATTTCCGAGAAACGATCCGCTTACGGGCTTGGCCTTCTTGACTGGCAGCGCGAGATGACCGAGGTGCGGAAACTCCCGAAATTCCGCGCCGACCAAATCATGAAGGGGCTGTACTGCGAACAGAAGACGAGCTGGGACGCGTTCACGACGTTGCCGACAACCCTGCGCGCAGAGTTGACGGAGCAGATCCCGATTGAGCCGATGCAACTCGTGGAGGAGAGTCCCTCGCGGGACGGAACCAACAAACTGTTGCTGGCCTGTCCCTCCGATGGCGAGAAGATCGAGACGGTGTTGATCCCCTCCAAGGGACGTATGACGCAGTGCATCTCCACCCAGGCGGGATGCGCGTTCCGGTGCGCGTTCTGCGCGAGCGGGCAACTCGGCAAGCGCCGCGACCTGACCTCCGCCGAAATCGTCGGGCAGGTGATGGAGAGTATCCGTCTGCTGACCGCGCAGAGCGGGACGTACACGCGCCCCTCCAACATCGTGGTGATGGGAATGGGCGAACCGTTCGACAACTACGACAACGTCTTGCGGGCGCTGAAAATCCTCAACGACCAGAAGGGACTGGACATCGGCGCGAGGCACATCACCATCAGTTCCTGCGGTGTCGTGCCGGGCATCCAGCGGCTGGCGACGGAAGGACTCCAGTTCGAGCTGTCCATCTCGCTCCACGCGCCCACGCAGGAACTGCGCCGCGAACTCATGCCCGTCAGCCGCCGCTGGCCCCTGGACGAACTGATTGACGCCTGTGCCGCCTACACGAAGGCGACAGGACGACTGGTCACCTTCGAGTACACGCTGATCGACCGGCTGAACGACCAGCCGCAGGACGCGCGGGCGTTGATCGCCCTGCTGCGCCGCCTCCCCTGCAAGGTGAACCTGATTCCCCTCAGTCCCGTCGAAGGATTCCCCGGACGCCGTCCCGAAAACCGCGCCTGTCTCGCCTTCCTCGACCTGCTGATGAAGGCGCGGATTCCGACGACGATGCGGAATTCACGGGGGCGCGATGTCGATGCCGCGTGCGGTCAGTTGCGACTGCGCCGCCTGAAAGAAGAGTTGCCGCCACAAGGCGGAAAGGAGTAAGCCATGAAAAAAATAATCCTCATCCTCACGCTGGTCTCGTGTTCCGTTTCGCTCTCCGCAGTGGAACTGGCGGATCTTCCCGCTAACTGCCACTGGCTGACGCGTTTGGATTCGCGGGAAGTCCGCAACGCGCCGATAACGCTCGCGCTTCTCAACAAGATGCTGCCGAACCACCTCCAGCTCGCGAACGGGAAACGCTCGTCGTTCAACGAATTCCTGGGCATGGATCCCGTTAACGACCTCGACGAGATTGTCGCTGGCGGACTCGGCAACGAAACCGCCCCATGGTTCGTCCTGCTCTCGGGAAAATGGAATCCGGTGCAAGTGCGTAACTCCCTCAAGATGGCGCGGACATTCGCCAGCGAGAACCACCGGAAGTACGAGGTGATGTCTTGGCGCGCCGGGAACGGGCAGACACGCTTCGTCGTGTTTCCGCGCCCCGGTCTCGCGTTGGTGACCAACAACCGCGCGATGGCGAAGTCCAACCTCGACGCGCTGGACAAGCTGATTCCCACGCAACCGGCCCCGCACATCTTCCAGCCCGTCTTCAAGCGCGAGCCAGGACGGGCGATTGTGGCGCGGTGCGATTCGACCGTGCGGCTGAAACTCCAGCTCGACATCATGCAGCTGCTGAACCCGGTTGTCGCCCTGGGCGCATCGGTGATGATCCAGGGGCGTGACCGCATGGACGTGAAATTCTCCGCGATCACGCCCTCCCCCGAACAGGCGCAGGTCCTCAAGCAGGCGCTGGCGGGAGTGCAGGCGCTGGCGATGCTGACTGCGAAGGATCATCCGGAAGAGGCGGAATTGCTTTCCCGCGCCAAGCTGAAGAGCAAGCACGAGACGGTCTCCGCCAATTTCACACTCGACACCAACACGGCAATCCGCTTGTTGCAGATGGCGCAGAGGAAAGGCGCGAGCAACTACAACCTGCGCGAGATGCAGCAACGCCAACGACTGCACCGATAGTTCCGAGAGGCGTACCATGATCCGACTCACGCATAACTTTCTGCTGTTGACGGCGTTCCTTGCGCTTTCGATTCCGGGCGTCTGTCTGTCGGCAGAACGGTCGAATGCGCGAACGCACGGGGCGTTGATCCTCTCCTTCGATGACAGGAATCTCCGCGACTGGGAAACGGCGATCCCCCTGTTCGAGAAGTACGGGGCGCATGTCACGTTCTTTGTCACCGGACCGATCAAGGGAGAGGCGGCGACGACATTGAAGAAGCTGAGCGCACACGGACATTCCATCGGGTTGCACGGATTGAAACACCTCAATGCGGATGCCGCCGTGGTCACAAACGGAGTGAGCGGATACTGGTCGGCGGAGATCGCGCCCCAACTGGCGGGGTGCCGTGCGGCGGGAATCCCGGTAACGGCATTCGCCTATCCCAACAGCCGCCGCACGGAAGAGACGGACGAACTCTTTCGCGCCCATGGTTTCGCCCATGTGCGCGGGGGACTGTCGGGCGTCACGCCTTACGACCCGAAGGGGGAGAGGCGGGCAGGTTTGAGGCCCATACACGAGACAGACCGCGCCTTCTTTCCAGCGGCGGAACTGCACGCGCGTTTCCGTCTGGACACCGCCATTGCGGGTGAGGCCTACCACACCGACATCGCAGACCTCTGCGCGTGCCTCAGGCGGTGCGCCGAACGGAATGAGGTCTTCGTCCTCACCTCGCACGGAATCCATCCCGACGCGAAGCACATCCACATGAAAACGGAATGGCTCGAACGCATCCTCGCCACCGCCCGCGAGTACGGCGTCGCCGTCCTCGGGTTCGATGAGGCGGGGAATGGGCGGAGACCATAAGTGTAAGTGGCGGCTATGCCGCCTAAGTGGGCTGACGCCCTAAGTGGCGGCTGGCGCCGCCTAAGTGACTTAACTTTTCTCTGTTGGACAATTTGAACCACGGAATACACGGAACACACGGAATCTAGCGCTTCGCGCGACCTTTGGATGGTTAAATAGTTAAATGGTTAAATCGCCGCTGGCGCGGCTTTAAATCGGTCTGATCCGCTCCGCATTTCTGTGCCTCGTCAATTTAACCATTTAACCATTTCAAGCGAAGCGATTGAATTTTCCCCTCTCTTCGGAGAAGCGACACTCCTGTCGCTTTTCGACGGTGTGTCAATTTCCTCATGAGACAACGCGTGGCGCTTCGCGCGACCACGAAAACCCGCTGGCGCAGGACACGAAAGAACACGAAAGGCGGCATGGCCGCCAGTTCTGGGACGCGCTCCGTCGCGTCCGCTGCGTAGCGACGGTGCCCTCGCCGTCTCGTCCCGCGCAGAACTCGGAACTGATAGGCAAGGAATGGGTGGAGGAAGTAAGTGGCGGCTAACGCCGCCTAAGTGACTTAGCCGCGAAGCGCACTTAGCCCCGTAGGGGCACTTAGCCGCGAAGCGTCTCGACTTGTTGGCGGGCTAGAATGTGGTATCAAAAGGAGGAGATTTCCAACATGAAAAACTGTTCTTTGTTTGCCGTCTTATCTCTCTGCGCGGCGTTCTCTTGGTTCGTTCCGTTTGGTGCGGTCGCGCAAGCGCCCGACGCGGGCAAGCCGTCCGCGCCGATTACCCGCGCATGTCTCGACCAGGCATTCCAAGAAAGCTACGAGAAGTGGCAGCTCGTTTTGGAGGACGGCAAGGTCATTCGCGACACCGACCTTTCGATCACCCACCGGGAGGAGGAGGAAAACCGGTTGGATGTTACGTGGCAGAGCGGCAACACCTTTTCCGTCCATGTCGAATGGCGCAAAGACGAGCAAGGCGTCTGGCTCGGCGAATTCTCCTATTCGGGATTTGAACACAGGGCTTTTGTCCGGGAGATCGTCTTTCCGCAACTTCGGTTCCCGTCGAACCGGCCGGACGTGCCGTATGTCTTCGGCGGATACTGCATCGGACACGGCGGCACGTTGACGAAGGGGACGAAGAATTTCCCCGTCGTGTCCGGCGTCCCGGTTTTGGCGGCGACCGTAACCGACACCCTGACCGTCGGCTTGCACCTGCGCGACACGGAACGGTATGCGGGCAAATGCTTCCGGCTCACAAAGGAGAAAGGTGCTTTGGTTGTCAGCGGGTTGTATCATCCGGGACAGGGTGACTCCGTACCGGAGAGCGGCAAAGTCCCCTACCGTTACGGATACAAACCGACGGAAGACGGCTGGTTCGGCGTGGCGCAGGACTACAAGAAATGGAGCGCGAAGCAGGAGTGGAGCCGTCCGAAAACCACGCCCGACAAACTCCGCAACATCGGACTCTGGGTGTGGAACCGGGGTGCGATCACCAACGTGGTGCCTCCGGTTCTGGAACTCCAAAAACGACTCGGCAAGGAGATTCCCGTCGCGCTCGACTGGTATTGGTGGCACCACAATCCGTATGACACGGACTATCCCGATTTCTGGCCCCCTCGCGAAGGGGAAGAGGCGTTCCGGGCAGCGGTCGCCGACCTCCACCGGAACGGGGTTTACGCGCAGGTTTACGTCAACGGCGTGTGCTGGGACCGCAACACGGCGAGCTGGTGCCCCGACGCGGAGAAGAGCGCGGTGGTGAAGAAGGACGGCAAGATCGCCGGCCATGTCTTCAACAAGTACAACCGGCACGAACTGGTCACCATGTGCGGCGAGAACACCGTGTTCTTCAACCGGCTGGGCGCGGTGATCGACAAGCTGGCCGCGACGGGACTCGACGGGGTTTACACGGACATGATCGGAGGGGCGACGCTCAACGCCTGCTACAATCCCGCGCACCGCCACATCAAGGGATACGGGAACTATCAGGCGGAGGGATACCGCGCCTTCATCCGTTCCATCAAGGCGCGTCATCCGAATCTGGTTCTCAGCACCGAGTTCGCCTCCGAAGCCTATCTGGATCTCTTCGACGCGAGCATCGTCTGCAACACGATCTCGAACGAGCGGATGGGCGGATGGCTCGGCAGAATCTACCCCGTTTTTCCCGCCGTCCACCACGGACACGGGTATGCGCTCTTCGGGAACTACGCGCATCCCGACGGCACGATGCCGTGGGATCCGCTCTGGCCGCCCGAAGACAAATGGAAGGCCGAGCGGGATTGGAACGCGCTCTATCCCGTGCAGTTCTACTACGAGCTGGGACGCACCGTGATCTGGGGATGCCAGCCGATGGTCTGCAACGTGAAAATGGAAATCTTCACCGACCCGCGCCACGCGCCCGTCCGCGATTTCCTGCTGGAGGCGGCGCGTTTCTACCACGCCAACCTGGCCTACCTCTACGACGGCGAGATGCTCACGCCCGAAGGATTCTCCTGCGACGAGATCGACGTCTCGTTCTGCCAGCGGATGATCTTCACGAAAGAGGCGCTGATGAAAACGGAGGTCCGCCGCCTTCCCGCCGTCATCCACTCCGCCTGGAAAACGCCCGACGGCAAAACCGCCCTCTTCCTCTGCAACCCGACACCCGAACCCCGCACCTGGCGGTACCGCAACCAAAGCGGCACCATCCCTCCCCGCTCCTTCCAAAGGCTGTTGGCTGGTAGCTAGCGGCTGGTAGCGGGTGGCGGGTAGGTGGTAGCGGGTGGCGGGTGGCTGAGAAACGCGCGGAAACTATGCCGTGCCACCAAATGCGGAAACGGCGAACGTGCGACATGCCCCGTCACCTGTCGCATGTTTGTTCTTCTCAGCCTTTCAACCAGTCAACTTCTCAGCTTCTCAGCTGGCGCGTAGCGCCCCACTTCCCCGGCTAAAAGGCTTGGCTAGGCAGGTTTGATTATGGTAACATGGTGGCGAAAGGGCGAGACATATGAAGACAATTCCGATTCTTTTTTCCGCTTTGCTTCTCTGCGGAACGGTTCACGCGCAAAAGTTTTTGACATACGAGGAGTTCGGCGCGGTCGGCGACGGGAAAACCGACGACCAGGCGGCGATTGTGGCAACCCATGCCGCCGCCAACGAGCGAGGGCTTCCCGTGAAGGCGACGGACGGGAAGACGTACTACATCGGGAAGGGATCGAAAACCGCGCTCATCCAGACCGACGTTGATTTCGGGAAGGCGAAGTTCATCATCGACGACATGGCGGTCGAAAACAACAAGGCCGAAATCTTCCGTGTTGTCTCGACGCAAAAGGAGGTGCCGGTCAAGGGCGTCACCTCGCTGAGGCGGGGCGCCCGCTCGCTCGGCGTTCCCCTGCCCTGCGACGCGCTGGTCTGGGTGCAGAACAAGAACGTGAAGCAGTACATCCGTTTCGGGTTGAACCGGAACAACGGTACGCCGATGCAGGAGGTGTTCCTCGCCAACGCGAAGGGAGAGATCGACGAATCGACGCCAGTCACCTGCGACTACGAAGTCGTCACCGCGATCACCATGTTCCCGATCGACCAGAAACCGCTGACAATCAAGGGCGGCGTCTTTACGACCATTGCGAACCGGGAAGTGTCGAAATACAACTATTACGCGCGCGGATTCACGATCCAACGTTCGAATGTTCGCGTGGAATCGATCCGGCACGAAATCACCGGCGAGGGCGACCACGGCGCACCCTACCACGGATTCCTCTCGGTCTCCCACGCGGCGAACGTGCTGATCACCAATTGCGTCCTGACCGCGCACAAGACCTATGTCACCATCGGGGCGGCGGGAAAGCCCGTCAGCATGGGGTCGTACGACCTCGGCGCGAACCGCTCCGTGAATGTCGCGTTCGTCAACTGCCGACAGACCACCGACATCCTGAACCGGAAATACTGGGGGCTTTTCGGTTCCAACTACTGCAAGAACCTCCTCTACGACGGCTGCGAGTTCTCGCGCTTCGACGCGCACATGGGCGTGGCGAACGCGACCATCCGGAATTGCCGCCTTGGATACATGGGGATCAACGCGATCGGGTACGGCACGTTCCTTGTGGAAAACTCGACGGTTTACGGACGTAGCTTCATCAACCTCCGAGCCGACTACGGCAGCACGTGGAACGGCGACGTCATCATCCGCAACTGCGTCTTCATTCCCTCTTGCGGCGACAAGGCGACCGGCCAGTTGTTCGGTGGCCACTACACGGGAAGGCACAATTTCGGGTATCCCTGCCATGCGCCGCGCCGTATTCTGGTGGACGGACTCAAGATCGACGACTCCAACCATCCAGAAAAGTACAACGGCCCGTACCTGTTCTCCGACTTCAATCCCGACAAGCGGAGTGCGGACTACGTCGAGGATTATCCCTACCACCCGACCGAGGAGGTGGAACTTCGGAACGTGACGATCATGAGCGGGAAGCCGCTCCAGAAATGCCCCAATACCTTTCTCTTCCAAAACGTGAAGATCAGTCAGTGACCCGATGTCCGCGTCGGACATTCCCGTCTCAAGCCGATCGCACCACCCTGAAACGAAACGACCAAAAAAAGGAAAAAGTATGTTCAACCGCAGTTTTACCACTCTTGTTTCCATAAGCCTTCTGTCGATGGCGGCAGCTGCCGCCATCCCCTCCGCGCCCGAAGCGAAGTCGCTGAACCTGATTCCCGAATGGAAGCAGATTCAGGATGACGCCAGCGCGCGAAAGACGATCCTGCCGCAGGACAACGTCTCCTCGTCCGTCGCCTGGAGGGGAAACTACGCGGAACTCGGCGTCCACCTAAACGGGAACGAGAAAGAACGGGCGTCCTGGGATATTCCGGTCAAGCTGGATCTGCGGGATGCCAGCGCGATTGCGTTCGACGTCTTCTGCGAAAAGTACGGTCCCGTCTCGCACTTCTCGTTCTATCTCAAGAGCGGAAACGGATGGTACTCCTGTTCGCCTGAAATCGAAGAGTCGGAAGAATGGCAGCGCATCATCGTGAAAAAGGCGGCGATGTCGTTCGAGGGAAAACCGCAGGGTTGGGGGAAGATTGAATGCATCCGATTCTCGGCGTGGCACGGAGTCGATGGAGAATCGAAGTTGGGGTTGGCCAACATCGGACTGCCCGTACCCCAGAAGCCAGAGGCCATCATCATCCGCGCCGATTCCCAGATGAACGCCATCAAAAGCGAATCCAAAGGATTCTACCAGTTCGCGCACAATCTCCAAGCGTCGTTCGACACGATCGGTCTCCCCGCCTTGACTGTCGCCGACCTCGACGTGACGGATCAGACACTCCAGGGGATTCCGCTCGTCTGCCTGCCCTACAACCCGCGCGTCCCCGATTCGCTCCTCGCCACGCTCCGCAAGTATCACGAGCAGGGCGGAAAGTTCCTCTTCTTCTATTCGATCCCGAACGAGATCCTTTCGCTGATCGGACTGAATTACAAGCAGACGATCCGCGAACCCTCGCCCCTGACGGGATTTCTCAAAATGAAAGACGGATTCCAGAAACAGCCCGAATACATCCCGCATTCCACCCAGTGGGCGGCGATAGTCGGGAATGGCGAAACGCCGGTACGGACCATCGCGACATGGAAACGGGCAAACGGCGATCGCACCGAGTATCCCGCCATCTGCCTGACGCCGTCGGGCGCATTCTTCAGTCATGTCTGGTACGGCGATTCGGCGCCGCTCCTGCGCGACATCGCCGCCGAACTCGTCCCCGCGTGGAAAAACCACTTCAAGGAACTGGAAAGGAAAGAGGCGGAAGAAGAACGGGCGGCCGCGCGATGGCTTGCCTCCATCCCCTCCAAGAAGGGCGAGTACCGCGCCTACTGGTGCCATTCGCCCTGGGGCGTTTCCGAACTGACCTGGGACGAGGCGATCCGGCAGCTGAAGGAAAACGGTTTCACTGCCATCATTCCCAACATGGCTTGGGGTGCCAACGCCAGCTATGCCTCAAAGGTACTCGCGCCCAGCCGCGATTTCAAAGAACGCGGAGACGCGCTGGAAACCTGTCTCGCCGCCTGCCGGAAATACGGAATCGAGTGCCATGTCTGGAAGGTCTGCTGGAACACCTTCGGGAAGGCGAGCGATGAAGAAGTGGCGGAACTGGAACGGCAGGGACGGACGCAAGTCGGGAGGGACGGAACAAGCAAAGCAAAGTGGCTCTGCCCCTCGCATCCAGCCAACCAGCAGCTGGAAATCGACGCGATGGTCGAACTGGCGGGCAAGGGCGTGGACGGGATTCACTTCGACTACATCCGGTATCCGGACTCCGATTCCTGCTTCTGTCCTGGATGCCGTTCGCGCTTTGAGGCGTTTGTGCAACATGCGGTCACCAACTGGCCGGGCGATACGAAATCTGTCTTGAAAGCCGATTGGAACGACTTCCGCTGCGCACAGATCACGCGAGTCGTCCGGGAAACCGCAACCATCGTCCACAAGAAATATCCGAAGTGCTCGATCTCCGCCGCCGTCTTCCAGAGCTGGCCGGGAACAAAGCAGTCGATCGGACAGGACTGGGGACTCTGGTGCCAGAACGGCTGGCTCGACGCCGTTCACCCGATGGACTACACGGAGGCGAACTCCGGCTTCCGCAGTCAGGTCACCAACCAGCGGAACGTGGCGGGAAAGGTCAAGCTCTATCCCGGAATCGGACTCTCCTGCTGGAGCAACCGGAAAGATGCCGTCCGCGTCGCGAAGCAAATCCAATTCGCGCGTGAGGCGAACGCCGATGGCTTCACCATCTTCAACTACGACGCCACCTCGCAATCCATTCTCCAGCTCCTGCACAAAGGCCCCACCCGCTAACCCGGCGCAGAACCTGAGCGGAAAACAACTGGAACAACATCGAGAACAACCTTGAATTCGGACGGCTCGCAACCGCAAGCCGGATAAGAACCGTCGCGCGGTTGCGCGACGACCGCCAGCGAGTTGTCTATCCGTTGTTGAAGTTGTTGTCCAAATATACAATAACGCTCGCCTATCAGTTTCGAGTTCTACATTCTTAGTTCATCCTGCCGCTTCATTCTGTTCTGTTGCCACGTAAAAGCGACAAGTGTCGCTTCCCCGATTGAACGACTTGTCCGCGCTGCGTGAGGGAAAGGACATACGACATACGCCTGCCGCTTCGCGGCTAAGTCAACTTAGTGGCGCCAGCCCCATTTAGGTCGCAAGACCACTTAGGCGGTGCAACCGCCACTTATCTGACCCAGTTTCCCCGAAAGCCGACGGCGAGGGCACGGTCGCTACGCAGCTGGCGCGAATTTCGGGATAGCAAACAGGGGCGATTTCGTGTAGAATACAGGACATGAAAATTCAACCATTCTTTGTCATCGCATTCGTATTCGGAACCGTCGCCGTCTTCTCCGTCCGTGCGGAGAACCAGGTTCAGAAACCGAACGGGGAAATCCCCTTGCAGGACCGCATCTATCTGGGGTCGCGCCCCTCGCTCTCGCAGGACGGGAAATTCTTCGTCTTCGAGTGGGCGGATTCCATTTGGAAAGCCTCGTCGGAAGGAGGGGCCGCGACGCCGTTGCAGACGGACCGATCGAAGAACTCCTGCCCCGTCCTCTCTCCCGACGGGCAGAAGATCGCATTCTGCAGCGACCGTGACGGGGGACGCAAAATCTTCGTGATGGATATCCAAGGCGAGCACGTCCGCCAATTGACCTTCCATTCAGAGTCCACGTATCCATACGCCTGGATTCATGGAGGACGCGACCTGCTCATCCATACGGAGATCGGCGTCTCCCCCATTGACCCGCTGGCGGGCCGGATTGCCGAAATCCCCGCAGACCGGCGCGCCGCGCCTAACGTGTATTTCGACAACCACGGGTTTGACCCGTCGCTTTCGCCGGACGGGAAACAACTCCTGTTCACCCGGAAAGGAGAATCGATCTTCCGCAAGGGAACGCATTCCTCGCTCGCCCGCCAGCTATGGCTCTATTCGATTGACTCCAAGCGATTCACCTGCCTGCTCAAACGTGAGACTGAATCCAGATCCCCTATCTGGACACCCGATGGAAAAGGCTTCTACTACGTCTCCGAGGCGGACGGATGCCTGAACGTCTGGAAGTACGACCTGACCGAAAAAAAAGAGATCCAAATCACTTTCTTCAAGGACGATTCTGTTATGCAGCCGACGCTCTCCGGAGACGGAACGACGATGATTTTCCGGAAGGGGTTCGACTTCTACCGGATCGATCCGAGGTCGCCGGTAAAGGAAGCTCGCAAACTCATCCTGACAGCTCGCGCCGCCCCGCGCCGCCCCACCACGCGCCGTCGGTTTTACACCTCGCTCTGGAACAACGACTCTACCGGTTCGCTCTCCTTTTCCGAGAATGGAATGCAAATGGCTTTCACGACAGGTGGAGACCTCTACGTGATGGATACCGTCGTGCGGATTCCGCATCTGGTCCACGGGGAGACGCGCACGCACGAACGCGAGTGCGTCTTCTCCAAGGACGGGAAGGCTCTTTTCTATCTCTCCGACAGGGGCGATGCCGTCGATATTTGGAAAGCTGAACGTACGGACGCAAAGCGCCAGTGGTGGGAGAACTTCACCTTCAAGAAACAACGCCTCACCACCGACAGCTGGCGGAGGGAGAACCTCAAGCTGAGCCCCGACGGGAAACAACTTTCCTGGCAGGATTCGCTGGGGCGCATCCACATCTGCGGTCTGGACGGGAAAGAAACCGCGACCGGTCCCGCCGCCGCCCGCGCCGAGAACTACATGTGGTCGCCGGACAGCAAGTGGATCGTCGCCTCCATCGGCGACTGCTATGGGAACAAGGACATCTGGATCTTTCCCATCAACGGTTCGCGCGAACCGTACAACCTCTCCCGATGCTACAAGAGCGATATCAATCCCTGCTGGTCTCCCGATGGAAAACTGATTGCGTTTGCGGGTGTCCGCCCCGATTCCGAACTGTACAACATTTTCTACGTCTGGCTGAATCCGGAAGACGAAGCGAAAGAGGATCTTCCCAAGAAATTCGACGACGCGCGCAAGCTCGTCGCCGACAACGCCTCTGCCCCTCATGCGAAACCCGCCACCACCAATGCGCCGCCCCAGGACAAGGCTGAGGTCGCCACCACCAACGCGCCGCCCCAGGACAAGGCTGAGGTCGCGCAACAGAAAAAGAAAGAGGACGATTCCACCAAAGGAAAAAAGCAAGAGGCGGCTGCCGCCGAGAAACCGAAGGACCTTGTCATTGATTTCACCGATCTGGACAAAAGGGTCCGCCGATTGCCAATCCCCGGAAAGTTACCTTATTTCGCCTCCGATAGCCGAGCGCTCCTCTACCAGAACAACGGCGTGACTTACCGGATCCGCATTCCGAACAAACTGAAACCCGAAAAGCTGGCAGACACCAGCGGTCAGATCGTCGGCTGGCTGAAGAAAGGTGACAAGCCGTTGTGGATCAGCGGAGAGCTTCCCGCCCACTTCACAACCAAATTCCCCTTCCAGGTTTACCAGACGACCGACCTCTCCGACTATCAGGAACTGGCATTCCTGACCGCCTGGGGAAAATTGCGGGACCAGTTTTACGACGATCATTTCCACGGCGCAAACTGGGAGGCTGTCAAGGAGAAATACCGTCTTGCAGCCCGTTATGCGCCGACCTACTCGGTATTCACCCGTGTCATGCTCATGATGCTCGGCGAATTGAACTCCTCGCATCTCGGATTCTCCCCGACGCCCACTTACGAGAAGGAGTGGGAGAAGACGCCATGCTTCCAGTCGTGGACAGTCACGACCGCACATCTGGGCGTTCTTTTCGACACCGAACACAAGGGAAAAGGGTGGCGTGTCCGTTACGTCGTACCCGGTGGCCCGGCAGATCCATCCGCCGCGAACCTGAAACCGGGTGACATCATTCTGGAGGTGGATGGTCACCCTGTCACCTCCGGTCAAGATGAAAGCGAAGTCCTGAACGGATACGCGCAACCAATCGTAACACTGACCGTTCAACGCAAGGACACGGAACCGCTGAAGGTGAAAATCCGCACCTCAACATATCCCGAAATCCGCAAGTTGATGAAGCGCGCCTATTCTGACGAATTGCGGGAGCGGGTTCACCGTATCTCCAACAATCGGCTTGGCTATCTCGACATCGCGGCGATGAAAATGAAGGACTACTACCAGTTCGAAGAGGATATCTTCGCGGAAGGGTACGGGCGTGACGGAATGATTATCGACGTCCGGAACAACTCTGGTGGTTTTGTCGCCGACCGAATCCTGCAAGTGTTGTGCTGTACGACCCACTCGTACGCCGTCTTTCGCGGATCGACGCCCGGATATCTCTTGCGTGGCTACATGGCGCATCCGGTCTGGGACAAGCCGATCGTGGTGCTTTGCAACGAAACGACCGCCAGCAACGGGGAAATCTTCTCGCATGCGATCAAAACCATGAAGCGCGGGAAGCTCGTCGGAGAACCCACCGGGGCGCGCGTCATCGGCACGGTGGATTCCACGCTTCTGGATTACGGGAAGATCCGCATCCCTGCACATGGATGGTTCCTACCGGACGGGAAAGATATGGAAAAGCACGGCGCCATCCCCGATATCCTCATCGAGGATGACCTAAACCAACGGGCGGCCGGGGTGGACGTCCAGTTGAATGCCGCAATCAGGACTCTTCAAGAGGAAGTGGAAAAGGAGAAGAAAGCGCATCCCCCCGTCAAGCTCCACTACTTCAAGTGAGCCCTTTCGCATACGCAGGAATCCCTGCCCCCGCAAGGCGAAACTCCGTTTTTCACCCGTATGTGAGCGGAATCGGAAACAACCACGGCAATGGGCAAAAAAAGCTTGAAGAGCGCGGGCTGCCCCGCCCGCTGTAGCTTTGGAAGTAATACACGGAACTCACGGAATGGCTCTTTCGGAAAACTTGCGATTTTCTGTATATTCAGTGTGTTCCGTGGTTGAAAAATCGTGAGGTTTTGCAATTGCCCCATGCGACCTCCGCGTCTCTACGTGCGGAAAAAGAGAAACGGTAGTATTGCGATAGCGGACGCGACGGGCGTGTCTCCCCTCCGTGTCTCCGCGCCTCCGTGGGAGAAAAACACAAGTTGCCAAGCTGAACATTCCAGCGCAAGGGACGGAACGCTCTGCGCAAGAACCCAAATAAAGAATCTGGGATTATAGTTGACGCCGTTTCCCGTTTTGATATACTGATTTGTGTTTTGTATGATTTTCTTCGTGAACGAAAAGCGAAAGAGGATACGCATGAAGGACTGGCTGAACAAATGGTGTTGCTGCATTCTTGCCATTTTCTGCTTTTCGACTGCCCATGCCTTTACGGAAGAGGAATGGACGAAAGCCGATTCCCTATTCAAAAAAGGATCCTGGTCCCGCGCAAGGGCGATTTTGGAGAAGATTGCGGAGGAGACGCCCTCGACGCAACGACATTATACCGCCAGATACCGAACCGGTTACTGTCTGCTTCGAATGAAAGACGTGAGGGGGGCGATGAGGTTTTTCTCCAAGCTGACGCAGGATGCTTCCGCAGCCCGTGTCGCCCCGGCGGACGCAGGCACCGCATTTGAACAAAGCTATGCGATTCTGCTGAAACAGAAAAAGGTGCCGCAACGGCAAAAACTGGTAAGGCAGTGTGCTGCATTCTTTCCCGGACATGAGGTGACGGCCAATCTCTGCAGCCAAGAGGGCGAGTGGCTGGTGCAAAACCAGAAATACGCGGAGGCGCTGGAATTCTATTCGTTACCCAAAATTCCTCTTTCCCCGGCATCCGGGAAGATCGTGTGCGTGGTCAAGGACGGGATTCTCCCGCGCAGTACCGTCGCGTTTGAAAAATTCGCGGGGACGATAGAGGAAATCGGGAAGGAGAAAACCGAATGCGCAGTCGCACTCTGCGACGGTTTTCAGGCGAAATCCCCTTCCGACCGGAAAATCTCGGAAACCAAAATCCGCATCCTGCTTGCCGCCAAGGAATACTCGCGGGCAGTTGCCGTCATGGACGTGCTGATGAATTCCAAAAACGGTCTTCCGGAACAATATCTGCTGGACAAGGCGGAAACGGTCGGTGTGCTGATGAACAAACCCGCGGATGCAATCCCGCTCTACGAAAGCTGGCTGAAGCAATACCGCGGGCGACCGGGGAACGACAAAGCCCTGTTCCAGTATGCCGCCCTGCTCTGGAGGGTCGGCAAATATGAAGCCGCCACAGCCCAGCTGGATGTCCTGCGGCGCGAGTTTCCCGCCACCGCATACCGGGACCGGGCGGAAGAACT
Source organism: Kiritimatiellia bacterium (assembly GCA_017450695.1). Classification (GTDB taxonomy): domain Bacteria; phylum Verrucomicrobiota; class Kiritimatiellia; order RFP12; family UBA1067; genus RGIG8368. Next base: position 18,036 of record JAFSTA010000168.1, on the reverse strand, counting down.
GGAGGGAAGACTGCTTCGGGACTCCGCATCTCGGAAAAAGGCAAAGAAACAACATACGCAAGAAAGCGCTTCCGAAAAGGCGATCCGAAATGCGGAGCGGCTGATTGCCCAGGAAGAATACGGGAAGGCTCTCAAAATCCTTGCTCCGTTCCGGACTCAGACGGCGGATCCGCAGTGGTGGAAGGCGTCTTGGCTGTACGGCAGATGCGTTCGAATGGAGGGCGATCCGAAAAAAGCCGTGACGGTTTGGGACGAGGTCATTTTCCGGAGCGCCGTCCTCACGAATGCAATCGCGCGTGAGCGATGCCAGCTGGCAAAAGCGGACACCCTCTTCGAGGACTTCGGAGAGGCGGAACGCGCATTGAAGCTGTACGGGGAAATCCCCGTCACGGACGGCAACTGCCGGGATGTGGTCAGGGGTGTCGTTCTCGCAAAACTCGTGCTCGGACGGAACGAGGAGGCGAAACGCTATCTGGATGACATGTCGGAAAAATGGGAAATCCCCGCCGATGACGTGCAGGGGCTGGCGAGGGCGTACAGGGGAGGCGAAGAGCCGTTCCGCTTTGACGAGGGGAAAATTCGCGACGCCCCTGCCTCGCGAGTCCTCTTCCGCGCTGCGGATCTGAATTTCTTTTCCAAGAACTACGAGCGTGCGGGCCGATTGTACGCGAAACTCGCGAAGCAGGCGAAGTTACAGGATCTGGAGGCGTATGCGACCATGCGGCGCGGAGAATGTTACTATTACCTTGGCAAGATGGGAAAGGTGCTTCCAATCTTCAACCTGTTTCTGACCCGCTACCGCAAGACGGAGTGGGCGGACGAGGCGTTGCTTCTCGCGGGGTGCGTCGCCGCCGGGCCATTGAATGACGCGAAACTTTCCGCAAAATACCTACGCCATGTGATGCGAGAATACCCCAAGACAGACACCGCAGAGGTGGCATGGATCTATCTTGCCACGCTTGCCTGGTGGACGGAAGACTGGAAGGAGGCGGAACGACTTCATCTGGAATTCCTAAAGTTATATCCCGGCTCCCGGTTTCGCCAAACGGTAGAGGATTGCCGACTACCGGCGATCCGGGCGAAATCGCGAAGGCCGCTGAATGCAAAGACGGTGGTGATCGAATGAAAAAACAAATCTGCTTTGTGTTTCTGTCTTGTTTCCTTGGGAACGCTTACGGCCAGGAGGTTTACAATGTCCAACTTCGATGCAACAAAAAAGAGAGGCAGGTCGTCACAATCGCCAGGGGAATCCAGGATTACGTCCTGAAGCTGATCCCGCCTGTTGGCTACGAGATTGAAGACTCTGGCATCCGTTCTCAAATTCATGATTTCTGGCACAAGGCGTCGCTTGACGAGTTTGATTTGTTTTTGGGGTTCTCCAGCAGGGAATATGTTTCGATCGGAGGGAAATTGAAACCGCCCCCCTCCGAGAAACACGGTTCCCCGCCGTGGTTTGCGGTGGAAGTCCCGTCCGTTGACATCGATTGGGCAGGCTATACGGCGATGCAAGACGAAGAGGGGGAGGATGAACGAATTGTGCAATGTCCCCTTCGATCTGAATCGCAGCCGGGGAAAGCGATCTATCTTTCCGTGCGGGGTGAAAACCTGACTCCGCATAACAGCGTGAAAGTTATATTAATCTGGGACGATCCGTCACTACGGATTTTGGATGAGTCGGGGAATCCCGTCGGGAACGGAGTGGAATTCCCGATCGGATTAACGGGAAAAACCCTTTATGCCGATCCGAGCGCTGACACCGGGGTTTTCTCCATCACCTTTCAAGGTCCCGAAGGGAAAACGGGACGGGCGACCGATCGAGTCTATGGTTGTGTCAATCCCGGGATTCTCACCCGCACGGTCGCGGAAGAACCCGCCAATGTCACACGAAAGATACTCGGTGTCGGCGAAGAGGTCGATCTATGGCTGTATGGAGTTTCAGGACAGATCAATTGGTCTGCGGATATTGGAGAGTTGGAGCAGATAATAGGATCAAAAATTCGCTACACAGCTCCCAAACAAGCATGTACCGCACATCTTACTGCAGCGTGCGGGAATCAGGCTTTCAATATAGTTTTTATGGTTATCCAACCAGCTTCCATCGTGTTTCGGTACAAGCCAGGAGGATATATCATTTTTCCGCAAACTCCTACACAAAACAACCCCTATTATGCGTTTGAATACGAAGCAAATGTTTACCTTACACCCGATACGGTCAATTTCCACAAACTTTTCCTGTTCGAGGGAGCCTCGCCCCCTCTCGGTATATCAGGCGCATATTTGAACATTCCAAGCAAGGCAAAGGGGCATGATGAATGGTCAAAAGCAAGGAGGATGACAAGTCATGTCGTTTCCGGGTTTGGAACGCAATGGGAATGTCCAGATGGATTGAGAGGGGCATCTCAAGACCGTCCTTTCACGAGTGGCGGTTTTTATTGGTTGAACACTTGGTATTATCTTATGGGAGAAGACAAAAGTTTGCCAAAAATCCAAATCGAAACGGTGAAGCAAGCCTTTGATTTTGAAGCCTACTCCATCAATTGGGGGCGATTCACAATTTCAAAAGGTTCTGGATTCGGGCATTCGGAAGCGTATATTGAAAATGACGATACGACCGTCCATGTCGTCAGATGAAAAGGAGGGAAGAATGAGACGTTGCTTTATGTTTGTTTGCTGTTTTCTTGCGCTTGGCGCAGTCGCGCACACGATCGACATCCAGGATTTACCGCGTCTGTTTGTGCATGACTATATGAATGCCAAGGAATCACCGTTTTTTCCTCTGTCAGACGAGGAACTGACTGACATACTCGTACGCGGAACTGCAGCATTCTGCGAAGATTTACGGACAAACTCGACGCCGGAGAGCGTTTGCAAGGCCGTTCGCAACCTTACTGACCTGCACCACAATATTTCGTTTGTTCGGGGCAACAGCGCGTGGACAAACCGAGTGCCTGCAACCGAGGAACGAATGGATGTAGTTTTTGAGACACGGGTCAAGGCATGCGTCGCCCTTTACGAGAAGATAGACTGGAATGCGCCGTATGAACGACAGGAACGGAAACCTTTTTTGAAATATAAGGGCAAAACCTATTATTCAGGGTTCGCGGAATTCGAAGAAGATCCCGTGGTTAAAGCCAAGCTACTGGAGCTTCTGGACAAGTATGAAGAGGAAGACTTCCGGCGTCACGTACAATGGTTGTTGCGCGACAAACTGAAATACTATCAGGACATCATCCAAATGGGACTCTCGGACTTGAAGCATACGGATCCTAAAACATTCGCAGAGTTTTCCAAGATTATCGAGAAAAACGTGAAGAGTGAACCTCTGAAAAGAAAACTATATGAAAATTATGCCAACATGCCTTTCTTTTTTGTGCCGTTCAATGAAGGCGAAAAGAATACAAAGTCACCCGTGATTCCGCAGTCGAGATAAAAATGCCCAGGGATCGCGTATAGAGTACAAGGAGAGTTCTGGCGCATACATCGAAAATGAGGATCGGAAAATCCATGTGATTCAATGAAAGGAGAAACGGAATGATGAGGAGAATTATCCTGGGCGTGGCTGCGGAGAGGACGACGATGAAAAAGAATTTGCTCGTGTTGGCAATCGTTGCCGGCTATTGCTTGGTTACGGCAGGTGGCACAACCTCGAATTTGTGCCAATTAACGGAACAGGAACTATTTAATAGATACAAGGCGGAAGTGGCGGAAACCATCCAGAATTTGGGGACGAACCTGACGATGCAGACGGTGGAGAGGATCGAACGGCTGGAATATGAAATCGGCTGTAGTCGTTGCGACGCACGCCGGAATCCCGAAACAAGAATGAAAGACAGTGACTTCCAGTTCATGTTGGTGCGGATCAAAATCCTCGCGGCGCTTCATCGGGCGATAGACTGGAACGCGCCGTATGACTTTCTCGACAAGATGCCCCCGCTTCGATACAAAGGCAAGCCGTTTTCACAGGCGTTGCCGGAAATGATCGAGGATCCCGAAGAACGGGAGGCGTATGAAAAAATCCTGCGTGATTTCAAGGAAGAAAACCGCAAAAGAATGCACCGGTACTATTTCCGCAGACGTTTTGACCGATACTTGGGAATCGTCCGGATGTCGTTGACGAATCTGAAAGACGACAAGCCGGACAAGTATCGCGCCGCCGTGAAGTTCATCGAGGCGAATGTAAAAGACGAATCTCTGAAACGTTCCATCTACAAGAGATACACGATACCCATCGTCATCCCGTCTAAAGACAAGGAGAAATGAACAAAGATTTCTCGTATGGGGTCTCTCGCAGAGACGCAAGTGGCGTTATACGCCAGCTGAAAAGCGGGGAAGCTTGTAGCTTGTGGGCGGTAGCTTGTAGCCAACAGCTCGTCTATAACTTCAACCTTCGGCGTGTAGTATAGCATGTGAGGTAGTTGCAAAACCAGATGTAGCAAGGGCACCCTCGCCCTTGTGGCAAGACCGCGGCAGCCTTGCTACATTGCGTGTACCTGATTTTGTAATTGCATCAAGTTATCGGGATAGAATTACTCACGCAACGCGTGAGGGGGGCTGACAGCTAGCGTAAGCACCATCAACTGCGCGGAAAGAATTTCGCGTGGGTGGAGAGGAGTTCGTTTGAGTTGACATGCGTGTAGATTTGCGTGGTGGCGATGTTCGCGTGTCCGAGCATTTCCTGGATCGCCCGGATCTGGGCGCCGTGCGCCAACAGATGCGAGGCGAAACAATGCCGGAGGACATGCGGGGAAATCCGCTGCAACAATCCGGCGGCACGGGCTCGTTTCTCCAGCATGATAAATATCCCTGTGCGTCCAAACGGCTTTGCCAGACGGGTCAGGAAGAGATGTCGTTCCGCCAGATTTCCCTTCGCGAATACGGGGCGGGCATTCGTCAGGTAGAGTTCCACACGCTGAATCGCCTCCATGCCGATCGGAACGACACGTTGTTTGTCCCCCTTTCCGCAACACCGTAGCAAGCCCGCCTCCAAATCGAAATCGTCCAACTGCACGTCCGCGATTTCCGAGACGCGAAGCCCGCAGGCATAGAGCATTTCCAGCAACGCGCGGTCCCGCAGATCGTAGGGACGTTGTCCCGAGATCGATTCCAGCAAAGTCCGAATGTCCTCCTCGCTCAGGACCTTCGGGAGAGGGTGGTCTTTCCGCAGGGAACGGATCACATCCGTCACATCGTTTTTCAAGCGGCCGGTCGAGACCAGATAACGGAAGAACATTTTGACCGCGACGAGTCGCCGATAGCGCGTCGAGACCTTGAGTTCCTGTTTCCGTTCCGACTCCAGAAAATCCAGCACATCCTGTCGCGTCACCCGCTCCAGCGAGGAGATTCCTCGCGACAAGAGATAGTCCGAAAAAAAAGAAAGGTCAGAGGCGTACGCCAAACGCGTGTTCTCTGACTCGCCCCGTTCAAACTGGAGGCTATCCAAAAACCGATCTATCTCTGTGAAGCGCGAATCCCCCATCCTGGCTCCCTGATTGCTTTCAGCTAAGTGCCCCTGCGGTACTAAGTTAACTTAGGGGCGAAGCCCCATTTAGGCCGCAAGGCCACTTAGGCGGTGCAGCCGCCACTTACTCGCCCCTGCGCTTCGCGGCTAAGTTAACTTAGGGGCGAAGCCCCATTTAGGCCGTAAGGTCCCACCTAGGCGGCACCAACCGCCACTTACGCGCCGCCTCGCCTCTTGCTGGCTATTTCCCCGCATCTTTCCCTTCCGGCTTCTGTTCTGGCGGGATCGCCTTGATTTCATTCGCGTCGAAGCCGACTTCCGCAATCGCGATTTCCACATTCTTCCGACGGCACTGCATGGAATCATACCGCACCGTCATGACCTTCTTCTCCAGATCAAAACGGATTGTTTCGGGGCGTATCCCCTGCATGGAGCGAATCGCCGAAGCTACCTTGTTGGTGTCGGCAGCTGTCACGCCGGGGAGTTCTACCGTCATCTCACGTTCATCAACCTGACGGCAGGACACCAGCGAGAACATCAGCATTGTGCCGAAGCAGATTCCAGACATCCGAACCATACACAGTTTCTTACTCTTCATTTTTTCCACCCTCCGTGTCATCATCGTCATCATCCTCTTCCGAAACGGGGGTCAGCGGTGCCTCGCCATTGACCTCGATCGGGTTCTCGCTCATCAAATCAGGATCCGTCAAGATGCCGATTGCGGGCGGCGTATCCGCCTTCTTTTCATCCTCCTCATCCATCGGCAGATCAGGCGGAACCTCCAGATACTGGGCGGTGAACTTCGCGATCTCGCGGAAAGCGGGCGCCGCGACAAATCCGCCCGAATGCTGCGGTTGCGGCGTGTCGATAGTGACCAAGACCGTGAACACGGGATGCTCGACCGGAACGAAGCCGATGAATGTGGCCAGGTAGTCCGTACTGGAGTATCGCCCGCCAATCACCTTCTGCGAGGTTCCGGTTTTCCCCCCGACGGAATAACCGTGCATGGCCGCCCTACGTCCGGTGCCGCCCATCTCTGTCACGCCGCGCAACATCCTGCGCATATCCTGCGCGACCTTTGGCGAAATGGGACGCCCGATCATTTCGGGCTTGTTCTTTTTGATTTCCTCACCCGTTGCGGAAACGATGCGATCCACTACGTAAGGCTTCATCATCATCCCGTCATTCGCGATACAGCTATAGACGGAGACCATCTGCAAGGCAGTCACGGTCACACCCTGTCCGATCGCGACCCGCGTCGGGGTGAGCTGGTACCACTTTTTGGGATTCAGCACAAATCCCCTTCTCTCCCCGGGAAGGTCAACCCCGAAACGCGAACCCAGATTGAATGCGCGGATATACCGGTAAAACCGGTCGTTCCCCAATCGGAGCGCCAGTTTCGCGCAGACGATGTTCGAGGACTTCTTCAACGCCGTCGCGATGTCGATGATACCCGTAGCGTGGTCGTGCAAGACCGCGCCCCCGTAAAACCAGCTTCCCTGCATCGCATCGAAGGTGCTGCGCGGATTCCCCAGTTTCTCGTTCAGAAACGCGGAGACCGTCACCGATTTCATGACGGAGCCTGGTTCATACGCGGCGGAGACAGCATAGTTCAACAGCGGGTCATCGTTCTTCGGATGCTTCGGGTCGAAATCCGGATAGTTCGCCATCGCCAGAATCTCGCCCGTCTTGACCTTCTGAATGATCGACCAGCCACGCTGCGCCTTGAATTCCTCGACCGTCGCCTTCAGTTTCTCTTCCACCGCTTCCTGCAAGTTGCAGTCCAGCGTCAGATAGATGTCATGGCCCGCGATCGAGGGGACATCGCGCTTGCGCCGTTCGAAAATCTCACGTGACTTCCTGCCGCCCGTCCGTTCGCTGACGATCTGCCCGTCCGTTCCCTTCAGAAAATCGTCGAAATACTTTTCAATCCCCGCGCCCTCGCGCTTGTCGCTATCCTCGACGATGTAACCGATGACGTGGCTCATCGTGCGTCCCTGGGGATAATTGCGGATCGCCGTCTCATCGACCCCGATCCCGCTCACGTTCGTAGATTGGATATAGTTGTAGAAATTCAGGTCCTGCGTAATCCCCATTTTGATATACTGGGTATCTTCGCGGTTAAATTCCCGCTTCACGAACCCGATGTCCAAATTCAGATTGGTCGCAATCAGTTTCGAGAGCGCATCCACCTGGTGGTTCGTGCGAACCGACTGCGGATCAATATACACCTGCCAAGCCGGCTGGCTGACAATCATTTCTTTTTCGTTCCGGTCAAGAACCCTCCCCCGCAACGCCATGATACGCTTGATAAAGCGACGGCTCTTTTCCGAGTGGTCCCCCAAATGAAGGCGGGTCAACTGGAACGTATCGGCGCACAGAGCAAGAAGCAGGAATCCGACAATGAAGAGAATCCTCTTGATGACGCCGCTACTTTCCATCTTTGTTCCTCGCGGTTGTCGTCACCGATTGACGATTTCTCATAAACTTGGCGATGGACCGCTGGTTCTGGATCGGCTTGCCCGTGCGATCCATCCGAACGATCTGGTCCTCGCGGGCGTATTCCATCTGTCCGAGCCCGTGCGCGGTCAACGCGGCCTTCAGACGGGAACTGGTGAGATTCGCATTCCAACGTTCCGCCTCAATCTTATATTCGCGCTTCAGGCGTCCCAATTCTTCCTGACCCTGACGAATCTGCTCGCCCAGTTGCGAACATTTTACAGTAAAAGACCAATAAAACAACGCAATCACGACGACCGCCACAACCACGCACGCCATCGACCGCGGGAAACATTTCATTGATACGTCTTTTCGCCTGTAGTTTCTGTTCCTCGACATACAACTACCTCCCTGCACACAAAAAAGGTTTACCTGCCGTTACTCTCCTACTCTTTCTACGACACGCAATTTGGCTGACCTGGACCGGGGATTGAGCGAGCATTCCGATGCGCTCGGCTCAATCGGATGCCGCGTGACTTTTGTCACTGTCGGCAACTCTCCTTCCCAGCGTTGGCCGCCTTGCAGAAGGGAAACCCACTTGCCGATGTGCCTCGCGAACGTCTGCTTGACCGTACGGTCGGTCAGGCTCTCAAAGGTGATCACCGCAAACCGTCCGCCGGGACGCAACAGACGAAGCCCGGATTCAAGGGCCCGTTCCAGATTCCCCATCTCGTCGTTTACCGCCATGCGCAACGCCTGAAACGTACGCGTGGCGGGATTTTTCCCGCCCCGTCTTCCTCCGACCGCGCGCTCGACGATCTCCGCCAAGCGTCCGGTGGTTTCAATGGGACATTTTTCTCGCGCCTTCACAATCGCCGACGCGACCTGCCGCGCGCGGGGTTCCTCGCCCCACTTCCACAGCAGTTCGCGCAGCTCACCCTCTTCCAGGCGGGCCAGCAGACCAGCTGCCGACTCCCCGCAGGATGGATCCATGCGCATATCGAGCGGCCCGTCCAAGCGGAAACTGAACCCTCGTCCAGCCGTGTCCAGCTGATCGGAGGAAACCCCCAGATCAAGCAGGATACCATCCACCTGAGAAAAACCGTTCTTTTCTGCCAATTCCCCGATCTCCCCATGCACGCCGTGTACGAGCACGGCTTCTCCAAGGAGGCCGGCCAACCGCTCCCCCGCCCGCTGTAACGCGTCCGGGTCTCGGTCTATGCCCAGAAGCCGACCTGTTCCGCCGGCCCGAAGCAAAATCTCGGAGGCATGGCCCGCGCCGCCGAGCGTCCCGTCTATGTAGGCACCTCCCGTTCGTACGTTCAGCGCTTCCAAGACTTCGTTGAGTAAGACTGGTATGTGCATGAGAAACACTCCCGCAGGTTTAGCCGCGTCCCGGAATAGGCCACTCGGCCCTGGGGTGACCGGTTCGCAAGCACCCCTGCGAGAGTTCTCTTTTTCTCATTTCTCTACCGCCTTTCCTCTTTGTCCGGTTGTACCAACGCGCTCACGCGCGCCGTTTGTCGGCCGGAGTCCGACACCAACCATTCTTCTGCTTTCCTTTCACGACCGGTGAAACGTGAGAGTTCAGCATCCGAACGATTAAAACCCTACCAAGGCCAATGCGTTCGCGTATTCCTGTTCGTCAAGCGGCCCATCGTCCTTCGGCTTGTTCTCCAAAGCCCAAACTTCGACAGTCAAGCCCGTTCCGATAAACACCGCGTCTTTGAGCAGTCCGATCTGCCGCATCAGCCGGTCACAGATTCGGATACGCCCATTGTCATCCACCTGGACGACCTCGGAGTTCTCACCGATGTACCGCAAGGCTCTCGCGATGTTTGGGTCGAAAACCGACTTTTGCTTCGCTTTGAGCGCGTCCATCCGGCTTGTCATCTCCGCATCCGTCATCAGGGTCAGACAGAGAGCGCCAGGAAACCGAAGAACATACAGGCGATTGGGGCTTCCCAACAAATCCCGCAACAGCGCAGGAATCGTCAAACGCTTCTTCGCATCGATGGTATGGTCATACCGACCAAACGGGCATCCGCCCGAAATCCCATTTTTCTGCGTTTCCGCGAAATCGTCCTGTTTGTTACTCTTCTCCATACACTCCGTGGGAAAACGTCCCACATTAAACCACTTTGCCCCACTCTTGTCAACACAATAATTTCAAAAATTTCAAATTTTTTTCAATTACTTGATACGGGGATGTTTCAAACCACAATCGATAGGGGGTTGGAAGGCCGAGAACGCCAGTTACGAACCCCGGTTTTGGGGGACCTGGACCAGGAGCGGTGTCCCCCACCGGTGGAACGCGTCTAACCGGGAAAAAGGCAATAGGGAATGGCGCGAACGGTCACGTCTCGTCGCGACCGATACATCGTGACGGGAAGGGATTGAGGAAACAACAGGGACAACATCGAGAACAACCCTGAATCGGAAGGACTCGGAAGCGCGAACCGGATGAGAACCGTCGCGCGGTTGCGCGACGGGGCGCGCCCCTCCCCATTCTCAGCCTCGCTGCCGCTCTAGTGGAACTCAACTTAGAGGCACCGGCCCCATTTAGGCCGCATGGCCACTCAGGCGGCGCAGCCGCCACTTATCTGCTTCCCGCTTCTCAGCCTTTCCGCTCGCCAGCCCCGAACAGCCGCAGTGTTGTTTCGCGGGTGGTTTGCGCGATTTCGTCCAGGGGAATGTTTCGAAGCGTGGAAAGCGCGGTTGCCACCGCAAGGAGGTTTCCGCTGTGATTCAGTTTTGAATCTTCCCCTTCCCCCGGAAACCGGGTTCCCCCGTTCGGGAAACAGTCCGGCGAATCCGTTTCGATCGTGATTCGATCCAGCGGAAGACGCATGGCCGATTCGCGGCATCTCGTCGCATTCTCGTTGCAGAGAAGACCACCGAACGAGAAGACGGCGCCAAGCGCAAGAAAACGTTCCGCCATTTCTTTCGATGCGGAAAAACCGTGCAGCAGGATTCCGGGGAGTTGGTCGGCACGGGAACGGAGTTCTTCGTAGAGAGACCCCCATGATCGCGCGCCGTGAAGCACGACAGGACGACCCAAACGAACCGCCAAATCCAGTTGCGCACGAAAAACCGGAAGCTGGATCTCCTCTGGAACCTCCCGAAGCCCGTCCAGTCCGATTTCGCCGATCGAGGCCTCCGGGAAACGGGAAAGGATGAATTCCAATTGGTCGAACCAATCACGGGATAATCCCACCGCGTCCCACGGGTGTACCCCGAAACTCGGCAGGATCCGAATCGGGAACGTCTCTGTCAAAGACGCCAGTCGCTCCCAATCTGCGGGGGACGTTCCAGCCGAACAGAGGCAGGCCACGCCCGCCCGCCTGGCCGAATCCGCATACTCGCTCAACTTCCCTGCCAGGCGCGCGTCCTGCAGGTGGACATGCGCATCGATCCACACGGCTTAGCGCCTACGGCCCAGAATCCGGAGCAGATGCAGGAAGAGGTTGACGAAATCGAGGTACAGCTCCAGGGCGCAGATCACACCAAGCTTCATGATCGTGGATTGATTCCGTTCCTCAGACGGAATCGAACTCGCCAGCAGCTTGACCTTCTGCGCGTCCCACGCGGTCAGTCCCGTGAACACGAGAACCGCGACGAAGGAAACCGCCCAGTCCAGCCGTTCGCTCCGCAGGAACAGGTTGACCAGCATCAAGAGGATGATGCCCCATAACGCCATCCCGAAAACAGCACCGACGTTCTGCAGATCGCGTTTCGTCACACTGCCATAGATCGCCATGCCGCCGAACATTCCCGCCGTGAGGAAGAAGATCTTCTGAATCGACCCCAGTTCATACACGAAGAAGATGAGCGACAGCGTCAACCCGTTCAACGCCGCGTATGCCAGGAACATGGCAAACGCGACCCCGGCGGAAATCTTGCGGATTCCCCAAGAAAGCGCCAGAACAAGAACCAACTCGGCAATGATGCAAATCATAAAAGCGCCGGAATTCATGATCCTGGAACCCAGGCCGGACATCGCCGTGTACCAGGCGATCACGCCCGACAAAGCGAGTCCGATCGCCATCCACCCATACACTTTCCGCAGGATAGACGCCAGAAAGGAGGTTTCATCAACCTGCCGCGCCTCTTCAAACATCCGCGTGTAATCATAAACCGAACGATCATCCATACCAGTCTCCTTTCCGCCTTGCCAAATTCATCCGCCCGGCCTCCCCATCCCCGGTCAACCGCAAACGGAATACCTTTAGAATAGCAGACCCTGCCCCTCCACGCAACCCAAAAAAAGATAGGCTAGGAGAAGGATTTGGAAACAACAGGAACAACACCGAGAACAACCTTGAATCGGGACGGCTTGCAACCGCGAACCGGATAAGAACCGTCGCGCGGTTGCGCGACGGGGCGCGCCCCTCCCCATTTTCAGCCTCTCAGTCGCTCTAGTGGAACTCAACTTAGGGGCAGCAACCGCCACTTGGGCGCGAAGCGCCCCTCCCAAAAATCCCTCAAAACGAGGGCTTGATTGCGTAGGGAAAATCGGGTATAGTGATTCTGTTTACCAGTACAAGGGTACTGAAACATGGTACGGAGGAATCGCGTGATGAACAGGTTGAAGTTTTGGAACGAGCGGGCGGAGACGATGTCCCGCGACGAGTTGTCGAAGGTGCAGCTGGAGGGCTTGCAAAAAACAGTCAAGCATGTTTGGGCAAACAACGAGTTCTACCGGAAACGCCTGACGGAAGCCGGGATCGAACCGGGCGACATCAAGTCGCTCGACGACCTGCGCAAGCTCCCGTTCCTCACGAAGGATGACTTCCGCGACCAGTATCCGCTCGGCATGTTCTGTATGCCGCGCAACACGATCCGCGAGATGCACATGAGTTCCGGATCCACCGGCACGCCTGTCGTGATGGCCTATACCGAGGCCGACCTGACGCAATGGGCGGAGTGCATGGCCCGCTGTCAGATCATGGCGGGGCTGCAGCCCGGCGACACCCTGCAGATCACGCCGACGTTCGGACTCTTTAATGGCGGTTTCGGTTTTTACCACGGCGCCCGCCGTGCGGGATTGTTCACCGTTCCCGCCAGTTCCGGCAACACGGCTCGGCAGATCAAGCTCATGCAGGATTTCCATGTCAAGGGACTCGCTTCCGTCGTCTCCTACCTGCCGCGCATCATCGAGGTCTTGGAAAAGGACGGACAGAAACTCCCCGATTTGAAGATCGGCATCTTCGGCGCGGAGACCTTCTCCGACGCGATGCGGCAGCACCTGCGTGACGTGCTGGACATCGACGCGTTCGATATTTACGGCATGACGGAAACCGGTGGCGTCGGCACGACCGGTATGGATTGCGCCGCGCATGAGGGAATCCACGTCTGGGAAGACCAGTACATCACGGAAATCGTGAATCCCGATACGGGCGAACCGGTTCCAGACGGCGAAATGGGTGAGGTCATCATCACCTCCCTGACACGCGAAGGCATCCCCGTGATCCGGTATCGGACGCGCGACCTGTCGCGCATCATCAGCCGTGAAAAATGCTCCTGCGGAAGAACCAGCCTGCGCATCGACCGCATTCCGGGGCGGTGCGACGACATGCTGATCGTCAAGGGCGTCAACTTCTTCCCGCGTCAAATCGAACAGGCGCTGCTGCAAATTCCGGGCGTCCTGCCCGACTACCAGATCGTGCTGGAAACCAAGAACGGGATCACGGACGTGCGCATCAACGTGGAGGCGGAAGAGGGTGTCACGGGATACACGGTCGCCAAGCACCTGAAAGAGGTTCTCGGCTTCAGTCCGAAGGGCGATGTGTTCAAGCCCGGCACGCTTCCGCGCACCGAGGGGAAAGCCAAGCGCGTCATCAAGATCAACCATGACGAAGCGAAGTGAGCGCGTGACGCAGTGGAGTCACACTGCGGCTAGACGGACGTGATTCGTCCGAAACCACGGAATTCACGGAATCGCTGTTCCGGCATATCCGGTCTATCCGGCTTGACACGCTTACCCGGCTTAACACGCTTCTCAGCTTCTCAGCTGGCGCAAAGCGCCCCGCTTCTCAGCTGGCGCAAAGCGCCCCGCTTCTCAACTGGCGCAAAGCGCCCCGTCGGTTGTTTCGCGCCCGCTACCAAATGCACTTGCCTTGGAAGAACCAGGTCAGGTTGGTCAGCAGGATTCCGCCCCAATAGGACGGCAGGATAATCAAGAATACGGGCATCCGGAGAATCCCGACGGTGCGCAGTCGGGCCAGCGCAACCAGGGTCGGCACCATCACGGCTGTCAGGATAATCCGGCAGTCGAGCTTCGTTTTCGGGTACTCCGTCACGAGGTTCGTGTAGATCACGAAAATCAAGAAGAGGCTCATCACCAGCAGGGCGGCGACAAAGAGACGGCGGGGCTTTTCCTGAAAAGGAACCAGCGCCTGCTGGACGCCGAGCGCCCATGTGCCCAAGATGAAACCGCCGAAGAAAACCCAATGGCTTAGGCCATCGTCCAAGTAGCCGATCGTTTGCCAAACAGCCGGCTGCATTTGCGACGCCCGATAGGCGCTCGTCATCCGGTTCGTGGGATCGTGCATGCCCATACCGCAAGCGACCAGATAGATCGAGAGCAGGCAGAGCACCTGCACGACCGGATGCATCCTGCCGTGGCCCACGCACCGGACGATCAGCCAGAAGAGAACCGAAATGGCGGGGGCGAAAACGAACATGGACAGCGCCTCGCGCCAGCGGATGATGTCGCCGAACGTGTGCATCTGCCAGCCTCGCCACCACATCCGGCTCGCGCCGGCCACCAGCGCGACCAGCGTGAACCAGACGAAGAGCCAAACCAACCGGCGGATGGTCTCACGATCTGTTAACTGAGTTTGCACGCTGCACATACTCCCCTGTCGCCGTATCGACCACGATGTCCTCGCCCTCGGTCAGGTATTCGGGCACCATGACCTTCAGCCCGGTCTGCACGATCGCCGTCTTGCCGCGCGAGGTGACCGACGCGCCTTTCAGCACGGGATCCGTCTGCGTGACCTTCAGCACGACCTTCGGCGGAAGCTTGATGGCGATCACGCGGCCGTCCGTCAGCATCGCGTCGATCCCTTCCATGTCCTCCACCAGATACGGAATCTGCTGTTCCACCTGGGACGCGTTCAGCTCGAACTGCTCGAACGACTCCACGTCCATGAAGGTGTACACGCCGTCCTGCTGGTAGAGGTACTGCACGGCACGGGTCTCCAGATCGATCTCGTCGAACTGATCGTCGCCGTGACAGGAAACGTCCTGCTTGGTCGCATCGACCAGGTTGCGGAAGCGGAAGTGGTAAATCGACGCGGCGCCCCGTGCGCTGGGGGTCGTCACGCTCAACGACTCGACTTCATAAGGCAGGTTCTTGATCCCGATGATCGAACCTTTTTTCAATTCACATGCTTTGCTCATACTCAATCCTTCTTTCTGTACAAACTCCGATACACGGAAAGGGTCTTGCGCGCCACCTCGGCGGCAGTGAAATCCGCCGCGCGGGCAAATCCCTTCCGGCGTGCGGTGTCACGCCAGTCCAGCGAGACGATCGACGACTGGATCGCATTCTTCCACTCCTGCCTGTCGGTCGGATGCACGATCTTGGCGGCTCCTGCGGTGACCTCGCGCAAAGCCGGCAGCGCCGAACAGATCACGGCGGCGCCACAGGCCATCGCCTCCAGCACAGGATAACAAAAGCCCTCGTCCAGGCAGGGGAAAAGGAAGGCGTAGGCGGCGGCATAAAGGGCGGGGATGTCCTCATCGGGAACGACCCCCAGCCAGAAGATCCGGTCTTGGATTTTCAGTGCCTCGGCCTGTTCCCGGACGGCACTCCCCTTCCCTTCGAATCCCGCCAATGCCAACGGCAGTGTCGCCGTCGGATCCAACAGACTGTAAGCCTCCAGCAGCATGGCGAGATTCTTCCGCTCGCTGTCCGAACCGATGTAGAAGAAGAATTTCTCCGGCAGATGATACTTTTCGCGCAAGGCGGCGAGGCGCTCCTCCGGCTGTTGACAAAATGCCGGGGAGATGGGCGGCGGGATAACCTCCGCGCGCGCGGAAACGCGCTTGCCGAAGAACGCCACGCTCTTGTCGAAGATATCTTTCGAGACCGTAATGATCCGCCGTGCATGGAAGACGGCGCGGAACGAACGGAACCGCCAGCGCAGACGATACCAGAACGTGCAGTATTCCGGATGCTTGTAGGGGAAGAGGTCGTGGATTGTCAACACCGTGTATCGCGGAAAGCTCGTGGTCGTCAACAGGGAATTGACATGCACAACCTCCGCCTGAATCCGCCCCGCCAATCGAATCGCCAGCCGCCTCCCCTTCCCCGACCCGAACGGCTCGTCCGTCTCATGCAACTCAATCCGCGGGGATTCGAGCAAGGGCAGATGGATTCCCGACGGCAGGAGAACATGAAGCCGTTCCCCCTCGTCCAACAAGGGAGCCATCGCCGGGAGCAGCGTTCGCACGTAAGCTCCCACACCGGACGGCTCGTTCGTCAGGACACGCGCATCAAAAAGAATCTGGTGTTGCGTTGCCACGATCTCTGTCAATCCGCCACTTCGCCCTCTTCAACCACATGGATGTCCGGCGAAACGAACTCGCGCAGTTTCGCCCCGATAAAACTCTGGCGCGTGAACGTGGCGTGGCGGCAGCCAGCGCACATCCCGCGAAACGCAATCGTCACCTGATCGCCATCGACGTCGATCAGCTCGATATCCCCGCCGTCCTTCTTCAGCTGCGGACGAATCTCGCGGTCGATCACCTCTTCCACGAGCTTGATCTTCTGCAGCGTCGTGAGTTTTTTGCGCGGGGCGGGAGTTGCCGCCTCCGTCGTGGCGTTCGCCGCGTTGACCTGCCGCACCTGCGCCCGCTGCGCCAAGATTTCGTCGAGAATCTTCTGGATGTCGCCCCGGCAGTTCCCGCATGCGCCGCCGGCCTTGCAGTAGTTGGTCACCTCATCGACGGTCGTCAGGTTGTTCTCCGTCACGACGCGACGGATCTCGTTCTCCGAGACACCGAAACAGGTACAGACGATCCGCTCTTCCAGATTCCGGATCGTGGTGTCGCCCGTCCGGTAATTCCGGATGGCGGCATCCAACGCCTGACTCCCCATGACGGAACAATGCATTTTCTGTTCGGGAAGTCCGCCGAGGTATTCGGCGATGTCCCGATTGGTGATCTTCTGCGCCTCTTCCAGCGTTTTCCCCTTGATCAATTCAGTAAGGGCGGAAGAGGAGGCGATCGCGCTCGCGCAACCGAATGTCTGAAACTTCACATCCTTGATCCGGCCGTTCTCGTCCAACTTGAACATCAGCGTCAGCGCATCGCCGCACGCCAGCGAACCGACCGTACCGACCCCGTCCGGATCCTCGATCTTCCCGACATTCCGCGGGTTGCGGAAATGATCCATCACTTTTTCAGAATAATCCCACATGATTCCGATTCCTCTCGCAAAAGGAGGGACAGTGTAGCAAATTTCGGAGAGAAGGGAAAGAGCTTTTAGAAGGCAATGGGGTGCTTCGCGCATCTCTATCATTCACCGCCATTTCTTTGGAACGGAAAAGGAACCACGGAACACTGGTTAGGTGGTTAGATAGTTGGGTGGTTGGGTGGCATGCCGTTGCCTGCCGCGTGTCGCATGACCCTGCAAAAGCTGTCTTCGAGGCGGTGATGGAAAGCCCTGAAAGGGCGTGAACTGTACAGACGGGGGTGAGCGAAGCGCTACCCCCGGCGGCGACACAATCATCCCTCAAGCCCTGAAGGGGCGACGGAACGAAATTGTCTGTGGTTGTTTCCCGATCCATCTCAATCTTAGGTGAAAAACGGAGATGCGCCCCGCTACGCGCCAGCTGAGAAGCGGTGAAAGATGAGAAGTGAAACCGATATACTGATAGCGTGATCAAGATGAACGTTCCCATGCAAGCGCGGACGCTTGCCGCTTCATTTTTTCGAGACAGATGCTCTTTTCGAGTTGCACGATTCGCAGGTGCGTCCATTTTTCAGGGCGCATCTGTATAATTCAACAAAGGTCTGCCGTGTTTAAACCCAGAAGTTTTCACGTCATGGTCTCACGCGAAGTTCGCCAAGTACGCGAAGTTGCCGACATCCTTCCCTTTGCGAACTTTGCGGACTTTGCGTGAGGT